>NZ_JAUXYO010000169.1 GCF_030694325.1 Allobosea sp. | reverse complement strand
TAGAGCCCCTCGAACACGACCTGGCTGAGGACCTTGCGGTCGATCGAGAGCGAGAGCGCCTGGCGCACCCGCTTGTCCAGGCCCATCGGCTGCTTGGCGGCGTCGCCGTTGCCGGTGTTGATGGTGATGCCCTGGTAGCCGAGATTGGCCACGCTGGCGACGGCGAGCGACTTGTCGGACCGGGCCGACTTCACATCGGTCGGCGCCAGCCGCTCCAGCATGTCGAGCTCGCCCGAGCGCAGATTGGCCAGCCGCACCGTGGTGTCGGGAATGGCGCGGTAGATCACCCGGTCGAAATGATAGTTCTGCGCTTCCCAATGCTCCTTGAAGCGCTCCAGCACGATGCGGTCGTTCTGGACACGCTCGACGAATTTGTAGGGACCGGAGCAGACCGGCTTCGAGCCGACATCGCCGGCCAGGCTCTTGGGCGCCAGCATCATGCCGGCGCGGTCGGTGAGCTGCGCGAGCAGCGTCGCGTCCGGCCGCTTCAGTTTGAGCGCGATCGTGGTGGGGTCGACGACGCTGATGCTATCGACCGAAGCCAGCTCGGATTTGCGAAGCGAGTCGGGCAGCGTGCGGGCGCGCTCGAGACTGGCCTTGGCGGCCTCGGCATCGAAGGCCTCGCCGTCATGGAACTTCGCATCGCTGCGCAGCTTCATCGTCAGCGTCAGTCCGTCGGCCGAGAAGGACCACTCGGTCGCCAGCCGCGGCACGATCTTGAGATCGGGCGTGATGTCGAGGAGCTTGTCGCAGAGCCCCTTGAACACGATCCGGCCGACGAAGGTGCGCGCCTTGTGTGGGTCGAGCACGTCGGGGTCCTCCTGCAGTCCGATCCGCAGGGTCGAGGGCGCCTGCGCAAGGGCGGGCAGGGCGGCGAGCGTCAGGGCGGTGGCGCAGGCCAGTGCGGTGAGAAGCTTCATCGGATGTCCCCTGTTGTCGTTAGCGGTCATGATCGCCGAAGATCGTTCCGGTTGGTACCAGCCTGATGCAATTTTACGCTGGCGTCGATGCCGCAGCGCAGCGTCGGCGTCCGGATTGCATGCCGTTACGGAGGCCGCCCGTATGCAATTTGGCGGCCAGCCTCGATGCGGCTGGCATGCGTGCCCCTCGCGCTCGCCGGATCGCCTTGACGGCGACAGATCGCTACAAGACCACCCAACGAGACCGGCATGAAGCCGAACGGAGGAACGACGATGCTGCTGGGTGTGATCGCCGACGACATGACGGGCGCGACCGATGTGGCGCTCATGCTCAACCGCAGCGGCATGAGAACCGTGCAGACGATCGGCGTTCCGCGCCCCGGCCAGGCGCTGCCCGAGGCCGATGCCGTCGTCGTCGCGTTGAAGTCGCGCACCAACCCCGTCGCCGAGGCCGTCGCCGATTCGCTCGCCGCCTGCGAGGCGCTGCTGGCTGCGGGCGCGCGGCAGATCCTGTTCAAATACTGCTCGACCTTCGACTCGACGGCACAGGGCAATATCGGCCCCGTCGCCGATGCGCTGGCGCAGCGGCTCGGCGCCGGTCTCGCCATCGTCTGCCCCGCATTCCCGGCCAATGGCCGCTCGATCTACCAAGGCTACCTCTTCGTCGGCGCCGTGCCGCTCCACGAAAGCTCGATGAAGGACCATCCGCTCACGCCGATGCGGGATTCGAGCCTGATCCGCCTGATGGGCGCGCAGGCGAACGGCGGCGTCGGGCTGGTGGACTACGCGACCGTGCTCGCCGGGGCCGATGCGGTGAAGGCCCGCTTCGGCGCGCTGACCGACCAGGGCGTGCGCTATGTCGTCACCGACGCGCTCACCAACGCCGATCTGATGGTGCTGGGCGAGGCGGTTGCCGATCACAAGCTCCTCACCGGCGGTTCCGGCATCGCGATGGGGCTGCCGCAGAACTTCCGCCGTGCCGGCCTGCTGCCGGAACGCGAGATCGCGGCCAGCCTCGCGGCGCCGAAGGGCCGCGCCGGCATCATCTCCGGCAGTTGCTCGACGGCGACGCGCGGCCAGATCGCCAAGGCGATCGAGGCCGGCTATCCGGCGCTGAAGGTCGATCCGATGGCGCTGGTGTCGGGTGCGCAGGATGCTGCGGGGCTCGCCGCCTGGGCACTGGCGCAGGCGGCGGAGACCCCCTTCCTGCTCTATTCGAGCGACGATCCGGCGGAGGTCGCGGCGATCCAGGACAAGCTCGGGCGCGAGCGGGCTGGCGAGACGGTCGAGCACGCCTTCGCGCAGACGGCGGCCCTGCTCGCCGAGGGCGGCGTCTCCCGCCTGCTGGTCGCCGGCGGCGAGACCTCGGGCGCCGTCGTCCAGGGGCTCGGCATCGGCCTGCTCGAGATCGGCCCGGAGATCGATCCGGGCGTGCCCTGGACCCGCGTAGCGCAGGGCCGCGACATGGTGATCGCGCTTAAATCCGGCAATTTCGGTGCGCCCGACTTCTTCCTCAAGGCCTGGGCCCTTCTGCGCTGAGGCCCGGGTCGGCGAAGGCGGGCTTGCACCCGCCGCCCGGCAGGGCATGATGGCCCCGGGAGGTCCGCAGCGACATGGCGTTTCTCGGCGAATTGCTGACCAATGTGGCCGATCGCGGCCGGGCCCTGATCGGCTTCGAGCGCTTCATGGCGCAGCGCAACCGGCCGATCGACCGGCTCTGCGAGGATCTGCTCTCGGGCCGTGGCGAGGCGTCCGGCATGGCGCTGGCGCAGGGCGTGCTCGATGCCTGGGAGCGGCTCGACAAGCCGGGCCGGCGCGCCTTCTTCGCCATGCTGCAGGAGCGCTTCGGGCCGGATCACGACCGGCTCGACAAGGCGATCGAGGCCTATCGCAACGAACCCGGTGCGGCCACGATCTCGGCGCTTCACCTTGCCTCGGAGCCGCGCCGCCAGGAGCTGCTGCGGCGCCTCAACCTCGCCCCCGGTGGCACCCATGTGTTGGTTCGGATGCGGGAGGCTCTGTTCGAGGCGATGGAGAGCGACCGCGACCTGCTGGCTGTCGATGCCGATTTCCGGCATCTCTTCGGCTCCTGGTTCAACCGCGGATTCCTCGTTCTGCGCCGCATCGACTGGCGCTCGCCGGCCAATGTGCTCGAGAAGATCATCCGCTACGAGGCCGTCCACGAGATCCAGGGCTGGGACGATCTGCGCCGCCGGCTCGAGCCGGCCGACCGTCGCTGCTTTGCCTTTTTCCATCCGCAGCTGGTCGACGAGCCGCTGATCTTCGTCGAAGTGGCGCTGACGCGCTCGATTCCGGCCAGCATCGGCGAGGTGCTGAGCGGGGAGCGCGAGGTGCTGCCCGCGGGCGAGGCGACGACCGCCGTGTTCTATTCCATCTCCAACTGCCAGGAGGGCCTGCGCGGCATCTCCTTCGGCAACTTCCTGATCAAGCAGGTTGCCGAGGATCTGAAGCGCGAGCTGCCGGGGCTCGAGACCTTCGTCACCCTGTCGCCGGTGCCGGGCTTCGCGCGCTGGCTAGCGGGCATTGTCGCCGAACCGGGCGATCTGGCCCTGACCAATGAGGAGCGCTCGGAACTCGCCCGACCGGCCGGCGAGACGATTTCGCTCGACGACGCGACCCGGCTGCGCCGCGACAAGCTGCTGGGCCAGATGATGGCGCATTACATGCTGCGCGCACGCACGGCCTCCGGGCGCGTCATCGACCCCGTCGCCCGCTTCCATCTCGGCAACGGCGCGCGGCTGGAGCGCATCAATGTCGGCGGCAACCTGTCGGCGCGGGGGCTGCGCGAGTCGCATGGCGTGATGGTCAATTATCGCTACGAGCTCGACGACATCGAAACCAATCACGAGGCCTTCGCCACCCGCAACACGGTCGTCGCCTCGGCCGCCGTGCGCAAGCTGGTGCGGCCGGCCGCGAGTTGACCCGCGACGCACGTGACGCCAATGGGAGAACGGCCCCATCCCGAGGGGCCGCGAAACGCGACGGCTACGCCTGAAAGGACCCTGATCATGGGCAACCACCTGTTCGACCTGGTCAGGTCTCGGATGCCGGCGCCGGATGCTCCCTTCGCCCTCCTCGACGACGGCCGGCGCTACAGCTATGCCGACATGGTCGATGTCTCCGCCCGCTTCGCCAATGCGCTGGTTGCGCTGGGTGTTCAGCCGGGCGACCGGGTGGCCGTCCAGGTCGAGAAGTCGATCGAGGCCTTGATGCTCTATCTGGGCGCGGTGCGCGCGGGCGCGATCTTCCTGCCGCTCAACACGGCCTATACCCCCGCCGAGATCGAATACTTCCTCGGCGACGCGCAGCCGGCCGTCTTCGTCTGCGATCCGGCCAAGGCCAACGCGCTGAAGCCCTATGCCGACAACGCCGGCGCCAAGCTCGAGACGCTGGGCGTCTGGCGCTCGCCGGACGTCTCCGCCGGCTCGCTCTCCGACAAGGCGCTCGCCGCTTCGACCGCGTTCGCCGACATAGCGCGCGGGCCGGACGATCTCGCCGCGATCCTCTACACCTCGGGCACGACCGGGCGCTCGAAGGGCGCGATGCTCAGCCATGACAACCTCGCCTCCAACGCGCTGGCGCTGGTCGATTACTGGCGCTTCACCAGGGACGACGTGCTGCTGCACGCGCTGCCGATCTTCCACACGCACGGCCTTTTCGTCGCGACCAACTGCGTGTTGTTCTCCGGCGCCTCGATGATCCTGCTGCCGAAATTCGATCCCGACCAGGTCTTCAAGCACCTGCCCCAGGCGACCTGCATGATGGGCGTGCCGACCTTCTATGTCCGGCTGCTGCAGGATGCCCGCCTGACGAAGGACGCGACGAAGCACATGCGCCTCTTCGTCTCCGGCTCGGCGCCGCTGCTGGCCGAGACGCATCGCGAATGGCGCGAGCGCACCGGCCACGCCATCCTCGAGCGCTACGGCATGACCGAGACGAACATGAACACCTCGAACCCCTATGAGGGCGAGCGGGTGGCGGGCACGGTCGGCTTCCCGCTGCCGGGCGTGTCGGCCCGCGTCGTCGATCCCGAGACGGGCAGGGGACTGGCCGCAGACGAAATCGGCATGATCGAGGTCAAGGGCCCCAACGTCTTCAAGGGCTACTGGCACAACCCCGAGAAGACCGCGGCCGAGTTCAAGCCGGACGGCTTCTTCATCACCGGCGACCTCGGCAAGATCGATGCGGCCGGCTATGTCCACATCGTCGGGCGCGGCAAGGACCTCATCATCACCGGCGGCTACAATGTCTATCCCAAGGAGGTCGAGACCGAGATCGACGAGATGCCGGGCGTGATCGAGAGCGCCGTGATCGGCTGCCCGCACCCGGATTTCGGCGAGGGCGTCACCGCCGTCGTGGTGGTGAAGCCCGGCGCGACCCTCACCGCCGCCTCGATCGCGCAGACGCTCGAACAGCGCCTCGCCAAGTTCAAGCTGCCCAAGCAGGTCTTCATCGTCGACGACCTGCCGCGCAACACGATGGGCAAGGTCCAGAAGAACCTGCTGCGCGAACAGTACAAGGATATCTATTCGACGAAGGGCAAGGCGGGGGCGTAAGCCATCAGACTTTTGCGATTTTCCTTGCGGGAAGGTACGGCATTGCCGTAGTCTGCGCTGATGCAGACCGTGCTGCTGACCTCGGTTTTCGAACGGCAGGCCAAGGCGGCTGGTCTGGACGACGACGAGATACAGGATATCGCGGTCGCGATTGCCGGCAATCCTCTCGGGGGTGACCTGATGGTGGGGACCGGCGGCGCGCGCAAGCTGCGTCATGCTGGCCGGGGTGTAGGAAAGAGCGGCGGCTACCGCACGATCCATTACTTCGGCGGCGGCGATGTGCCGATCTTCCTTCTGGCACTGATCGACAAAGGCCAGCGGGCCAATTTGACCAAGGCCGAGCGCAATGACCTTGCCCGGACTCTGCCGAAAATCGCCGATGCCTACCGGCAGGCGACCAAGTCAGGAGATCGTTGAGATGCCGACATTCGGACAGGACCTGGTCGCGAGCGCGACCGAAGCGGTGGCGATCGCACGAGGCGAAAAAGAGCCCGCCAAGACGATCGCCGTCGAGGCCGTCGATGTCGCGGCTATTCGCAAGAAGCTGGGCCTCTCCCAGGAGGCCTTTGCTCACAAGTTCGGCCTGAGCCCGGCGACCCTGCGCGACTGGGAGCAGGGGCGCCGCAGCCTGGACAGGACGGCCCGGGCGCTGCTCAAGGTCATCGACCACGCTCCAGACACCGTCGAGAGAGCGCAGAAGGTCGCTTGATACAGCACTGGCCTCTAGAGCATGCTGATTTCACTCGGAAACAGACCGTCATTCCGGACAAGCGGCGCAGCCGCGCCGATCCGGAATCCATCGTAAGGCTCTGGAGCCCTTCGATGGATCCCGGGGCAAGCCCGGGATGACGGCGGTGGTTCCGAGAAAACTCAGCACGCTCTAGAGGCCAAAAGCGAGGTCTCGGGGGCTAGCCCGCCGCCTTGTACAACCGCTCCAGCGGAAACCGCGCCACATCGGCCAATAGCTCGACGAACCCCTTCGCCTGGAAGGCAGCCGTCGCCTTGCCCTTCTCGGCCGTGGCGAGCGAGGCATCGCCCGCGGCGCCGGAAGGATGGACGTCCTGTGCCATCCAGGCCATCGCGTGCAGGCCGGTCGGGCGCAGCCAACTGTAGCCCTCGGCCGCCATCTCGACCGTCAGCGGATTGAAGGCCGCGGCCTTGGTCATGTCGACGAGGTCCGGCCTGAAATGCAGCATCAGCGAGGTCTCGATGTCGCCGGCATGGATGCCGTGGTTCGCGTCGAGATCGGCATAGAGGCCGGGCGGCAGGCCGAAGGCGCGCCAGGCGGTGGTCACCGCGAGCATGCCGTGGCGCACGCGCAGTTCCCGCGCCACGACCTTCATCGGGTCGATGTTGCCGCCATGCGAGGTCAGGATCACCAGCTTGCGCAGCCCCGCGCGCAGCACGCTCTCGCCGATCTCGATCCAGCTCTGCGTCGCGCTCTCCCAGGAGAGCGTCAGCGTGCCCGGCGAATGCAGATGCTCGTTGGACTTGCAGATCGCCAGCGTCGGCAGCACGACGACGTCGAGCCCGGCCGGCACCAGCGGCATCGCTTCCGCCAGCATCGCGTTCATGATCGTGGTGTCGACCGACACCGGCAGGTGCGGCCCATGCTGCTCGATCGCCGCCAGCGGCAGGACAGCGACCGCACCCTCGGCGGACAGGTGGGCGAAATCGGTGGTCTTCAGATCGCCCCAGAAGCGCGCGCCCATCGTCTCATCGTCTCCATTCGTGTGACACTCACACCCTAGCCCGCTCGTCAAAAAAAAGGCAGGCGCGCTCGCCTGTGGGCAAGCGCCCCGGGCGGCTCCATGACGCGGTGCCGCGGTTCCTGTCGAAGGCCTGTCATGGCATACAGTTTGCTCGCGCGCAGCCAAGGCGTTCAGCCGAGGATGATCAGGGGAGGTCACAGGGATGACGATGACGAAGTATCGCCTGACGCGCCGGAGCGCGCTCGGTCTCATCGGTGGGTCGGCGCTGGTCGCCGTGCCCGGAGCGCGGGTGAGCGCGCAGACGCTCGACAAGGTGTCCTACCAGACCAACTGGCGCGCCCAGGCGGAGCATGGCGGCTTCTACCTCGCCGCCGCCAACGGCATCTACAAGAAGTACGGCATCGACGCCGAGATCCGCCCCGGCGGCCCGCAGCAGAACCCCTCGCAGCTCCTGCTCGGCGGCCGCGTCGACATGATCATGTCAAACTCCTTCGAGGCGATCCGCTATGCCCAGGAGAACATCCCCTTCCTCTGCATCGCCTCGATCTTCCAGAAAGACCCGCAGGTCATCATCTCGCATCCGGGCGTCGGCAACGACTCGCTCGCCGCGCTGAAGGGCAAGCCGATCCTGGTCGGCGCCGCCGGCCGCACCAGCTACTGGCCCTTCCTCAAGGCGAAGTTCGGCTACACCGACGAGCAGATCCGCCCCTACACCTTCAACATGGCGCCCTTCCTGGCCGACAAGACGATCTCGCAGCAGGGCTTCCTGTCGTCCGAGCCGTTCGCCATCCAGAAGCAGGGCGGGGTCACGCCGGTGGTGCATCTCATCGCCGATGCCGGCTTCGAGAACTACAACACGACGATCAACATCTCCCGCAAGATGGTCGACGAGAAGAAGGACCTGGTCCAGCGCTTCGTCACCGCCTCGCTCGAAGGCTGGGCCGAATACATGAAGGGCGGGCCGGCCGTGGCCGCCGCCAACGCGCAGATCCTGAAGGACAACCCCGACATGGATCAGGAGAAGATCGACTACGCGGTCAAGGTGATGAACGAGAAGGGCATCGTGCTGTCGGGCGATGCGCTGACGCTCGGCATCGGCGCCATGACTGACGCCCGCTGGGCGAGCTTCTACAAGACGATGACGGATGCGGGCGTCTTCCCTGCCGGCATCGACCTGAAGAAGGCCTACAGCCTGGAGTTCATCAACAAGGGCGTCGGCAAGGCGTGAGCCTTGTCATTCCGGGGCGGCGCGCAGCGCTGAACCCGGAACCCACGACCGGGTGAGACTTCCCACCAAGTCGACAGCGCTCGCCCCGTCTTGGGTTCCGGGTTCAAGCCTTGGCTTGCCCCGGAATGACGATGTGGGGGCGCCAATCAACGGATCATCAGGCTTTGGACACGGCCTCTCTGAGCACCCCCCATGCTGTTCGCCCCGAGGGTCGCAAGCCCCTGGTCTGCGTGCGCCATGTCTCCAAGCAGTTCGGCAACGGCACGCTCGCGGTCCGCGACGTCAATCTGAGCCTGGGGGAGGGCGAGTTCGTCAGCCTGCTCGGCCCCTCCGGCTGCGGGAAATCGACGCTGCTGCGGATGATCGCGGGCCTCGGCGCGCCTTCCAGCGGCACGATCGAGTGGCCGACGACCAGCCATGATGCGTCGGGCGAGCCGCAACGCGATCTCGGCTTCGTCTTTCAGGATCCGACGCTGATGCCCTGGGCGACGGCGCTGGCCAACGTGATGATGCCGCTGACCCTGAAGGGGGTGCGCGCGAGCGAAGCGCGCGAGCGGGCGGCAGCGATGCTGGCGCTGGTCGGCCTCTCCGGCTTTGAGAAATCCTATCCCCGCGAACTCTCGGGCGGCATGAAGATGCGCGTCTCGATCGCGCGCGGGCTCGTGCTGCGGCCCAAGATCCTGCTGATGGACGAGCCCTTCGCGGCGCTCGACGAGATCACCCGCCACCGCCTCAACGACGATCTGCTCGAATTGTGGTGGAAGGAGAAGTTCACCGCGGTGTTCGTCACCCATTCCGTGTTCGAATCCGTTTATCTCTCGAAGCGCATCGTGGTGATGGCGGCGCGGCCCGGCCGCGTCATGGCCGATCTCGACGTCGAGGCGCCCTATCCGCGCGACGACCTCTTCCGCACCTCGCCTGAATACGCCCATCTCTGCCGGGTGGTCTCGGGCAAGCTCAAGGAGGCGATCGGCTCATGAGCATGCATGCAAGCCGTCATTGCGAGCGAAGCGAAGCAATCCAGCTGTTTCGCTCGACGTCCCCTGGATGGCTTCGTTGCTGCGCTCCTCGCAATGACGGGGAGCGCCGTCGATGACCGTATCGGTTGAAACGCACACCAGCCATGGCGGCACCGATGCCGCGGCGCGCCCGGTCTTCGTGACCGAGCAGCGCCTGCTGGGCCTGCCGACCAGCGCATGGCCACGCATCCTCGCGCCGATCGCGATCGGCGTGTTCGCGCTGGCGCTATGGGAGTTCGCGGTCCGCTGGAACGGAATCCCATCCTATATTCTGCCGGGGCCGCTCCTGATCGGCCAGACGCTTGTGTCCGACTGGGCGACATTGTCGGGCTCGCTCTGGATCACGCTCAAGATCACCTTCATGGCGCTGGCCGCGGCGGTGATCGTCGGCGTCACGCTCGCCGTGCTGTTCACCCAGTCGAAATGGCTGGAGATGTCGCTCCTGCCCTATGCGGTGATCCTGCAGGTGACGCCGATCGTGGCGATCGCGCCGCTGATCATCATCTGGGCCGGGGACATCAATCTGGCGCTCCTGATCTGCGCCTGGATCGTCGCCTTCTTCCCGATCCTGTCGAACACCATCCTCGGGCTGAATTCGGCTGACCACAACCTCGTCAACCTGTTCCAGCTCTATGGCGCGAGCCGCTGGCAGACGATGCGCTATCTCAAGCTGCCGGCGGCGCTGCCCTATTTTCTGGCCGGGCTGAAGATATCCGGCGGGCTCGCGCTGATCGGCGCGGTCGTGGCGGAGTTCGTCGCCGGTACCGGCGGCAGCGCCTCGGGACTGGCCTATCGCATCCTCGAGGCCGGCTACCAGCTCAAGATCCCGCGCGTCTTTGCCGCCTTGCTGATGATCTCGCTGTCGGGCATCGCGATCTTCCTTTGCACGAGCTGGATTTCGCACATGCTGCTGCGGCGCTGGCACGAAAGCGCCTTGAAGCGGGAGAACTGAGATGAGCGCACTGCCCGAACGCCAGCAGAGGCCCGAGCGGATTTCGCGCTACGACATCACCGCGCTGAAGGAGGATCTCGCCGGCATCGCGCTGATCGACGAGGCGCAGGTCGTCCGCAAGCGCTCGCGCGACTTCTTCTGGTACTCGCCGATCCTGAACAAGCAACTCGCCGACAAGTCGGCGGACATCATCGCCACGCCCCGCGACGAGGCGGAGGTGGTGCGGATCGCGGCCGCCTGCGCGCGTCGACGCGTTCCATTGACCGTCAGGGCGGCGGGCACTGGCAATTACGGCCAGGCCGTGCCGCTCGAGGGCGGCGTCCTGCTCGACATCACCGGCCTGACCGGCATCGAATGGCAGAAGCCGGGTGTCGTGCGCACGGCGGCGGGGTCCCGCATGCTCGACGTCGACGTCACGCTGCGGGAGAGCGGCTTCGAGCAGCGCATGCACCCTTCGACCAAGCGCAGCGCGACCGTCGGCGGTTTCGTCGCGGGCGGTTCGGGCGGCGTCGGTTCGGTGACCTATGGCGGGTTGCGCGAACCCGGCAACATCCTGGCGGCGCGCATCGTCACGGTGGAGGAGGAGCCGCGCATCATCGAATTGCGCGACGACGCGGCCCAGAAGGTCAATCGCGCCTATGGCACCACCGGCATCATCACGGCGCTGGAGATGCCGCTCGCGCCGGCCTGGCCCTGGATCGACGTCATCGTCGCCTTCGACAGCTACATGGACGCCTTCGAGACGGGCTATGAGGTCGCGCTCGCGGACGGCATCGTCAAGAAGCTCGTGACCCCGATCTCGTCGGTGATCACCCCCTATTTCGGGGCACTGAAGGCTCATTGCCCGGAGGGCAAGAGCATCCTGATCTGCATGATCGCCGAGGGCTCGCTCGGCCCGTTCAAAGCCATCGTCGGCAAGCGCGGTGCGGTGACCTATGAGGCGCCCTCGGAGGAGGGGCCGGGCACGGTGCCGCTCTACGAATACACCTGGAACCACACCACGCTGCAGTGGCTGAAGAGCGACCGCTCCATCACCTATCTCCAGTGCCTCTTCCCGCATGACCGGCTGGTCGAGAGCGCCCGCGAGACGATCGCCGCCTTCGGCGACGAGTTGCTGCCGCATCACGAGTTCATCCGCTTCGGCGGCAAGGTGACGGCGAGCGCGCTGCCGATCCTGCGCTATTCGACGCCTGAGCGTTTGAACGAGGTCATCGCGCAGCACGAGGCGGCGGGCGTCTTCATCGCCAACCCGCATGTCGTTTCGCTGGAGGAGGGCAGTCGGCACAAGCGGGCGGATGCCGACCAACTCGGCTTCAAGCGCGAGGTCGACCCGCAGGGCCTGCTCAACCCGGGCAAGATGGCGAGCTTCGTCCCGGCCGATCAGGCGAAATAGGCGAGCTTCCGCGAGGCCGGCATCGCGTCGATCTCGCGCAGTCCCGCTTCGGAGCCATGGGCAATTCCCGCCGCGCCGGGCGACGACGGGGCGTGCGGTTCCGCGAGGAGCCCGAGCGAAAGGGGCTCTGACGCCGCATCGGGCTCATAGGAGACATCCGGTTCGTCGAACACGACGTCGTCGTCGAGATCGAGGATCGAGCCGATCCGGGGCTCGCTGCCGAGCAGGCCGGTGGTCGCGGCCCCGCTGGCGACCGGCGTCACGGGCTCGTCGTCGATTTCGATGATCTCGACGTCGCCGCGCCCGACATAGGGCGGCGCCTCGGCCAGCCCGATATCGAGCACGCGCGGAAGCGGCGCACTGAAGGGCTCGGTCGGAGCAGAGGGGGACGACAGGCCGGAGACGGCGCGCAGACTGCTATCCAGCATGGCGATGGTGTCGGCGATCTTGTCGATCTGCTGCACCGTCCCGTCGACGATGGCCGTCGCTGCGGCGATCTCGGCTGCATGCTGGTCGAGCTTGTCGCACAGGTTCTCGCCCGCGCCGGCCTCCCGCAGGTTCCAGGCAACCTCCTGGATGCTTTCGGTGGCCTGCAGGATCGTGCCGGCGACCGCGTCGATGCGGGCGGCGAGGCCCGACGCGCGGTCCTCGGCCCGGCCGCTGATTCGCTCCAGATCGATGCGCAGATCGGCGATCAGGGCCGTAGCCTCGGCGATCCCCGACTCGGCCATCGGCTGCGCGGACTGCGTCCCGACGACCCTCTCGATGCGATGGATGGCCCCGAGAATCTGCTGGGTGTCGGCATGGCGGTTGCGGCGGGCATACTCGGCCATGAACCAGCGGCCGCGAGCCGTTTCCATGACAGCGGCTTCGATCGCCTCGTAGTCCGTCTCGCTCAGCGGCGTCAGCGACCGTGCTTCCCTCATGACCGATCTGCTTTGTGAGGCCCGCGCGACCCGAGAGCGGCGGCAGACCTGATGCACCAATTCGTTACTTGCCACCGGATTGGTTAACGATCGGTTTCCCAAAGGGTAGGGACGGGTCGGGCCGGTGGGGTGGCGCCTGCCTTGCATGATCTGCCCGCGCTGTTGCATCCGCGCCCTTGCCAAGGGCAATCGGCGCGGCGATACAGGCGGAAGGGGTGAGGCCGGCGCCGTCGAGGGTGTCGCGGATTGATGAACGACGTCGTCGATCGCGGGCGAGGACATCACGCAGACCATGGCGATCCCTGATACGGCTGAACCCCAGGCGGTCTTCCAAGACGATGCCGGGACCCTTGCCGTGGTTCTGGCCGGGTCCTGGAGTGCCGATCGCGCCCCGCGCATCGAGACGCTCGCCAGAGAGATCGGCGAGCGCGTCGGCGGGGCGGAGCGGGCGCGCGTCGATCTCTCGGCCGTGGAGCGGCTCGACACGCTCGGCGCCTATGTCCTGAACCGCGTCAAGCATGATCGCGAAGCCGCGGGCGCGGCGGTCGAGATCGTCAGCAAGCGTCCCGAGCATGGCGTGCTGCTGGCCGAAATCGAGATCCATGAGCGCGAGCAGCCCGCTTCCAGCCGTCAGTTCCGGATCGTCGATATTCTCGTGCGGATCGGCGCATCGGTCGTGCGCTTCGGGCGCGACATGGTGGCCGGGTCGATGTTTCTCGGTGAGGTCGTCGTCGCCTCGGCCAGCGTGGTGCTTGGGCCGCGCAAGTTCCGCGGGCCCTCGATGGTCAACCAGATCGAGCTGATCGCCTTCAACGGCGCGCCGATCATTATGCTGATCTCGTTCCTCGTCGGCTGCATCGTCGCCCAGCAGGGCATCTTCCAGTTGCAGCAATTCGGCGCGACCGCCTTCGTGGTCAACTTGACGGGCATCCTGATCCTGCGCGAATTGGCGGTGCTGCTTACCTCGATCATGATCGCCGGCCGCTCCGGCTCGGCCATCACGGCCGAGATCGGCTCGATGAAGATGCGCGAGGAGATCGACGCATTGCGGGTGATGGGCCTCGACCCGATCGAGGTCCTCGTCGTGCCGCGCATCCTCGCGCTCGTCGTTTCGTTGCCGATCCTGACCTTCATCTCCGCCATGTCGGGGCTGACGGGCGCGGCGCTGGTCTCCTGGCTCTATGGTGGCATCGGGATCGACACATTCCTGGCGAGACTGCAATCCGTCATCACCTGGAAGCACTTCTTCGTCGGTCTGGTGAAGGCGCCGTTCATGGCCTTCGTCATCGGGCTGATCGCCTCGATGGAGGGGCTGGCGGTCAAGGGCTCGGCCGAGTCGCTCGGTCGCCAGGTGACTGCCTCGGTGGTGAAGGCGATCTTCATGGTGATCGTCGTCGACGCTCTTTTCGCCATGTTCTTCTCATCCATCGCCATGTGAGGATGTCAGCCCGATCATGAGCGAGCAGGGGAACCATCAGGCAGACCAGCCGTTTAGCAGCCTGGATGCGCCGCGGCCCGCCGCCTCCGGCGCGGAAGGCGACGTCGTCATCCGCGTGCGCGACCTCAAGGTCGCCTTCGGCGAGAAGGTGATCATGGACGGGCTCGACCTCGATGTGATGCGCGGCGAGATCCTCGGCTTCGTCGGCGGCTCGGGGCAGGGCAAGTCGGTGCTGACCCGCACGATCCTCGGCCTGGTCCAGAAGGCGCGCGGCACGATCGAGGTCTTCGGCGAGGACGTCGACACGCTCAACACCGTTCAACGCCGCGCCCTCGAGCGCCGCTTCGGCGTGATGTTCCAGCAGGGCGCGCTGTTCTCGGCACTCAGCGTCAAGCAGAACATCCAGCTGCCGATGCGCGAATATCTCGAGCTCTCGCCGGCGCTTCTCGACGACATGGCCATGGTCAAGCTCGATCTCGTCGGCCTGCCTCCGGACGCGGCCGACAAGTCGCCCTCGGAGCTGTCGGGCGGCATGATCAAGCGCGCCGCGCTGGCGCGTGCGCTCGCCCTCGACCCCGACATCGTCTTCCTCGACGAGCCCACCTCGGGCCTCGATCCGATCGGCGCGGCCGAGTTCGACGATCTCATCGTCACGCTGAAGCAGACTTTGGGGCTGACCGTGTTCATGGTAACCCACGATCTCGACAGTCTCTATTCCGCCTGCGACCGGATCGGCGCCCTGGCGGACAAGCGCGTCATCGCCGTCGGCCCTCTGGCCACGATGCTGGCATCCGACCACCCATGGCTCAAAGCCTATTTCGGCGGTGAGCGGGCCAGGGCCCGCATGCCGTCGCAGCACCGGGAACACGCAGTCTAGCTCATGGAATCACGTGCAAACTACGCGCTCGTCGGGTTGTTCACGTTGGCGGTCCTCGCTGCGGTGTTCGGCTTCGTCTACTGGTTCAACAGCGGCAATGCCGGCGGCCGGCAGGATGTGCGCGTCATCTTCAGCGGCACGGTGACCGGCCTCGGCCGCGGATCGAGCGTCCTGTTCAACGGCCTTCGTGTCGGTGAGGTGACCAAGATCGAACTGCAGCCGGATGATCCCAGCCGGATCAATGCCGTGATTTCCGTCGATGCCACCACGCCCTTGCGGGTGGATACGCGCGCGCGGCTCGAAACCGTCGGCCTCGCGACCGGCATCGTCGCGGTCCAGCTCGTCGGTGGTGATCCGAAGTCGCTGCCGCTCAAGCCGCCGGAGGGCCAGACGCTGCCGGTGATCGTGGCCGAGCGCTCCGAGCTGCAGGACATCGTCGAGACCGTGCGCAACATCGCGTCCAAGGCCGACGCCACGCTGAGCGGGCTCAACAACCTCGTCCAGAACAATGCCGGATCGATCGGCAACACGGTGCGAAACATCGAGAAATTCTCTGCGGCCCTCGGCAACAACTCCGATGGAATCGACAAGCTGATGCAGAGCTTCGGCACGATCGCCGACACCATTGCGCCGCTGTCGCAGAAGCTCGGCGTGCTCAGTGAAGAGCTGACGCAGATCGTCCGCTCGGTCGACCAGAAGAAGGTCACCGAGATTATCGGCAATGTCGACCGATTCACCGCCGCGCTCGGCGGCTCCAGCGAGGATGTCGGCAAGGCGGTCAAGGACGTGGCCTCGATCACGAGCAAGTTGAACACGGCGGCCGACCAGGTCGAGGGCGTCCTGAAGAGCGCGCAGGCCTTTCTGAACACCGCCGCCGGCAAGGACGGGCGCAGCGCCTTCACCGAGGTCAGCGACGCCGCCAAGTCGATCCGCGTGCTCGCCGACAACCTCGACAAGCGCACGGCCGAGATCACCAGCGGCATCAGCCGCTTCACCGGGCCGGGACTGCGCGACATCGAGGCCCTGGCCAGCGACGGCCGTCGCACGCTGACGGACCTCAACCGCACCTTGCGGAGTTTGGAACGTAACCCGCAGCAGTTCATCTTCGGCGGCAAGCCTCCGCTCCCGCAATATGGTGGATCCCGCTAGACCCATGTCGATCCTGCTTCAGTCTTTGCCCATCACGCCCCGCCGCCTGCGCGCCGCAGCGCTGACGCTCACCACGGCCCTGCTGCTGGCCGGATGTGGCGGCGGCAGCGCACCCACCACCTTCGACCTGACGGCGCCGCGCGATTTCGGCCGCGTCGGCGCTTCGCGCGCGACCTTGATGGTGCAGGAGCCGACGACGGTCCAGGCACTCGATTCCGACCGCGTCATCGTTCGCGATTCCGCCGGCGCGCTGTCCTTCGTCGGGGGGGCGCAATGGGCCGACCGCGTGCCCAAGCTGGTGCAGGTCCGCCTGATCCAGACCTTCGAGAATGCCGGGCGTGTCGGTTCGGTCGCCCGCCCGGGCGACCGCATCACGCCCGAGACGCAACTTCTGACCGACATCCGCAGCTTCAACATCGATGCCGCGAGCGGCACGGCCGTCGTCGAAATCACCGCGAAACTGGTGGGAGACCGCACCGGCGACGTCCGCCGGGCGCGGATGTTCACCGCCCGCGTTCCGGCCGGTGCCGTCGACGGTCCTGCAGCCGCCCAGGCGCTCGACCGTGCGCTTTCGCAGGTGCTGGTCGAGATCGTACGCTGGGTCCGCTGAGGGCCGCACATGATCGGCATGCCCTGAGGCGGCCGGCTCGTGGATATGGTCGCGGCGGCCTGTCTGTCGGGCGCATCCACACGCTCAGCTCCAACGAAGAAAAGGCCGCCCCGAAAGGCGGCCTTTTTTCATGGACAGTCTGAGAGGGCGCCTATTCGAAGCGCCCGCTGGCATGGGCGAGCATGGTGTAGACCTTGCCTGTCTCCGAGGTCAGGTAGGTCTTGGCCACCATCGAGTCGCGGTCGTCCTTGGCGGCCTCCGCCAGCAGGCGCTCGAACTCGTCGATATAACGGTCGACCGTCTCCTTGAACTCGGCGTCGCGGCGGTACTTTCGACGGATCTCGTCGAAGGTCTGCTGGCCCTGCAGCGTGTAGAGGCGGCGGGTGAAGACGTTGCGCTCGCCACGCTTGTAGCGGTCCCACAGCTCCACGGCCGCGTCGTGGTCGATCATCCGGGCGATGTCGACCGAGAGCGAGTCGAGCCGCTCGATCGAATGCGCGGTCGGCTTGGAGGCCTCGGGGGCCTTCTCCTCGCGCGAGGCGCGATTCAGCAGGTCCGAGAGCCAGCCGCTCTTGGCGGGGACGGCCGGTTCGGCTGCGGCCGGCCGGCGCGGCAGCTCTGCCGCAGGGGCGGGAGCCGGAGCGGGGGCCGGCGCCGGGCGCGGC
>NZ_JAUXYO010000167.1 GCF_030694325.1 Allobosea sp. | reverse complement strand
CGGTGTTGGCGTGCTCGAAATTGTGCCGCGAGAACTCCTGCTCGGCCTGCAGGAAGACATCGCCATAGGAGATGCGATCCTCGCCCTCGCCGCCGTTGAAGTTGAGGTCGTAGACGTTCTCGACGCCCTGGACATACATCGCCAGGCGCTCGAGCCCGTAGGTCAGTTCGCCCGCCACCGGCGCGCATTCCACGCCCGCGACCTGCTGGAAATAGGTGAACTGGCTGACCTCCATGCCGTCGCACCAGCACTCCCAGCCGAGCCCCCAGGCGCCCAGCGTCGGGCTCTCCCAGTCATCCTCGACGAAGCGGACATCGTGCAAGGCGAGGTCGACGCCGATCGCCTGCAGCGAGTCGAGATAGAGCTGCTGCAGATCGGGCGGCGAGGGCTTCAGGATGACCTGGAACTGGTAGTAATGCTGCAGCCGGTTGGGGTTCTCGCCATAGCGTCCGTCCTTGGGCCGGCGCGAGGGCTGGACATAGGCTGCCTTCCAGGGCCTGGGGCCCAGCGCGCGCAACGTCGTCGCCGGATGGAAGGTGCCGGCGCCGACCTCCATGTCGTAGGGCTGGAGCACGACGCAGCCGCGCTCGGCCCAGAAGCGCTGCAGCGTCAGCAGCAGCCCCTGGAAGGAGCGGGTCGGGTCCATGGCCGGCGTGGCCGCGGCGGGAAGCGGAGCGGAGACGGACAAGGGGCGAAGCCTTCCGAAACGGGGATCGGCCGCGTGCTTAGGGTCTGCCGAGGCTTGTGGTCAAGCGCGGGCGGGGGGCGCAAGCGGACAGCTTCTGTTCATCCTCGGCGCGATAGTCTCAGCCTCAACCGCCGGATTCGCGGCGTTCGGGGCGAGCGCTTGAGTCGGATCGACGGGCTTACGCAGTAGGAGTGCCATCATGCTGTCCAACCGTATCGCCGCCGCCGTCTTCGGCGCCGTCACCCTCGCCGCCTCGGCCTTCGCCGTCGCGCCCGCAACGGCCGCACCGGTCTCGGCCGGCGTCGCTCAGGCCACGCCCGCCGGGGACCTCGTCCAGGAGGCGCAGTATTACGGGCCGCGGCGCCATTATGGCCCCCGCCGCTACTATGGCCGCCCGGTCTATCGCCCGCGCTGCTATTTCGTCGATCGGCGCGTCTGGAACGGCTATCGCTGGGTCATTCGCCCGGTGCGGGTCTGCCGCTGAGGCGGCCCGCGGCCGGAGCGTCGCCCGCATCCGGCCGCAATCTGAAGCGAGGCTGAACGGCTCTGTGAGGTGCCGTTCAGTACCATCAGCCCAGAGTCGATGCGTGTCGATGGCGGGGCTCGCAAGGCCCGCCCCTGTCGCAGCGAGGAGATTTCAATCATGATCCGCAAGACGCTTTTCGCTCTCGCGACGGCGGCCGGTCTCGGTGGCCTGTCGCTCGCCGCGGCGCCCGCCTCGGCCGCGCCCGTCGCCGCCGGGCCGCTCACCCAGGCGACCCCAGCCGGTGACGGCTTGCTCGAACCCGCGCAGTATTACGGCCCGCCGCGACGCTATTACGGGCCGCGCCGCTACTATGGCGCGCCGCGCTATTACGGCCCGCGCCGCTATTACGGCCCGCCGCGCTTCTATGGCCCGCCGCCGCCGGTCTTCGTGCCGCCGGTCGTGCCGTTTTACGGGCCGCGCTACTACTACTGAGGCCCCTGTCGGGATCGCCAGCCGCTAGGCTTCCGCCATCGGAAGCCGGGCCCGCCCCCGGTGCAGGGCTTCCGCCTCCGGGGTGAAGCCCCCTTCGGGAGCATGCAGAACCAGAGCCGGCAGCAAGGCTGCCGGCTTTTTGCTGCCGAGCGTCGCCGTCACCAGAATGCGGATCGCCGGCTGGTCGGCCTGTGCGTGGATTGGTCGGATCGCCACAGCGCCGAAGCCGGTCGCAAGCCCCGCTAGCAGTTCCGGCAAGGCTTCGGCGCGATGCACGATGAACAGCCGCCCGCGCGGCTTCAGCAGCCGCCGCGCCGCCCGCAGCCAGAGCTCCAGCCCCGCCTCCTCGCGATGGGCGGCGGCACGATTGGGCACCGGCGAGGCCCGGTGGGCGCGCGGCGGATAGAAGGGTGGGTTCATCGCGACGCAGGCGAAGCTCGCCGGCACGAGGCCGAGCGCCGCGGCAGGGCCGGCGATATCCCCGGTTACAACCGCGACGCGCTCGGACAGGCCGTTCAGCCTGGCGTTGCCAGCGGCGAGGCCGGCGAGTTCGGGATCACGCTCCAGCAGCACGACCCGCAGCGCCGGTCGGGCGAGCGCTGCCGCCAGCCCGATGGTGCCGACGCCGGCGCCGATGTCGAGCAACGGCCCCTCCCCCAGTTCCGGCAGGGAGGCCGCGAGCAGCACGGCGTCGCTGCCGGCGCGGTGGCCCTTGCGCGGCTGGCGCAGGACGAGCTGGCCGTCGAGCAGCCGGTCCTCGCCGATCTCGCCGAGGCCGGGCAACGCCTCAGCCATCGCGCAATTCGCCGCCGAAGCCGGCCTCGATCAGCAGGGCGCGGGCGCGCATCCGGTCGGCCTCGCGCACGAGCAGGCGGCGCGGGAAGGCGCCAATCATGCCTTCGAGCGCGCTGATGTGCTGGTCTGCTATCAGGCAATCGAGATTGGCGGAGGCCAGCAGCGCCTCGATGGCGCCGAGCAGGACGATGTCGTTGGTGCGGACGAGTTCATGCATCGCGCGATGGAGCCTGTCCACGGGCGCCAGCGCAAGCCCCGTCTCGCGGCGAAGCGTCAGCCTGCGGCGACATTGCCGGCGCGCGAGGGCTGGTCACCGATGCGCCGGTTGTGGCAAGGCTTGCGGGCGCTGAAAACTGCGCAGGCCGCGGAAGGAACGGGTATGGGCGTCGTCGTCGCGTTCGAGGACAAGGAAGCGGGCCAGAGCGCACGCGAGGCCGGCATCGAGCGGCTGGTCGGTCTGACGCGGGCCGACATGGAACGCGTCAATGCGATGATCCTCTCCCGCACCGGCTCCGACGTGACGATGATTCCCGAGGTCGCCAACCACCTGATTTCCTCGGGCGGCAAGCGCCTGCGGCCGATGCTGACGCTCGCGACGGCGGGCTTGAGCGGCTATCGCGGCGAGGGCCATGTCAAGCTCGCGGCTTCGGTCGAGTTCATGCACACGGCGACGCTGCTGCATGACGACGTCGTCGACCAGAGCGACATGCGCCGCGGCAAGCTCGCGGCCCGCATGCTCTGGGGCAACGAGGCGAGCGTGCTGGTCGGCGATTTCCTGCTCGGCCAGGCCTTCAAGATGATGGTCGAGGTCGGCTCGCTGCGGGCGCTCGACATCCTCTCCACGGCGGCCGCCGTGATCGCCGAGGGCGAGGTGCTGCAGCTCTCCGTCGCCAAGAACACCCAGACCACCGAGGACGAATATCTCGCCGTGATCCGCGGCAAGACGGCCGAGCTGTTCGCGGCGGCCTGCGAGGTCGGCCCGGTGATCGCCAACGGCTCGAAGACCGACGCCGCCGCCTGCCGCAGCTACGGCCTCAATCTCGGCATCGCCTTCCAGCTCATCGACGACGCGCTCGATTATGGCGGCATCGCCAACACGCTCGGCAAGAACACCGGCGACGATTTCCGCGAGGGCAAGATCACGCTTCCCGTGGTGCTCTCCTTCCGCCGCGGCAGCGAGGCCGAGCGTGCCTTCTGGACGCGCACCCTGCAGGAGGGCGAGATCCGCGACGGCGATCTCGAGGAGGCGCAGGCGATCATGAAGCGCCACCGGGCGCTCGACGACACGATCCAGCGCGCCGAGCACTACGCCAAGATGGCCAAGGACGCGCTCGCCCTCTTCCCGGCCTCGCCGATGAAGCAGGCGCTGAACGAGACCGTCGATTTCTGCGTCGCGCGGGCGCATTGAGCG
>NZ_JAUXYO010000156.1 GCF_030694325.1 Allobosea sp. | reverse complement strand
CCGAGACCGCAGATGCATCGGAACTCGGCGTCGACGGCGAAATCCTCGTGCGGCTCGAGCGCGGCGCGAGCCGGCCAGCCTCGGCGGCTGGCCTGTTCCACCTCGCCATCCTGCTCCCATCGCGGGCCGATCTCGGCGACTGGCTCGCCCATGCCGCCACGATCCGGCTGCCGCTCGAGGGCGCGTCGGACCATCTCGTCAGCGAAGCGCTCTATCTGTCGGATCCCGAAGGCAACGGGATCGAGATCTATCGCGACCGGCCGCGGGCAGACTGGCCGCGGCGCGACGGGGCGATCCGGATGGCGACGGACCGGCTCGATCTCAACGCCCTGCTCGCCGAAGCGCGACCGGGCCACTATGCCGGGATGCCATCCGGCACCCGGATGGGCCATATCCATCTGCGCATCGGCGATACGGCCGCGGCCGAGGCCTTCTATGCTGGCGCGCTCGGCTTCGAGCTGATGGTCCGCTATCCCGGCGCCAGCTTCCTGGCGAGCGGCGGCTATCACCATCACATCGCCGGAAATGTCTGGAACAGCCGTGGCGCCGGGCCGCGGCAGCCGGGCGAGGCAGGGCTTGCTAGCTTCGAGATCGTCGCTCGCGATCCCGACGACCTGGCGACAATGCGCCATCGCATGCTGGAGGCAGGCGGAACAGCCACGCCCGCGGGTGCGACGATCGATGATCCTTGGGGCAACCGGCTGCTGCTCACCAGCCAGCGCGGCTGAAACGAAAAAGCCGCCTGTGCCGGCGGCTGGCCCAACGCGCCTCCGTCTGACGCCGGTTCAGCCCTTTGCGGGCTGGGCGACGGCTGCCGTGACAAAACTGGTGATGTCGCGTGTCGAGAACGGCTTCCGCAGGAAGCGCACATTGCGCAGCGGCTCTGGAACCTCGCTCGGCGTCGAGCCCGAAACGAAGGCGAAGGGCGTGCCCTTGTTCAGGAGCTCGGCGGCCACGTCGAAGGTCTTGCCCCCGACCACGTCGATGTCGAGAAGCGCGCAAGACAATTCGGCAGCGGTCGCCGCTCGCTTGGCTTGCGAGACCGAGTCGACGACGATCAATTCGGCAGCTGCGCCGAACTGCTCGGCCACCGCCGATTCGATGTCCATCGCAATGAACGGATCATCTTCGACAATCAGGATGCGGATATCAGTCATGAGCCCCGCCTCTCCTTCTACGCTGTGAACACTGAAGATCATACCAGGACAACGGCAGAGTGTCGCCCATGTTCCGGTGCCGGCCCCCCAGTCCCACGACTTCACTCAAATTCTAGTCAATTTGAACGGTCACGGTTAGCAAAGCGTAACCCCGGAAAACGGCGCAATCCAGCGCAGCCGTGCCGTCCAATACTCAACGGCGCCGGCCCGGAGGGACGAGGGACAGCTCGAACCCGGTCACGCCGAGCGCGACGTTGACGCCGCGCGACCCCTGAAGCGACAGCGGCTGCAGGGTGACCGCGTTGTCGCTGCCGCCGACGAGCAGATTGGCACTGCCGCCGACCCCGGCCGAAGCACCGGCCGTCGCACCGCCATAGCGTCCCGACAGCGCTCCCAGCGGAGCCCGTGCATAGGGCCCATAGACGCGCCACGACATGGTGGTGGCGCGTGTCCTGCCGAGATCGATGCCGAAATTGCGAACGATGCCGACATAGCGCTGCGGTGGCCCGCGGCGTGGGGTGAAGGTGCAGTTCATCGGCCGCTGCGACGTCACGACCAGGCCGAGCCCTGCCCCGACGTTGCAACTCAAGCGTCCTGCAGGCGCCCCGGACTGTGCCGACGCAGACAAGCCGGAAACCAGAAGGCCTGCTGCCGCGACAACAGCAGTGAAGGCCGGCTTGGAAAACCGCGTGATCATCGGGATGCTCCTGACATGAAGGTGTCCATCAAACGCCCCACAGCAGGCACAGTTCCGCGCAAGCTGGAACGGGTCAATCTCTGCTGCGTTGTATCTGCCACGAATCATGAGAGGCCATCGTCGTGAGTCAGGATCCGGCACCGCGTCTTGTCGTCTGTCTCAGCGGCCGTGCCGCGCCGGCGGCACCGTTCTGGGAACTGGAAACGCTGATCCTGCAGGGTTTCGAGCGCGAACTGGCGCTCGACATCCTGGCGGCACGGCGTTCGGGCGCAGCCCAACGGACAAGGGTCGGGGCTGGACGCGGTTTTGCCCATATCCCCGGCCCGGTCTTCGCGACAGCGCTGCGCGACCTCGCCGTCGCGGGCGCGGAGAGCTATTGACAGAAGCGCCCCGTCGGCGAGTTCCGGGCTTTGATGTCGACATGCAGATGGTCGGCATGGGCCGCGTCCGAGCCCGGACCGAGCGTGGTCGCGAAGGCCCCGCAGGCGGATTGCCGGATCGCCGCCAGAAAATTCGGCTGATCACCCGAACGGACGGACACCGAGAGCCGGTCCGGCGCCTCGCCGATCTCGAAACCGAAAACATCGAGCGCTCGCCCCTTCGCGTGCTCGCTCATGGGGCCGCCGGCACCGCGGTTGCGTCGGCGGCATTCATGCCCGCCGCCGACGCGCAGCGCCACCAGATCTCGGCCGAAATGGCCTTTCGCGAGAGGATGGACGGTCGTTTCAACCCATTGCGCGACCACGCTCGCCATCTCGCAACTGAGGATCGCGGGCGGCTGGAGCAGGACGCGACGACGATCGCGGTCGCCTCCGACCGCCAGCGCCACCACCTCGACGGGATCGACCACGACGCAGGCCTCATCGGCGGCGGGAGGGCGGGCGCTGACACGGACATCGGCGCCATGCCGAAGTTGCAAGGCCGCAACGCAGGACGAAGGCGAACTAGCCGGAACCGGTGCCGTCGGAGGCTCGTCGGAAGGCTGCGCCTTCAGCATCAGTTCGGGGGGCCGCGGTGGCGGTAGCGTCGGGTCCGGCGTCTCAGCCAGGGCTGCCGCCCCGGCCATGGCCAGGCCGAAGACCACCAGCCCCGCTCGACGACGCAGCTTGCCGCAACCCGGCGGGATGGTCAGGTGTCCAATGCCGAGGCGGTCGCAACCGCGAGAGCGGTCGTTGCCGCGAGCGCGACGGACAGGACCTCTTCAACGGTCGAACCGAGTGGAACGATCCCACCGAACAGCGCCACACCCAGCGATGACGCACCGATCATCGCGGCGATGCAGGTCATCACCATGTCCCATCCTCCCGGTTTGCAGACGACCCCAGCCGACACTCCCTCGGGCCTGCAACGTCAGTCCGGCCGGGATGTTCCGTGCATCGGACGGCGCACCGGAAGCCGGCACGGGACGGCGTGCGAGAAGGCTCGATCGGCTGCGTCCAGGCACGGCTTCCCGCCATGAAAAAGCCCGCGGCACGAGGCCGCGGGCTCGATACAGGCGATGGCTGATGCCGTCAGGCCGCCTTGCGACCGGCGCGCCGGTCGAAGAACAGAGCCTGGCTGATAGCCGCCTTCACCGCTTCCGGCTGGAACGGCTTGGTGATCAGGAAAGCCGGCTCCGGCCGATCACCCGTGAGCAGACGCTCCGGATAGGCGGTGATGAAGATCACCGGGACATCGATCGACGCGAGGATCTCGTTGACCGCGTCGAGGCCAGAGCTGCCGTCCGCGAGCTGGATGTCCGCCAGCACGAGGCCGGGACGCTTCTTGGCGACGAGCGCGATCGCCTCGCGCTGCGTGCGGGCAACGCCGGTGACGGTGTGACCGAGTTCCTCGACCATCGTCTCGATGTCGAGGGCGATGATCGGCTCGTCCTCGATGATCAGCACGTCGGTCGCCACCTGCTCGGCGATCTCCTGGCCCGCCGTCTGGACGAGGGCGGCGGCATCGGCGGCAGCGACGCCCATGATGGCGCCGACCTCCTCGATCGAGAAGCCTTCGACCGTGCGCAGCAGGAAAGCCTGGCGCGGGCGGGGCGTCAGCGCCTCGAGATTGCGCTCGACCGAGCTGCGACCGAGGGTGACGGGGGCGTCAGGGTCCGCCGTGTTCAGCCCGACCGACGACCACAGGGTCAGGAAGGTGCGGTAAAGGCCGATGCGGGGGTTGAGGTCCCGCGGAAAGGCCGAAGGATCGAGCACGAGCGCTTCGAGCATGGCGACGACATAGGCATCGCCGCTCGCCTGCGTTCCGGTCAAGGCGCGGGCGAATCGGCGCAGATAGGGCAGATGCGGCGCAATTTCCTTGGCAATCGACATAGAGGTGTCCTCTTTAAACGTGCCGGAAATGAGCACCGCGAACGCCACGATGACAAGCGATTTATTTTTCGAAAATGACGGAACCTTTACCGCCAGAGGCTGTTTAACGGGACTATCCGTGTCGGCATCGCCATCAGGGGGCAGCCGCCGGAGGTGTTGACGTATAGGCGGGACTTGCTGGAAAAGCAGGCTCGCGCATCGCACGAGGGCCGACATGAACAATGTGGATTCAGCCATGGCTGCGCCGGATGACGGCGCAGATCTCGATGCCGAGATCATGCTCGATCCACGTGTCCAGGAATCGATCGGCCGGTCCCTCAAGGCGCATTACGACGACATCGTGAATGCCCCCGTACCCGACAAGTTTCTGGTGCTGCTCGCTCAGCTCGAGGCAACCGAACGTCGCGCTGCCGGAGCATCGACCGATGAGCTCAACTGAATTCAAGGACGGTCTCATCAAGGAGATCCCCAATCTGCGCGCCTTCGCGGCGTCGCTGTCGGGGTCGATCCAGCTCGCCGATGATCTCGTCCAGGACACACTGCTGAAGGCGTGGGGCAATTCCGACAAGTTCGAGCCCGGAACGAGCCTGCGCGCCTGGCTCTTCACCATCCTGCGCAACACCTACTATTCGCTCTACCGCAAGCGCGGTCGCGAGGTGCAGGACAGCGAGGGCACCTATGCCGAACGCATGGCGACGCATGGCAATCAGGAGAGCCATCTAGACCTCGCCGATTTCCGCAAGGCTCTAGCGAAACTGCCGGAGGAGCAGCGTGAAGTGCTCATCATGGTGGGCGCGACCGGGCTCTCCTATGAGGAAACCGCCGAAATCTGCGGCGTCGCCATCGGCACCATCAAGAGCCGGGTGAACCGCGCGCGGACGAAGCTGGCCGAACTGCTGTCGATCGGCAGCCTCGACGATCTCGGACCGGACCGCCAGAGCGCCGCTGCGATACAGAGGGTCAGTACCGAAACCGTCGGGACCTGATGCGTCTCGCGCGTTTCCCCACGGTTCGGGGACGGCTGCTCGCCCTGCTCGTGGCGATCGCGCTGCCTATTGCCGTCCTCACGGCCTTGGCGGCGCTGACGACCTATCGCACCGTGATCGCGGCGATCGAACTGGCGCAGTCGCGGACGGCCGACGATTTCGCGGTGCGGACCCGGGTCTGGCACCGCGGGTCGGTAAGAACCCTTCTCGCGTCCGGCGCGCTGATCGCGAAATCGGGGATGGCCGGAGCCGACTGCGATGCGTCGATCCGCGATACCCTCCTCAGCATTCAGGGCTACCAGGCGGTGCGTCTGGTCCTATCGGACGGCCGGACTTGCTTCTACTCGACCGATGCCGCGCTCGACGCCGACTCCGTCGCAGCCCTCGCGACTGCGCAGGCCTCGCTGCCGCGCTCCGCGACCCGGACCTCGATCCGGCTCCCGCCCTCGCGGTTCGACCAGGTCAAGGTCGGCGGAATGGATCGCCTCGTCACCCAGGTGCGCCTCGCCGATGATCGAGCCCTGAGCGAGGCGCTGCTGGTTGCCGACCCGGACCTGCTCGATCAGGTCTTCGAACTCGGCAGCCCGGGCGACGGCGTCGACGTCGCGCTGGTTTCCCGGGGCCAATCCGTCGTGATGCATCGCCGGGAGACGGGAGGCGAAGACTTGTCCTGGCTCCCCGAGGGCGACAGTTTTCCGACCGCTGAACGTCGCTGGGAAGCGCGCAGCCGCAGCGGCCAGAAGCGTTCCTATGCCGCTCGCCTGGTGACAGCGCCCGATCTGTACGTCGTCGCCAGCTTCAGTAACGCCCCCGAGCGCGCTGCGCGCATGCAGTTCCTCGCGCTGCTGATTGCGCCGATCCTGACGCTGATCCTTCTCTGCGTCGTCTATCTTCGGGCGATCGACCGCCATTGCATCCACTGGCTACGCGGCATCGAGTCCGCGGCACGCGCCCGTTCGAGCGAGCCCCATGCCCGTGCCGTCATCGCGCCGGAGATGCCCAGCGACATCCGCAGCGTTGCCGAAGCCTTCAACACGATGGTCGACGAGCAGGAGGTTCGCCAGCGTCGGCTGCAGACCGCGCTCGACGACAACCGCTTCCTCGTGCGCGAACTGCATCACCGGGTGAAGAACAGCCTCCAGGTCGTTCAGAGCTACATCGGTCTGACCAAGCGGGACTATCGCGACGAAGCCAGGCTCGCCCTCGCCGACGCCGAGACACGCGTCCATGTGCTGTCGGCGGCCTACCGCTTCACGCTCGCGGACGGCGAAATGCAGCCGGTTCGCGTCGATCTGTTCGTCGAGGACGTGGTGACGATGATCACCAATCTCGTCCGGACGCGCGACCAGTGGGTCACGAGCCGCCTCGACACTGATGCCACGCTCTCCGTCGACCGCATCATCCCGCTCGGATTCCTTCTGGTCGACGTCGCCTCGCGCGTTCTGCGGAGCACGCCGGGCGTCAGCCTGACGATCATCGTGCGCGACATCGACGAGACGACGCTCGAGGTGGCATTGGAGGCCGACCGCGAGATCGCACCGAGCGCGCCGCCGAAGATGTTCGCAGGTCTCGTGGCCCAGATCGAGGCGGTCCAGTCCGGTCAACCCGAGGGCCGTAGCCTGGGCAGCTGGCGCATCCGGCACGTGGCGTAACGCAAGATCGACCGTCGTGCCGGGGCTCAGCGCGGCGGGTCGATCGTCTCGATCGTGACGCCGACGCCGAGGCCGAGGAAGGACCCCGTCAGGCCGGTGAAGCTGCCCGACACGGGCGAGGCGTCTTCCGGAACGCGAGCCACCGCCACCCGCAGCAGCTGCCTGTCGGCGACGAGGTCGTTGGTCGGGTCGAATTCGACCCAGCCATCACCGGGGATGAAGACCTCGGCCCAGGCATGGGTCAGTCCGACAGTCGAGACGAGACCGGCCGCGTCGGGCGTGCGGTCGTGAATGTAGCCGGTGACGAAGCGCGCGGCGAAGCCCATGCGGCGGGCCAACTCGATGAACAGCCAGGCATAGTCGCGACAGGATCCGGCATGGAGCCGAAGCGTGTCGGCAGGGTGCTGGGTCCCCTCGTCATAGCGCAGGGAATAGCTCAGGCCGGCATGGATGGCATGGGCGAGATCGCGCAGGAGATGACCCGAGCCCTGGCCGATGCGGTTGCGGAAATCGGACAGCCACTGGTCGAGCATCTGGTCAGGATCGGCCGCCGCGAGGTCGAGATAGGGCTGCAGGACCGCACGCTCGCCGTCGGTGTAGACGACGCCCGTCATCGCCGCGGCGGCCTCGATCTCCGTTCGGGGCAGGGCAGAGCCGAAGCGCTGCACCACCAGTTCGCTCACGATGTCGAGGGTGTCGGCCGGTCCGTCGAAGTTGGCGATGGCGACGGAGTTGCCATAGGCATCGTGCATCCAGCGCAGACGGGCCCGTGGCGAAATGGTCAGTGCGGTGTCGACGACGCGCAGGTCGAAGCTGTCGCGCGGTCGCAGCATAAGGCGATGGGGGCCGAATTCCACAGCACCGCCATAGCGGTAGGTCGTCGAATGCCGAATCCGGAGATACATGGTCGCGTCCTGCTGCGCCCGGCGCCCTGAAGAAGGCGTTCGATCAGATCAAAAAACAAGCCGCCCGAGGGCGGCTGTAAAGTGCGACACGAGGGATGTGCCTGTTCTTCAACGCGTCGAGGACGACAAAGTTCCCGACCCGGCGCTGGGATCAGCGCCGGGTGTCCGTACCCTGTGTCAGCGGAGGACCGTGCGATCGGTCGCGGGCGCCAAGGCCTGCTGTGCGCCGCCGATGGCGCGTTTGGTGACGCCAACCGAGCGCTGCGCGGGGTCGACGGCGGCGAAGCGGGTGTCGGGCGGGATCTGGCGCTCCAGCTTGGCCTGAGCCACGGCGGAGGAACTCTCGGCATTGGTCTCCTGAAGACCGGAACCGAGCGTGAGAGCCACGACCGCGACGCCCATGAAGCCGAAGAAAAGACCGGCGCGCTTGATGGGGGCAAAGCTGTTGTTCAACATCTGTCTCTCCCGACGCCTCGACCGGACAAGAACATCCGGCTTCCGGGAAGTTAACGCGATGGTGTCGAACCGGTTCCATTTCGGCACCTCGCGGCGGACACTTCGTCATCACATCGGCGCGAGGATGCGCGATCAGGTCTCAGCGTCATTGGCCGCATTGCGGCTCCGGAACAGCCGCCACAGCGATTTGCCGAGGCGGCGCGAGGTGAGATGGGCACCGGCGAGGCGCTTCTCCAATGTGATCTTGCGGTCGTGATAATCCTCGAGGCCCGGCCGATGGCCGACGCTGATCAGCGTCGCCTGGGCCAGCTCTGCGTCGAACAGGCCGAGAAGGTGGTTCTGGCTGTCCTCGTCGAGGGCCGAGGTCGCCTCGTCCATGATGATGATGTCGGGCCTGCGGATGACGAGCCGCGCGAAGGCGACCCGCTGACGCTCGCCACCGGAGAGGATACGGTCCCATTTGTCGTCGTCGTCGAGGCGGCGGGCGAGATAACCCAGCCCGCAGCGCCGCAGAGCCGCGACGACGACCTCGTCGGGCACCGGCTTGTCCGCTTCGGGATAGAGCAGGACCGTGCGCAGATCCCCCATCGGGAGATAGGGCTTCTGCGGCACGAAGGCGATCGACTTGCCACGCGGCACCGCGATGGTGCCCGAGCCCCAGGGCCAGAGGCCGGCCAGCGCGCGGATCAGCGTGCTCTTGCCGGTGCCGCTCTCACCGACGATCAGCACCTTCTCACCCAGCCCGATCACGATGGACGCGTCCGTGATCACGGCCCGGCCGTTGCTGTGGGCAATCGAGAGCCGCTCCAGATGGATCGCGCCGTCGTCGCTCTCCTTCAGGGTGATGCGGGTTTCGTCCTCCATCACGGTGGCGATGTCGAGACCCTCGAGCGCTTCCTGCAGCTCGTCCACGCGGGTGACGGAGGCGAACCATTCGGCCAGGCGCACGAAATTGTCGACGAACCAGATCAGCGCGGCCTGGACCGCGCTGAAAGCGGCGACCACCTGCATCACCGCCCCCAGAGAGACGTCTCCGGACAGATATTTCGGCGCGATCAGCAGCAGCGGAACGATCGGAAACAGCGCGCCGTTCGTGTTCAGGACGATCGCGATCACGCCCTGCTGCCGGATCACCCGCAACCAGGCGGCAACGACCCGGCCGTAATTCTCTCCGACCGAGCCGCGCTCGTCGGAATCGCCGCGGATCAGCGCAATGCTCTCGGCATTTTCACGCAGGCGGGTCATCTCGGCGCGGAACTGGGCTTCCGCCTCGTTCTTGGCGGCGATCCTCGCCACGAGCGGCCGCCCGGCGACATAGGCCGCCAGCGAGGCGACGGTGGCGTAGCCGATCGCGGCCAGCGCCATGTAGCTGGGGATGACGATCTCCGTCCCGGCCAGGGTGAACCGCGCGGAGCCGGCGACATGCCACAGGATCGCGGCGAAGGTCGCCGCCGTGACGGCAGCGCTGATCAGCCCGATCGCGAATTCGACCAGCGGCTCGATGGCGAGCCTGACATCCTCGGCAATGCGATATTCGGGCGCCGCCTGCTCCTTGGCGACGAATTGCAGGCGATAATAGCGCTGGTCGGCGATCCACCAGCCCGCCAGGCGTCGGGTCAGGTATTCGCGCCAGCGCATCTGCAGCAGCATGCGGCTGATGACCAGTGCCGACAGGGTCAGCGCCGACACCGCCACCAGCAGCGGCAGCCAGGCGGCGATCTGCCAGGCGGCGGCACTGTCGCGCTTTTCGAGCGCGTCGAAGAAGAAGCGGTTCCAGGTATTGACGGCCACCGCCGTTCCAATCTGGGCGGCCACGAAGGTCAGCACCAGGATCGTCAGCCCCCAGGCGCGGAGCTTCGTTTCCCCGCTCCAGAACGGCAGCGCCGCGGCAAAGAAGCGGCGCATCCGCGACCGCCCGGGAAGGCGCGGCTGGTCTGACATGGCATCGATCTTTCGGAAATGACGAACAGGTTGTGGCGAAGCGGCGCCCAACCGCGTCGCACCCCGTCGGGGAGGCCTTCCCTAACGTTCGGACGGGACGACAGTTCCCGCGACAGGAAGACCGGAGCAGCATCTGGTCATGACAAACGCGAACGGCTTGCTATGGAGAGACCGACGGGGCCGGGACGGCGCGGCTCCGCAGCAGGAGACATGACGCGACCATGACGGAGAGCGCCCCCTCGAACGGCCGCAACGGCGTGCCCTGCATGGCCTGTCCGCTGCGGGCCAAGCGCGCGTTCAAGGACAAGACGGATGACGAGATCCGCTTCATCCAGTCGATGAAGACCGAGCATCGTCATCTGCCGGTCGGCGCCGACATCATCCATCCCGGCCAGGAAGACGCCGAACTCTATACGCTGTTCTCGGGCTGGGCCTTCCGCTACCAGCTCCTGCCGGACGGGCGCCGCCAGATCCTGAATTTCCTGCTGCCGGGCGATCTCGTGGGCCTGCAGGCATCGTTGCTCAGCGCCGCACAGCACGGCATCGAAGCGCTCACCGAGGTCGAACTCTGCGTTTTCCCGCGCAAGCGCGTCTGGGACCTTTTCGTCCACATGCCGGCGATGGCCTATGAGGTCGCCTGGCTCGGCTCGCGCGAGGAAAGCCTGATCGACCAGAACCTGACCTCGGTCGGACAGCGCAACGCAGGTGAACGCATCGCGGCGCTGGTGATCTCGCTCTACCGCCGGGCCGAGACCCTGGGCCTCGTCAGCGATGGCGGTTTCCGGTTTCCGCTCTCCCAGCAACAGCTCGCCGATGCCCTGGGCCTGTCGCTGGTCCATACCAGCAAAACCTGGTCACGCCTGCGCAAGGCCGGCCTCTTCGCCACCAGCGACGGGCGCCTGACGCTGTTGAACCCGCGCCTGACCTCGCGCATGGCGCTGCTCTACGAGCGGGAGGTGGCGCCGCGGCCGCTGATCTGAACCCGAGGGCTCAACTGAAACCCGAGGCAGCGTCGTGCGTAGGTAAGGGATCGAGGCGCCGGCGCGACGGGCACATGTCCGAAAGTTGACATGTCCGAAAGTTCTTGGCGCACACATGCACTTGACCCCATATGTCGCCCAGGTAACGTTTCAGCCCCCATGGTCGCGCCTCCGGTCCGACGTCAGAGGTTTCATGTCGCTTCCCTCCTCACGCCGCCCAATGCAGGGGCCTTCGCTGGCAGCCCGGATCGGGCAGTCCCGCGTCGCTGCGCGCATCGAGGATGAAATGCGCGTGACGGCCGCCGATCTCGTCGACAGCGTGGCCCAGGCCCGGCTGAAGGTCGCCACGGTGCGCTACAAGGTCGAGGACGAGGTTCGCAGCCATACCGAGAAGTTGCGGTCGCGGGTCAGCGAGGCGCGTGCCAAGCTCGGCGACGAAGCGCGCTTCATCAAGTCCTGGATCGACAACCCGGCACGCACCGGGTCCGTCACTCCTTCCAGCCCGGCCCTGGCGCGGCGCATGGCGTCCTTCGTCGACCCTGCCCTGCCCGGCCCGGTGATCGAGATCGGGCCGGGGACGGGGCCGGTCACCGAGGCGCTGATCGAGCGCGGCATCGCCGAAGAGCGGCTCATTCTGGTCGAGTACAGCCCCGAATTCTGCGCCCTGCTGCGGCAGCGTTTCCCCCGCGCCACCGTGATCGAAGGCGACGCCTATGCGCTGTCGACGACGCTGGCGGGCCATCTGAGCGAGAAGGCGATCGCCGTCGTCTCCAGCCTGCCCCTTTTCAACCAGCCGCCGGCCATGCGCAGCGCACTGGCGAAGGAGGCCTTCACGCTTCTGGTGGAGGGCGCGCCGCTCATCCAGTTCACCTATTCGGTGGTCTCGCCGGTCCCGCGCAAGGGCTCCGGGCTGAAGGCCTACGTCTCCGACTGGGTGCTACGGAACATCCCGCCGGCGCGCGTCTGGGTCTACCGCCAGCCGGGCTGATCCGCAGCAGCGCCTCCCCGCCTCCGGCGAGCCCGGCTGCCGCAACCAAGCACACCCGTTGGTAACCCTCGTCTGCTAACCGCAGACCGGCGAGGCGCCGGCGGGCCGGGCGGTCGCGAGGGGCTTGGCACATGACTGGTGAGACACCCCGGTTCAGCCTGCCACGCTGGCGCCTGACCCGCTGGCTGGCCGATCCCGGCCCCGACGTCTCGCTCGAGATCCGCTTCGCGCTCGTCGCCGGCCTCTTCGGGACGATGCCGATCTTCATCGCCGGCCTCTTCAACACCGTCGCGGTGTCGCTGCTGATCGCGCTGCGGATCCCGACCTGGCCGTTCATCCTGTGGTGCGTCTTCGACATCCTCTGCTGCTCGGCCCGGCTCGCGGTGCTTCTGATCGCCCGGCGTCGGGCTGCACGGCAAGAGCCGACGCCGACCGACCTCTACATCCTGCTGGGCGTCGCCTGGGCCGCCGGCATCGGCTTCGGCGCCTTCATCAGCCTGACCAGCGGCGACTGGGTCGCCGCCACGCTGGTCTGTCTCACCGCCACCGCCATGGTCGGTGGAACGTGCTTCCGCAATTTCGGCGCTCCGCGCATGGCCGGGGTGATGATCGTTCTGACGTTGGGGCCCTGCACCTTCGCGACGCCGTTCCTGGGCGAGCCGATCCTGCTGATCGGCTTCCTGCAACTGCCGTTCTTCATCTACAGCATGTCCCGGGCAGCCTTCGGCCTCAACGCCATGCTGGTCGCGACCATGCAGGCGGAACGCGAGCACGCCTTCCAGGCCAAGCACGACCTGCTCACCGGCCTGGCGAACCGCGTCGGTCTCAGCCAGGCGCTCAATGCCAGCCTGACACGCTATGACGGATCGAGACCGCTGGCGCTGGTCTATCTCGATCTCGACGGGTTCAAGGCGGTGAACGACACCCATGGCCACAAGGCCGGCGACCGGCTGCTGCAGCTGGTCTCCGACCGGCTGCGCCGGCTGGTCCGCGCCGGCGATTTCGTCGCCCGCATCGGTGGCGACGAGTTCATCGTGCTGTCGGAGCAGGTCGGAGGCGGCCCCTTGAAGCGCCTCGGAGACCGCCTGGTCCGCGAGATCTCCCAGCCCTATCATCTCGATGACCAGACCCGGGTCACGGTCGGGGCGTCGATCGGCATCGCCCGCGCTCCCGATCACGGGCTCGATCTGGAAAGCCTGATGAGCGCGGCCGATGCGGCCCTCTACCAGGCCAAGTCCGACGGCAAGTCGCGCTGCGTGATCGCGCCGCTGCCGCGCGATCCGGCCGCTCACGCAGCGCTACAGGCGACGAAGCTCGCGGCTGCATCCTGACGCCCTTCGGTCGGCTCGCCCTGCCGTCTTCACTCGATCCCGCATTCGTCCGTCGCGGGCCGCAGCCGCCAGACGCGGTCATCGGGACGCGCGGGGATCGGGACCGCGCCATCGGCGATCTCCTCTGCGTCATAGGGGTTGGGGTTGGCGACGAGGTCGCCATTGCGAATGTCGAGCGTGCCCTGCGGGCCCCGCTCCAGCCGCCAGCTTCCCGCCTCCCATTCCGGGACGCAGTGCAATCCCTGACCCCGCGGCCGGCAGAAGCCGCCGAACTGATAGTCGAAACCCGCCCCGGCGTTCACCCGCCGCCTAAGATTGATGTAGAGGGCGACATAGATGCCGCGCGAAGGTTCGGCCCGCCAGGTGTCGGGCAGGTGGACGAGGCGGATCCGGGTGACCTTCTGATGCGGATGGGCCGCAAGATGCGCCTCGTCATAGCGGCGCTCCCAGCAGGCGGTGCGCGAAGGGGGAAGTTCCTCCTCCAGCGGACGCGCGCCTGCCGCAGCAGAGCACAATGCCTGGGCGGCAACACAGAGCGCAACGCCGAGCCTCGCCTGCATCGCCATCTCCCTGCGACCGGATCCCTCACGGAATGATCGGGGCAAGTGCGGCGGCGCGCAACGCTTTCCATGTGCTTGACCGCAGGCCGCCGCTCGGGCTTGCTGCGCCCGCGGGTGGAGGACGAACAGCGTGACGGATCTGGCGCGGCTCGTCGTCGACATCGCCGACGAGATGGCGACCCAGACCGAGCGCGGCGAGGTCGCGACCTATATCGCGCCGCTCGCCGCCATCGATCCCCGGCGCTTCGGCCTCTGCGTGGTGACGGCCGACGGGGCCGTCCACATGGCGGGCGATGCGTTCGAGCCGTTCTCGATCCAGAGCATCTCGAAGGTCTTCGCGCTGACGCTCGCGCTCGGAAAGGTCGGCGAGGCGTTGTGGCAGCGGGTCGGGCGGGAGCCTTCGGGCACGTCCTTCAACTCGATCGTCCAGCTCGAACGCGAGCAGGGCATCCCGCGCAACCCGTTCATCAATGCGGGCGCCCTCGTCGTCGCCGACGTGAACCTGGCCGGGCATGCGCCGCGTCTCGCGCTCGGCGAATTGCTGCGGTTCATCCGCCATGTCGCCGACGACGAGACGATCGCGATCGACGAGGCCGTCGCCCGCGCCGAACAGGCGACCGGCTTCCGCAACATCGCGCTCGCCAGCTACATGAAGGCCTTCGGCAACATCCGCCATGCGCCGGATCTGACGCTCGGCGTCTATTTCCACCAATGCGCCATCGCCATGAGCTGCCTGCAACTCGCCAAGGCCGGGCGCTATCTGATGCAGGGCGGCCTTCTGGAGCGGGGCGGCATGCGTGTGGTGCCGGCCCGTCGCGCCCGTCGCATCAATGCGCTGATGCTGACCTGCGGCCATTACGACGCCTCCGGCGACTTCGCCTTCAGGGTGGGGCTGCCGGGCAAGTCGGGCGTGGGGGGCGGCATCCTCGCCGTCGCACCGGGACGGGCCTCGATCGCGGTCTGGTCGCCCGGTCTGAACGCCAACGGCAATTCACAGCTCGGGACGCTGGCCCTGGAACGCCTCGCCGACGCCACCGGCTGGTCCGTCTTCGGAGCCGGATGACGCTCGGAAGACGATCGATTCCTCAGGGTTACCGAAATCCTGGCCGGCCGCAGACAATCTTAATCATTGTGGCGCAAGCTTCGGGTCAGGACTTTCGGCGAAAGGGCTAGGGGAAACCTGTGCCCTGCCGCAGCGACCAGGATGATAGCCGTGCAGCTGTTCCCCGCCTCCATCAAGAACTATCTCGTCGCCACCATGGCTTGCCTGTGCATTCCAGGCGTCGGGGCCTTGGGCTACATGGCGATCCAGTCCTTCGGCGACGTGCGGGAGAACATGCGCCTGGCGACCCTGGTCGAGGCCGACAAGGCCCTCCTCATCGCCGGCAACAGCATTCGTGCCAATCGCGGGCAGGCCCAGACGGCGATCCAAGCGGCCGACGATCCCGCGCCGATCATCGCCAAGGTCGAGCAGGCGAACCGCAAGGATCTCGACGAGGCTGTCGCGCGGCTCAATGCGACGTCGCTGGCCGACCGCGCCGCGCTCGCCGAAGCCGTCGCGCAGCAGCAGAAGGCGACCGAAGCCAAGTTCGCGGATCTGCGCGCCGAAGCGGCCAAGCCCAAGGCGCAACGCAGCCTGCAGGCGACGATGCCCTGGTACAACGGCGTCGGCGACATCGAGACGGCGCTGGTCAAGGCGGCGGACGCCACCTCGCTGGCGGTTCGGATGTCCGACCCGGTGATGGCCGATCTGCAGAGCTTCAAATCGACCGGCTGGCGCACGCGGTCCTTCTACGGCATCCAGTGCTCCGTGCTGCGGCCGCATATGGCCTCGGGCAAGGCCCTCGAGCCGACCCAGATCCGCAGGCTGGGCGAGCTGCGCGGCGTCGCCGATGCCAGCATGCAGCAGCTGCGCCAGATGAGCCAGCGCAGCGGCGTCAGCGCCGAACTCGTACGCAAGATGGGCGTCATGGGCAGCGAGATGGACGCCGCCAACAAGACGATGGACTCCCTGACCGCCAAGCTCGGCCAAGGCACGGGGCCGCTGATCTCGGCGGAGGACTGGACCAATCTCTGCAACGGCCCGTTCACGTCGATGCTGTCGGCGATCACGCAGTCGCTCGACGATATGGCGACCGCGACCCAGGCGAAACTCGACCAGGCCTGGACGCGGCTGGCCGTGATCGGCGCTTTGCTCGGCCTGCTTCTCGCCATCTGCGTGACGAGCTGGCGCGGCGTGCAGCGCCGCATCGCCAAGCCGGTCGTCGCGCTGAAATCGGCCCTCGACGTGATGCAGGCCGGCGATTTCTCGCAGCCCATCCCGGCTCCGGCCTCGCCCGACGAGATCGGCGCCCTCAGCGGCGCTCTCGAAGCCTATCGCGAGAACGCCCTGTCGCTGGAGGCCAGCCGGCGCGACCGCGAGCTCGCCATGCTCGCCGACAGCCAGCAGGCGGCCAATGTCCAGAAGCTGCTCGGCGAGGTTTCGGTGATCGTCAGCGCCGCACAGAACGGCGACTTCTCCGGCCGGGCCAGCGTCGGTGACGTCGGCGGCCCTCTCGGCGACCTTGTGTCCGGCATCAATGAGATCAACGCCGTCGTCAACGGCGCCACCGGCGAGTTCTCCGACGCGCTGCAGGCGATCGCGGCGGGCGACCTGACGCACCGGGTCGACACCGCCTATCGCGGGCGCTTCGCCGATCTCAAGGGCGCGATCAACGACACGGTCGACCGTCTGTCCTCGACCGTCCGCACCATCCAGGTCACGTCCGCCGATGTCGGGCTGGCGGCGCGTGAGATCAATATGGGCGCGGACGACCTCTCGAAGCGCACCGAGGAGCAGGCCTCCTCGCTGGAAGAAACCGCGGCGACCACGGAAGAGCTCGCGGCGTCGGTGAAGGCGACCGCCCAGGCGTCGCGCCAGGCGGCGGCGATCGCCACCGAGGCCATGGAGGCCGCCCAGACCGGCGGGGCGATCGCCGGCCAGGCGGTCGACGCCATGGCCCGGATCGAGGACGCCTCGACCAAGATCTCCGACATCATCCGCGTCATCGACGACATCGCCTTCCAGACCAATCTGCTGGCGCTGAACGCGGCGGTGGAAGCGGCCCGCGCCGGCGATGCCGGCAAGGGCTTCGCGGTCGTGGCCTCCGAGGTGCGCACGCTCGCCCAGCGTTCCAGCGCCGCGGCCAAGGATATTTCGACCTTGATCTCCTCCTCGAACACCGAGGTCGGCGAGGGCGTCAAGCTCGTCCGCCAGGCCGGCGAGGCGCTGGAGCAGATCCTGACCGCCTCCAAGAAAGTGGCGTCGACGATCGCGGAGATCTCCGCGGCGTCGGGCGAGCAGGCGAGCGGCATCGACGAGATGAGCCAGGCGGTCGCGCATCTCGACGAGATGACCCAGCAGAACGCCGCGCTCTCCGAGCAGAGCGCTGCGTCCGCGGGCTCGCTCTCGGGCAGGATCGCCCAGCTCAACGACCTCGTCGCCGCCTTCAAGACCGGGCCGGACGGAGCAAGCGCCGGGCGCACCTATTCGCAGCCGCATAGCGCCACGCGCCGCGCCGCCTGACCCGGCCTGCACGCGGGTCAGCACTGGCCCGAGACGCAAAAGGCGACACTGCAGGGGAGACGAAGGCCGACCGCGACGAGCCTGTTGTCGTCCGGCCGGCCATCGCCGCCTGATCAGCCGGGCCAAGCCGTCGGCCGACGGTCCCGACCGTCGGTCACAGCACGCTACGGGACACGACCAGAGCCATCGAAGCCAAGGCCCAGACGCAACCTCGCCATCCTCGCGTTCGCAACCGCCCGGTAGCCTTCAACCCGACCGCAGGCCGTCTGCGACGCCGCCAGCGGTATCGAACCCCAGATAGCTCAGGATCGCGACGGTCTGAGCGGCGACCATGGTGCCGCCGCCGGCATGGCGGCAGCCGCGTTCGGCCACGGCCCTCAGCAAGGGGGTTGATGGTTTCGTGACGATGTCGACGACCGCGGTCCGAGCGGACAGGTCGGTGATGTCGATCGCGATGCCATCGCTTTGGGCCATGCCGACCGGCGTGGCATGGACCAGCAGGTCGATCGCACCGACATCGAACGCCCCCGGCACGGGCACCAGAGGCCCAACGGCCGCGACCCGCCGACACAGATCGGCCGCGCGTTCGCCGTCGCGGTCCCGGATCGCCAGTGCCGCGACCCCCGCCTCGGCCAAAGCGAAGGCGATCGCGGCGCCGGCCCCACCCGCACCGACCAGCCCGACACTCAGGCCGCGCGGCGAGATCCCCAGGCTCTCGACCGCCCCGATCAGCCCGACGCCGTCGAAGATGTCGCCGACCCAGGCGCCGTCGGCCCGTCGCCTGGCCGCATTGACGGCCCCCACCGCGCGGGCGCGGGCCGAGACCTCGTCCAGCCGGGCGATCAGCCGCTCCTTGAACGGCATCGTCACGACCAGCCCGTCGAGATTGGCGATCGCCATGATGCCGCCGATCGCGGCGTCGAATTCGTCCCGCGGCAGATGGATCGGCACCAGCACGGCGTCATGTCCCGCTGCGGCCAGACGCGGGTTGAAGTTCTGGGGCGATCTGGCGTGGATGACGGGATCACCGAGAAAGCCGATCAGGCGCGTGGCGCCCGTGATCGGGATGGCGGCGGCGGGAGGTGTCATGGCAAGCCTTCTGGGTGAGGGAACGGGGATCGGCAGATCCCTTAAGCCGCCGGGGGAGGCCCTGAGGACGCCCGGATGACCAGCTCGGCCTGCGCCTCGAGCGGCGCGCCGCAGTTGCGCCCCTCGAGCCGCGCGATCAGAACGCGTGCGGCGATCCGCCCGATCTCGGCGCTGGGGACCCGGACAGTCGTCACGGGCACGGGAAGATGGCTCATGATCTCGATGTCGTCATAGCCGACGATCGACAGGTCCTCGGGCAGGCGCAGGCCCAGGGCGAGCGCTTCCAGAACCGCACCGACCGCGAGATGGGCATTGCCGCAGACAATGGCCGTCGGCTTCGGATCGGTCTGCAGCAGGGCGCGCAACAGGCTGCGGCCCTCGGCGATCGACCATTCGCCCATCGCGAAATGCTGCGGCCGGACGGCCAGTCCGCGCATCGACAGGGCATCGCGCACACCGTCGAGACGGGCGCTGGCCCGATCATTGTTGCGGGTCGATTGCGCGATCACGCCGAAGCGGACATGGCCCAGATCGGCCAGGTAATCCGTCATCATCATCAGCGCCTTGCGGTTGTCGGGGCCGACGCAGGTGCCGTGGGTCCGCGGGTCGTAGACGAAGGTGTTGACGAAGGGCATCTGCCGTTGCGCCAGCAGCGGCCCGAGATCGGGGTGATGCGCCTGGCCGACCAGAATCAGACCGTCTACGCCGCGCTCGACGAATTTGCGGACCTGCCGCAGTTCGAGATCGGCATCGTAATCGGAGCAGGCGAGCAGCAGCGTATAGCCCGACAGCGACAGCTCCGACTGGATCGCCTGCGTCGCATGAGCGAAATCGCCGACCGACAAGGCCGGAAACACAGCCCCGATGGTTTGCGAGCGCCGCGTGCTCAGCGCCCTTGCCGCGCCGTCTGGCACCCAGCCCAGCGCCTTGACGGCAACGGCGATGCGCTCACGCAGGTCAGGGGAGACGACATCGGGCGTGTTGATCGCGCGCGAGACCGTCGCCGTCGAGACGCCGGCGGCGCGCGCGACCTCCCGCAACCCGACGCTCCGCGGCCCCTCCGTCGAAACCGGCGGGATCTCGGCGTCTGCTCCGGTTCGCGCGGTCTTCGCCCTCGCCATCGCACTCAGACTCCTTCGGCGGGCTGTCACTCAGGCGATCTGGTGTTTCGCGAGCCCGTACTGCAGGCGATAGATGCCACAATCGCGAACCGCGTCGTAGCCGGACGCGATCTCGGCGAGCCTCGCCTGCGAGGCATGCTCCGCCAGGGCGGCCTCGAGTGGCGCGGCGTCGACCGCCTCGACCAGGAGGATCCAATCCGCGACCTGGTCCGGCTGCGCGCGCAACGCTTTCTCGGCCGTGGACAGGTTACCGCCACCGCCCTGCCCTTCGAGCAGGTGGAGTGCGACGATCGACGGCGCCTGTCCCAGCGGCTGCATCACCGCGTCGCGGATCGCGCCCAGAAAGTCCGAGCGCGCGCCGCGTGCCGCCAATCGCAGCGTCGCGACATAGGCGCCGTCGCCGAGACCGTGACTGGCAGCGACCGAACAGACCGTCCGCGAGGTGTCGCGGAAATGCCGGACGACGCGTTTCGTCCAGTCCGAAGGCGCATTCAGGCGCGCAAGGTAGGCGCGGGAGACCAGCGCGTCGGGCGTGTCCGTCTCGTAGAAATTGAAGTATTTCGGCGTCCCGCGCTCGGCGACATAGCGGCGCCCGCGCAGGAAGCCCGGCACGGCGACGCGCTCGGGGATGTGCTCGCCAATATGCCAGGCGATGAAATCCGATTCCGCCTCTTCGGCGATGCCGTTCCAGATCGCCAGGACGCCCGTGCCTGCCAGTGCCATTCCGTCTTGCTCCTTCAGACCCGGTGCAGGTGCAGCCCGCCGCCGATATCGATGTGGATGCCGGTCGCATAGGGGATCGCTCCGGTCGCGAGCGCTGCGACCGCGCGCCCAATGTCGGAGGGCTCGCCCCAGCGCCCCATGGGAATGCCGCCTTCGGCCAGCAACGCATCGTATTTGGCCGCCGCCGGCGCCGTCATGTCCGTGCGGATCACGCCCGGTCGCACCTCGAAGACGGCGATGCCCTCGGCCGCCAGGCGCGCCGCGAACAGTTTCGCCATCATCGCGACGCCGGCCTTGCTGATGCAGTAGTCGGCGCGGTTCTCGCCGATGATCTCGGCATTGGCCGAACCGATGAAGATGATGGAGCCTGCCCCGCCTTCATCCCGACCGGAGGCCTTCGCGAGGCGACGATGCGCGAAGGCCTGGGTCAGAAAGAAGCCGGCCCGCAGATTGACGTTCAGCGTGCGGTCGTAGCTTTCGGGCGTGAGGTCGAGCAGATCGCCGCGCTGAGCCGAGGTGACGCCGGCATTGTTGACCAGGCAATCCGGCTCGCCGAGATCCTCCGCGACGCGCGCGATCAGCGCGGCGTGGGCCGTCAAATCGGCCACATCGCAGCTGTAATAGGCGCCCGCCCCGGCGAGGACGCTGCCGGTCTCGGGCTGCGCTTCCAGACTGACACGGGCTACGACGAACCCGGCCTCGACAAGGGCGTCGGCGATGGCGCGGCCGATGCCGCGACCCGCGCCGGTGACGATCGCGACACGGTTCACCATTTGCCCCCCCGGCAGGTCGCATCGGGCCATGGCCGAGCACCAAGACTTGACACTGGCGGACTCCCAACTTTATGCAAGCGGTTACAAAACCGGCTGCGAAAGTCAATCGCATCGAGGCCGGACGCCGCGAGGAAGCGACCGATGAAGGTGATCAGCGCCAGCGAGGCCGCCTCGCTCATCCAGCCCGGTGACAGCGTTCTCGTCAGCGGCTCGGGCGGCGGGCATTGCGTGCCGGAAGCGATTCTCGAAGCGGTCGAGGCCCGGTTCCTCGAGACGGGCACGCCGCGCGACCTATGCCTGATCCATGCCGTCGGCATCGGCGACCGCAAGCTCAAGGGCGCCGCCAGGTTCCGCCATCCGGGCATGCTCAAGCGCAGCATCACCGGCGCGCTGGTCGACTCGCCCCCGCTGATCGAGCTGGCCCAGAAGGATCTGATCGAATCCTACACGCTGCCGCAGGGCGTGATCGCGCAGATGACGCGCGAGATCGCGGCTGGCCGGCCGGGTCTGATCACCAAGACGGGGCTGCACACCTTCGTCGATCCGCGCCAGCGCGGGGCGAGGCAGAGCCCGAGCGCAAGTGAGGATCTGGTCGAACTGCTCCAGATCGGTGGCGAGGAATGGCTGCGCTTCAAGCCGTTTCCGCTCGATGTCGTGCTCTTGCGGGGCACCAGCGCCGACGAGGACGGCAATATCAGCATGGAGCAGGAGGCCGTTCCCGGCGAGATGCTGTCCTCAGCGCAGGCGGGACGGCGGCTGGGCGCGGCGGTCGTGGTCCAGGTCAAGCGCCTGGCCCGGCGGGGCACGCTGCCGCAGCGCGCGGTGAAGATCCCAGGCGTCCTCGTGGATTACGTGGTCGTCGACGAGAACCAGCGCCAGACATATTGGAGCGACTATAATCCGAGTTATTCTGGCGAATTGCGGGTGCCGTTGGAGGGCCTGCGCAAGCTGCCGTTCACGGAACGCAAGATCGTCGCGCGGCGCGCGGCGATGGAGATCCAACCGGGCGCGATCTGCAATCTCGGCGCCGGAATCTCGACGGGCGTCTCCGCGGTGGCCGCCGAGGAGGGCTTCCTGGACGAGATCGTCCTCACCAACGAGCAGGGCTTCATCGGCGGCGCGCCTCTGACCGGTCCAGATTCCGGTGCCGCGCAAAACTATGACGCGATGGTCGACCAGCCCTACCAGTTCGACTTCTATGACGGCGGCGGGCTCGACATCGCCTTCCTATCCTTCGCCGAGGTGGACGCCGAAGGCCATGTCAATGTCAGCCGCTTCGGCGACACCATCGTCGGGATCGGCGGCTTCGTGAACATCAGCCAGAATGCGCGCAAGGTCGTCTTCAGCGGGACCTTCACGGCCGGCGGGCTGCAGGTCGCGACGATCGATGGGACGCTGCGCATCCTGCAGGAAGGACGCAGCCGCAAGTTCGTCAGATCCGTCGAGCAGATCTGCTATAATGGTCGCTTCGCGCGCGAACAGGGCCGCGAGGCCGTATTCGTGACGGAGCGCGCGGTGTTCCGCGTCGGTCCGGCGGGCCTCGAGCTCTGCGAAATCGCGCCGGGCGTCGAGATCGAGCGGGACATCCTCGCGCATATGGCCTTCCGACCGGCGATCGCCGCCGATCTCAGGACAATGGATGCGCGCCTCTTCGCGGCGGAGCCGATGGGCCTGAAGCGCGACATCCTCGCCGGAGGCTCGCAGGCGCGCCAGCCGCGGCGGCGGCTGTCGGCCCCCGATCATGCGCGAAGGCCAGAAGGCGTGGTCGAACCGGCCTGACCGCATTGGCTGCAGCTCTTAGCCTCCGTCTGCTCTGCGCGCGGCCTCCAGCCCGATGACCAGCGCGGACAGCGCCTCGAGCGTCGGCGTCGGTACGGCCCTGTCCCGCCCGCGTTCGATCACGCTCAGATAGATCGCCTCGACCTCGCTGGGTCGTCCCGCCTCGATGTCCCGGCGCATGCTGGTCTTGTTGCGCGCCGCGCCGCTGTCGACGATGCCGTCGAAGACCTGATAGCGCGTTTCGTTCGGAAGGCTGATGCCGGAGGCCTCGGCCACGGCCGCCGCCTCGTCCATGGCCCGGCGCGCCACGGCCGCGAGAGACGCAAGGCCTGCGACGCCGCCGATCGTCAGCCCGGTCAGCCCGCTCGTCGCAGACATTGCGACGTTGAGCATCAGCTTGCGCCATTTCTCGGTGAGAATGTCGTCGCTGGCCGAGGTCGGTAGACCGTGAGCGGTCAGCAACGCTGCCAGCGCCTCGGCCCGCGGCGAGAGACCGCCGCTCATTTCGCCGATGACGGTCGGGAGGGTAGCGTAGCTGCGCACCACGCCCGGCGCTTCCAGGGTCGCGCCAAGCGAGGTCAGGCCGCCGAGCACCGCCTCGCTCCCCAGGACCTGCGCCATGACGTCCTCATTGCCGAGCCCGTTCTGAAAGCTGACGGCGACGGAGCCCGGCACCATCAGTGGAGCGATGCTTTCGCTGACCGCCTGGGTCGCATGCGCCTTGCACTGAATGAACACGATGTCGGCCGGCGCGACCCCAGCCGTCGATGTCGCCGCACCGATCGGCACGTGGCGCGCGCCACCCTCGCCGACGATGCGCAGCCCCCGTTCGCGAATGGCTGCGACATGCTCCTCGCGTCGCGCGAGCAGCGTCACGCGCAGCCCGTTCTCCGACAGCAATCCACCGAACAGGCAGCCCATGGCGCCGGCCCCTGCAACGACGACATGCGGACCCCGCACTCAGACCTCCCACCGTCGTCACCAACCGGAACGGCGCCAATGTAAGCGGATACATTTTGCTTGTCACCTTCGTTGGGCTGGACTAGCGTGCAGGCCTCGAATGGAGGGTCGGCGTGTCTGCCCGGCCCCAAGAAGAAGCGCGACCCTCGGGAGACGCGCCGATGCCAGGGAAGGAGAGCCGCAAGATGGCTTCGCAGATGGCGTCGCGCGCGACGCCCGATTTCACGATGCCCGAGACGCTGGACGATGCGCCGCGTCGGCGCTCGGCTTCGACGCGCCGGTTGATGGCGATCGGCTGGGCTCTGATTCCGCCGCTGACCTTCGTCGCGATCGTCGGATTCTGGTCGCTGTCGATCCAGGTCTTCAAGATTCCGGCCTATCTCCTGCCGGCGCCCGGAGCCGTTTTCCAGCGCGTGATCAGCGATGCCGCGATGCTGTGGCTGAACGCCAAGGTCACGCTCACGGAGATCGTTCTGGGCTTCGGTATCACCGTCGTGTTCGCCATCCCGCTCGGCCTGCTGATCGCCCTGTCGCCGGTCGCCAAGCAGACGCTCTATCCGCCGATCATGCTGTTGCAGCTGGTGCCGAAGATCGCGGTCGCGCCGCTCTTCCTGGTCTGGCTCGGCTTCGGCATGGAGTCGAAGGTGCTGCTGACCTTCCTGATGACGTTTTTTCCGCTTCTTCTCGCCAGCATCAGCGGGTTTCAGATCCTCGATCAGCGGCTGCTCTATCTGACCAAGTCGATGGGCGCGAGCACCTGGCAGACCTTCTGGTATCTGCGCTTTCCGGCCGCGCTGCCGGTGATCTTCTCCGGCATCAAAACCTCGGCCACGATCGCGGCCACCGCGGCCATCGTCGCGGAGTTCGTCGGCGCCAACCAGGGGCTGGGCTATGTGCTGCTGCGCGGCACCAGCACGCTCGACATCGAGCTGACCTTCGCCGTCCTCGTGGTGCTGACCGTGATCGGCGTCGTCATCAATTACGCGGTCGAATTCAGCGAATGGGCTTTGACGCCCTGGCAACGCCAGAGCCGCCGCTGACGAAGGCGGCCTGGCCAGAACGATCAACAGATTCGGCAAACAACAATAACGGGAGGATTTGTCATGAAGCACTGGATCAATCGGACGCTTGCAGCCACAGCGGTCGTGGCCGGCATGGGCCTCGCCACGGCCTTCGCGCAGACGCCCGTGACCTTCCAGCTCAACTGGACGGCGGGAGGCCCCAATGCCGGCTTCGCTGCGGCCGTCGGCGAAGGCTACTACAAGGCGGCCGGGCTCGACGTCACCGTCGTGCAGGGCAACGGCTCGGGCAACACCGCCCAGCTCGTCGCCAGCGGCCGCTCGCAGCTGGCCTATGCCGATGCTGTCGCGGTCAGCCAGCTGATCGCCAAGGGCGCACCGATGAGGATCGTCGCGACGGTCTATCAGTCGAACCCCAATTCGGTGAACGCGCTGAAGAAGACCGGCATCAAGTCGCTCGCCGATCTCAAGGGCAAGAAGGTCGGCGTGCCCGCCGGCTCGTCGCAAGGCCCGATGCTGCCGCTCCTGCTCAAGGCCAACGGCCTGAAGGAGTCGGACATGACGCTGATCAACATGCCTGTGGCGGCCATGGTGCCCTCGCTGCTGCAGGGGCAGGTCGACGCCATTCTCGGCTCACTCGATGCCTATCAGATCCAGCTCGAGATGCAGGGCGCGGAGTTGACCAACTTCCCCTTCGCCGACCATGGCGTGCCCACCGTCGCCACCTCGATCTTCGCTTCGAACGACTTCATCAAGCAGAATCCCGAGGTTCTGAAGAAGTTCATCGCGGCAAGCCTGAAGGGCTGGTCGTTCGCGCTCGACAACCCGACCAAGGCGATCGAACACGTCAAGACGCTGTTCCCGGACGTGAACGTCAAGCTCGCGACCGCCGAACTCGCCGCCATCACCCCGCTGTTCTGCAGCGGCGGCGCCAAGTTCATCGGCAAGGCCGAGGATGCGCACTGGACGCGGACGCAGGCTCTCCTCTCCGAGGTCAAGCTGCTGCCCGAGGGCCAGGACCCCAAGAGCTACTACACCAATGAGTATCTGCCGGCGGATGGCGAGATGCGCGCCTGCAAGTGAACGCAGGCCGTCGCTCAAGGCCCCATCAGCTCGTGATCAGGACATCAGCGGACACCATGACCGTGAAACCGACACTTGGTTATCGCTATGACGATCTCTTCGTCGGGATGCAGTTCCGCAGCCCCGGCCGGACGATCACCGACGCCGACCTGATGGGGTTCGCCGGGCTGACGGGCGACCATTCGGAGCTGCATACCAGCGACGTCTATGCGCAGGCCAGCCAGTTCGGCCAGAAGGTCGCTCATGGCATGCTCGGGCTGGCCTACGCCCACGGGCTGATGTGGGCCCGCACCGGCGAATTGCGGGAAACCGCGATCGCCTTCCTCGGCATCGACGGCTGGCGCTTCGTCGGGCCGATCTTCGTCGGCGACACGATCTTCGTCGATTACGAGCTGGCCGAACTGCGAGACAGCCGCTCTCGGCCGACGCAGGCGATCGCGACCTTCGCGGTGAAGGTGGTCAAGCAGGACGGTTCGATCGTGCAGCAGGGCCGCAAGGTCCTGCTCGTCTCCAAGGTTCCGCTCGAGGCGGTTGCCGCCTCGGCCCCCGTCGCGGCGAGCGCAAGCCGATGAGCCAGCCCATGACCGACAAGACCGTGAACGACAGCGCCGCGAAATCGGGCGTGACGATCCAGATTCGAAACGTCTCGAAGGTCTTCGGCTCGGATACCGATAAGCCATTCCGGGCCCTGAAACCCCTCGACGTGACGATTCCCGCGGGCCAGTTCATTTCCGTCGTCGGTGCGTCCGGCTGCGGCAAGAGTACGCTCATGCTGATGGTCGCGGGCCTTCTGGCGCGCTCCACCGGCGAGATCACGGTCGACGGCAAGGTCGTGACGAAGCCGATCACCGATGTCGGCATCGCCTTCCAGGACCACCTTCTGCTCGATTTCCGCACCGCCTTCGAGAACGTGATGCTGCATGCCGACATCCGCGGTCTCGACCGGGAGGTGCTGGCGCGACGCGCCAAGGACCTCTTCGCGCAGCTGCGCCTCGAACATGCGATGGACAAGTACCCCAACCAGCTCTCGGGCGGCATGCGCCAGCGCGTTTCGCTGATCCGAACCCTCGTGCACGAGCCGCCGGTCATCCTGATGGACGAGCCCTTCGGCGCGCTCGACGCGTTGACGCGACTTCAGGTCCGCACCGACCTCGAAAGCCTGTGGCTGCGCCGGCGCCCGACCGTGGTTTTCATCACCCACAGCGTCGAGGAGGCCGTCGGCCTGTCCGACCGCATCCTGGTGATGAGCCCGAGCCCCGGCGAGGTGATCGACGACATCCAGGTCGATCTCCCACGCCCACGCCCGATCGTGCTCGGAGACGCGGCCGCCTTCGCGGCCTATGTCGACCGGATCCATCAGCAGTTCGAGCGGATGGGCGTGCTGCACGGCATCAGCCTGCCGCAGCAGAGCGCAGCCTGAACGATGCCGGACGCAGCGGCGACGATGCCACCTTCCGCGAGCCTGGTGACCCTGAGCGAAAGCGGCCCCGTCGCCGAAATCCTGCTGGCGAACGGTGCGCTCAATCTCGTCACCCGTCCGATGCTGCGCGAGCTCAACCGGATCCTCGCCGCGCTGGCGAAGAGGCAGGATTTGCGCTGCGTCATCCTGCATGGCGGGGAGGCGCGGGCCTTCTGCGCGGGCAGCGACATCAAGGAGTTCGGCCCGGTGAAGGCCGATGCCAGCGAGCAGAAGATCCTGTTCGAGGACATGGTGCTGCGCAACCTGGCTCGGCTGCCGATGCCGACCATCGCGGCGATCGACGGACCGGCGCTGGGCGGCGGCCTCGAAATCGCGCTGTGCTGCGACCTCCGCATCCTGCGCGCCGGCGTCTCGGTCGGCCTGCCGGAATGTCATCTCGGCGGGCTGGCCGGCAATGGCGCGATCAGGCTGACGCGGCTCGCAGGCCCCGCACGCGCCAAGCAGATGCTGTTTGCGGGCGCTCCGATCGCAAGCGAGCAGGCTCTGGCCTGGGGTGTCGTGAACGAGGTGGCCGAGGGGCGATCAGCCCTTGCCGCGGCCCGCGAGATGGCCGCAACGATCGCCCTTCGCGGCCCGATCTCCAACCGCCTGGCGAAGGAGCTCGTCGATCTGGCCGATGATCTGCCGCTCGATGCCGGCCTGTCGCGCTCGACGGTGGCGCAGCAGTCGATCTTCGATTCCGACGACCTGCAGGAGGGCGCTGCCGCGTTCTTCGCCAAGCGTCCGCCTGTTTTCGCCGGCCGCTGACAGCGGAGCGGCGCATCTCCAGATTTAACGGCCCGCAAAACCGCCTATGCGCTCCTGACTGCCTGCCGGCGCTTTTGTCGGACTGCGGATGGTTCAGGTTGGTTCAATGCCGCTGCGGTCGCCGCGAGATCGAGGATGCCGTGCCCTGTTCGCTCCTGCCAGCCCACTGGGCCAGAGGGCTGTTTCGTATTGCGCCGGATTGCGGCGCGGAGCCGGTCCGTTGTCAGCGTGCTGGACCGCCACTTCGTCCGCAGCAGCGCGACGGCACCCGCCGCAAGGGCGCATGCCGCGGAGGTGCCGGTGTTGTGGCCCGGATAGTCGTCGCTCGCAAACTGGCTGGGCGCGCAGATGTCCGGCTTCTCCCTGGCCATGCCGGCGATCCCCGGGCCCTGTCCCGAATAGCCGAGCCAGAGGCGGTCGGCGCGCACGGCCCCTACCGTCAGCACCTCCGGTAACGCATTGGCCCCGTTGATGCTGCTGAAGGGACCGGTGAAAGCCGGAGAGCACCGGGGGCTCGGGCAGAATTGGCCACAGTTGCCGGCGGCGAAGACCAGATCCGCTCCGATGAGGTTCAGCAGCCTCAATGCGATCGCGATCGGGTGCAGGGGATCATTGGCGTAGGGAGGCTGCCCTGGTTTCACGGCCGGATCGAAGACCGCCCAGGCGTTGCAGATCACCCAGCCCTCTGACTTCCGCGGCCAGACGGCAATGGTGGCTAATATGTGAAACAGCGCGGCTGCGACGGTATGCAGGAAGACCGGCAATCGCGTGATGCCATCGGGGATCGCCGGGCAATCCAGAAGCCTCAGCTTGGCGGACGGCGCCGCCGACAGCGCTACGGCCCGCGCGTTTCTTGCCACCATCTCACCGTGCGGGGTCAACGGATGTCCAGGCAGCCGCACCGCCCCACCGGGATGCATGGGGTCCTCCCGCACGGGCCAGCCCTTGAAACTGCCCGTAGGAAGAAGACCATGCGGCAAGCCAGTGTCCACGAAGACGAGGTTGACCTGCTCGGGCCCTGGGAGCCCTGCCGCCGTCAGCACCGCCGGGTCGGCCCGGATCGTCCTGAGCGCCGCAGCGCGATCTCCCATCAATCCATCGCCGGCCTCGTGCGGGCACCAATGAGTCCAGAATGGGTCGTGCGCCGGATTGACCACAAGGTCCGCCCCGACGGCCACGTCACACCCCAGCTGCTTCACGCTTCTCGCAAAGTCTTCCGCGACCGTCGGCCCACCGGAAACAACGATCCCGAAAACCAGGAACTCGCGGAGCTTGTCCTCACTGATGTCGACGCCATCGGGAGCTGGGATGTTCGACGGGTAGGCAACCACCTTGAACAAGTCGTTGCGGCCCAAGCGCAGACGGGCATTGAGTAGCCTGTGAACGCTTCCAACAGCCCGATCCTTGTAGGCTTGACGCAGTGCGCGCGAGCCGCGCACTGACAATACCAGGCGGATTTCGTTCGGGTCCGACATCAGAGCCCCCGATCCTGCCGCAAGCCGGCTCCCGCCGGTCCAATCTCAAAAGACTAGCGTCCGGGCGCTTCGAGCGCCATGATAATCGTCACCCCTCGGGAGCCTGGCGCTCGGCGTCCCGACCGATCGGATCCAGCCGCAGGCAGGTGTGGCGATGGTGTTCGCTTCCAACGTCGCCTCCAGCGGAAATTGCGCCGCGCCAGCCCAAGGCGAGCGCCGCACCGTCGCCATCGCCTTCGCCGACATCGTCGGCTACTCGACGCTCATGGCCGCAGACGAGGACGGCACCTATCGGCGATGGATGGCCCTCCTGCGCGGCTTGATCGAGCCCGAGACGCAACGGCGCGGAGGCCGAATCGTGGACGTGCTGGGCGACGGTGTCCTGGGCGCGTTCCAGAACGCAGCCGATGCCGTCGCATGGGCTCGCGCCATCCAGCGCGGCATAAGGGCAGATCTCGAGGCTGCAGGGTCGGTCGATCCGGTTCCTGTCGTGCTCCGCATCGGGATCCATGTCGGCGACGTGTTCGAGAGCAACTCCCAGATTTTCGGAGATGCGGTGAACTTCGCGGCCCGGCTGCAGTCACACGCAGCACCCGGCGGAATCGTGATCTCCGAACGCGTGCGGAACGCGCTGGACGCCTCTGCCCAGGTTGATTTTCGAGACTTGGGATATGCCGAACTGAAGGGCTTCCACAAGCGCGCGCGCCTCTTCGCGAGCGAGACCGAGCTGGTGCGATTCACCGTTCCGATCCCGGCCGTCGCAGGGCTGCCATCCCTGGCCGTGCTGCCGCTCCTCGATCAGGGCCGGGATGCGGACGATGCGCATTTCGCGGACGGATTCGCCGAGGATGTAGGCATGTCGCTCGCCGGCCTGCACGAGTTGTTCGTGGTGTCTCCGGCCTCGAGCGCCATCTTCCGCGGGCGCCAGCCCGACCCCAGGGAAGTCGGCCGCGCACTCGGCGTGCGCTACGCACTCCTTGGGCGAATGCGCAGGATGACCCAGGGGTACAGCATCTCGCTGCAACTTTGCGACACGCATTCGGGCGCGACGCTCTGGGGCGAGCGCGTGCGTATCGGAATGGGTGAGATTTTTGATCTGCAGGACGAGGTAGCCGGCAAGATCGCCATGTTGCTCGCGCCACAGGTGCGCTACGCCGAACTCCAGCGCGCCATGCGGAAGGCGCCGGAGAGCTTGACGGCCTATGATCGGACGCTGCGGGCCCTGTACACGATAGGGAGCGCGGATTACGACACGTTCGAGCGCGCGCGCAGCTACCTTGCCGAGGCTATGGTGGAGGAGCCCGACTTCGCCCTGCCGGTCGCCTGGGCGGCGCGCTGGCACAGCGTGCGGATCGGACGCGGATGGTCGCAGGACCCCGACGACGACGCAGCGCAGGCCCTTACGCTTGCAACGCGCGCCACCAGTATCGACAGGGCGAACGCATTGGCCCTCGCCACCATGGGTCACATGAACACGATGCTGCGGCGCGACAGTGACGCTGCGCTCCACTGTTTCAGCGAGGCCCTCGCGGCCTGCCCGAACCACCCCCTCGTTTGGACGCTGTCGAGCGCGACGCTCGCCTATCTGGGCAATGGCGAGGAGGCGGTGCGCCGCGCCGAACAAGGACTGCGGCTCTCGCCGCACGACCCCATGCGCTATTCGCAACTCATGTTTCTGGGTATCGCGCACTATGCCAGCGGCAGCTTCGACGAGGCCGTGCGATGGCAACGACGCTCCCTGGCTGAAAATCCGCTGCACGGGGCCACGCTCCTGCTGCTAGCGGCGGCTTTGGCGGCGGCAGGCTCGCGCGAGGATGCACGGCAGGCCGCCGCCCGGTTCATGGCGGTGCGCCCCGGCTTCTCGCTGGAGACCTACTCGCGCACACGCCTGCCGTTTTTCGAACCTGGCCTGCGCGAGGCGTTCGCCGCGCATCTGCAGGAGGCGGGACTTCCGAGCTGACGGTGTGACGGTGACGGCATCAGATTCCTGACGAGGAGGGACGCATGGCGCGCGATGCAGCATTCGGGCCGGCCGACGGAGCCGATGGGGCCGACGGGGCGGAAGGCTTCGAGAACTTCGATGCGCTGGGCGGCGGCGGCCGCTCTGCTTTTCGTCCCATCGGAGTCGCGCCGGAAATGGCGATCCGGCAAAACCCCGTCGAACCGGATTATCGCGGTCATCGCTGGCCGCCGCGCCTGGGCCACGCCTGGCCGCCGACCTCGCCGACCGATTGCTGGCCCATCGCCCCCGAAGCGATCCTGCCGCGCCTGACCGACTTCACCCCCGACAACGCCTCGTTGCTCGTCCTTGCGGAATTCGTGCAGTTGAAGAATTCCGCGGGCCGACTCGCCTGGGCCGAGCTGATGCAGCCCAACGACATGACGGACGACATCGACTCCATTTTCGACCTCGATGGCGATTCCTGTTCGAATGTTCAGCGAGAGTTGAAACACCTACGACGATTGGCGCAGTTTCGATCAGGCGCGATGTCGGAGGCCATGGCTCAACGCAACGGCATCATCGGCTATTTTCGCGCCTTGCTGCAGTTCAATGTTCAGACGCATCCGTATACATATTACCTCGTGGCGACCGCGCTCCGGCTGGGGCAGTTTCTTTGCATGTACTACAAGGGGGTCTATAATCGTCCCCGGCCCGTCCGCCTCGATCCGAGCCTGCTCGCGCCGATCGATCCTCCGGGGCATCCAGCCTATCCGAGCGGGCACGCGACCCAGGCCTTCCTGATTGCGAGATGCCTCGAGCAGGTGGCACCGGTCGCGCTTGGGACAGGCCCCGCAAACAGGCAGAGTCCGTTCTGGCTGCTGGCCGAGCGCATCGCGAAGCTCCGCGAGGTCCTCGGCGTGCATTATCCGAGCGACACCAAAGGTGGTCTGCGTCTGGCGGAAGCCGCATTCCCGCTGATGCTCCGATGCCTACGGATCGCCGGGGGCGTCGACAATGACGGCGACGGCGTTCCGGACAACCACCTCAGCGACGCGTTCGGCGAGCCTTTGTCGATCGCCGGGCAGCCGATCTACGACGACGGCTGGCTTGCCCTCGCGCGTCGGGAGTGGGAGCCGCGCCAGTGACGCCGACCTCCACCGCGATCGGCCAGACGGCGGATGGAACCCCTCCGGCGGCCTGACCTTGGTCGGCTTCGGTCGAGGCGTTGAAAGGGGGACGCCGAACCTGACAGCGCCAGCGCGAACGCTTGACCTTTTTCGGCCGGTCGTCGCCTATGTCCCGGACATCGATCACGACCATCCGCATTCTGCGGCGTTCGAAATGGGCCGCGATGCGTCGCGTAGGTCAGGCTGGCTCAACAGGCCGTGCCGGACCACGATGAACTGCTTCCTGCCATCGGGCCATATCCGCAGCACGCTGCCGTCCTCGTTCAGGACATAGGCCGACAGGCCCGCTCTCCGCGCCTGCTCGACCGTCCTGCGATGGAATTCGAGTTCATGTTCGGCAATGGCCATGGCGCGCGCTCCACGATTGATGAGGGAGGCAGCGATACGTGGCGGAGGGCGCCGGCGATGTGATCCAGGTCACTGAGCGGCATACGGCCATGCCTCGCGCCCCACGCGCGCCCTTGCAGGCAATCCAGGCGCAAGAGCGCGCCGAAAAGCCGGCGCGGTAAGTCGACCCGAACTATCCTCTGTGCGGAGCATCACAGACGCACCGCTCCCGAAATCGCGACAACGCCGCACCACGCCAAAGGAGGCGGCGGATTGAGCAACGGAGCGTGACATGCATACGCTGAACGACGACCTTTTCTTTGACGTCGGCGACCTGACCGACATGATCCGCCCCCGTCGCAAGACGGTGATCGACCGGCTGGTCGGACGCATGGCGGTCGGGCAGATCTTCGGGGAGCAGTTTCTCTACGAGGTTCATGGTCCATTCGTCGCCCCTGGCCGGGAGCCGGCCCGACGTCCCCTGACGACGCGGCTCATCGAGGCGCTATCGAACCAGCTGCGCGGCATCGCCAGACAGGTTCGGCTGCGGCGCGCGGCCAACACGTTGTCCGGCCTTGACGACAGGCTGTTGAAAGACATGGGCATCACCCGCTCCGAGATCGACGCCGCCGTCTTCGGCGTGCCGATCCACGGCCGCGACGTCTGAGCCAGCGGCGCGAGGCGCCTGGCGGGGCCGCGGGAGCCGCGCCAGCCTGTCAAAATGACACCTCACAAGGGAGAACGACCATGCCGGCCACAGCCACGCGTGAAAGCACTGCACCGGAGACCATCGACTATGAGGCGATCAAGGCACGCCAGCACGGCGCTTGGTCGTCGGGAGATTACTGCGTCATCGGCACCACCCTCCAGATCGTCGGCGAGCGCCTGTGCGAGGCGCTCGATCTGCGCGCGGGCCAGAGCGTGCTCGACGTCGCCGCCGGGAATGGCAACGCCAGTCTGGCGGCCGCGCGGCGCTGGTGCGACGTGACCAGCACCGACTATGTCGGGGCGCTCCTCGATCGAGGCCGCGAGCGGGCCGAGGCCGAGCGCCTCGAGATCGCCTTTCGTGAAGCCGACGCGGAAGCGCTGCCTTTCGCGGATGGCTGCTTCGATGTGGTCATCTCGACCTTCGGGGTGATGTTCACGCCAGATCAGGAGCGCGCCGCCGCGGAGCTGCTGCGCGTCTGCAGACCCGGCGGCAGGATAGGTTTGGCCAACTGGACGCCGGATGGCTTCATCGGCCATGTCTTCAGGACGATCGGCAGGCATGTCCCGCCGCCTCCCGGCGCACGCTCGCCGGCGCTGTGGGGAACGCATGCCCGTCTGGCCGAGCTGTTTCGCCCGGACCGCGCGAGCATCCATGCGACGCATACCGACTTCGTCTTCCGCTATCGCTCGCGAGACCACTGGCTCGACATATTCAAGACCTACTACGGACCTGTCCTGAAGGCGTTCGCGGCACTGACGCCGCCGCAACAGAAGGCGCTGGAGGACGATCTGCTGATGCTGGTCGCACAGTTCAACCGGTCGCGCGACGGGACCGTGATCGTGCCGAGCAGCTATCTCGAGATCGTCGTCACGCGGCGGTAGCATTCCTTCTGCAATGACTGCCGGCGCTGCGGCGCCGGCAGTCAGCCCGCTTGGTCTCGAACTGCGGCGTCGCCAGCTTGCCGCACACCTCTTTCCCTCTCGCCGGCATGTGGGGAACCGAACGTCTCCGAGGCGCACGCAATGGACGCGACCCGGCGACGGCGCCGTGTCGCCAGCCGTGGCGCAGCTCATGAGCCAGGTCTGAATCCGACAGCTTTCGCGCCGCTGGTCATCCGGCTATGCTGAACAGCGAGCTCGGGATCAGATCAGCGTTCCCGCGTCACCGCAGACGTCGGTCCGGAGGGAGCGGCCGTGCGTTTCGAGTCCTGCGCCTTTGGCCACGCCGGCCCAACGACACGTCGCGACGTCATCACACTGATCGGCGCTGCGGCGGCTTGGCCGGTCGCGGCTTCCGCGCAGCAGCAGGCTATGCCCGTCATCGGCTATCTCGGCTCCGAATCTCCCGAGCCCTACGCCAGTCGCCTCGTCGCCTTTCGCGATGGCCTGTCGGAGACCGGCTATGTCGAGGGGCGCAATGTCGCGATCGATTTTCGCTGGGCAGAGGGCCGGTATAGCCGCCTGCCGGCGCTCGCGATGGACCTCGCCGCCCGCCGGGTCGCCGTCATCGTCGCTCCCGGCGGTGCCGAGGTGGCGCTCGCCGCACGCTCCGCGACCACCACGATCCCGATCGTCTTCGAGATGGGGGGCGACCCTCTGATGCTGGGCTTGGTCGCAAGCCTTTCGCGGCCGGGCGGCAATCTCACCGGCGTAACCAGCCTGAGCGTGGAGGTCTCGCGCAAACGGCTGGAGTTCATGAGCGAGTTGTTCCCGAACGCCACGACATTCGCGGTGGCCGTCAACACAACCAGCCCGACCTCTGCTCTGCAGCTGAAGAACCTGCACGCGGCGGCGGACAGTCTCGGATTGCAGCTTCGCATTCTGACCGCCAGCAGCGAAGCGGAGCTGAACGATGTGTTCAGGGCCGCCTCCGAGATGCGGGTTGGTGGACTGGTCTTCACCTCCGATCCCTATTTCGCCTATCGCAGCCACCAGCTTGCGGCGCTGGCGATTCGGCACGGCGTACCCACGATCACCCAGGCGCGGGATTTCCCGATCGCCGGCGGATTGATGAGCTATGGCGGCGATTTCCAGCAGTCGCACCGCCACACCGGAATCTATGCCGGCCGGATCGTCAGGGGCGAGAAACCGTCCGATCTGCCGGTCCAGCGTGTGACGAAGGTGGAGCTGTTCGTCAACCTCAAGGCGGCCAACGGGCTCGGACTGGCCATCCCGCCATCGCTCCTGAGCAGCGCCGACGTCGTGATCGAGTGACCTGGCCGATGAGCCGGCGCAGGAGCTGAGACGGTGACCCATGCGCCACCTGCCCCACGAAGCTCGCTCTTCGCAAGATACTTTCTCGCATTGTTCGCGGCGGTCGTCGTGCCGCTTCTGGTCGCGGGCGGAAGCGAAGCTTGGTTTGGCTACCATGACCAACGCGCGAGGCTGAATGATCTTCTCGATGCGGAAGCCCGCTCTGCCGCAGCGAAGATACAGGAATTCATGGACGGCATCGGTGACCAGCTTGCCTGGACCGTGCAGTTGCCATGGTCGGAAAGCGCCGACGAAAGGCGCAGGCTCGACGCGTTTCGCCTGCTCCGGCAGGTGCCGGCGGTCGTCAGCCTGACCCTCGTCGACGCCGCCGGGCGGGAGCGGCTGTTTGTCTCGCGCATCGGCCTGAACAGAAGCGAGGGCGGCGCCGACCACTCGGCGAACCCGGCGGTCGTCGGCGTCAAATCGAGCCCGATCTGGTTTGGCCCCGTGACGTTCCATGCCGGCTCCGAACCCTTCATGACCATTGCCGTGGCGGGCAACCGCGCGGCGGTCGGCGTCGTCGTGGCCGAGGTCAATCTCAAGCTGATCTGGGACGTGATTTCGGCAATCCGTGTCGGACGAACGGGGGAAGCGTTCGTGCTCGATCAGCCGGGGCGCCTCGTCGCGCATCCCGACATCAGCCTTGTTCTGCGGGCCGACGAGACGGCGACACGGCCGCTCAAGGCGCTGCGGGCAGGCATACTCGCGCAAGGCGGCCGGGCGGTCACCGGACACGACGTCGCGGGACAGACCGTGCTCGCCGCGATGGCGCGGATCCCTGCCGTCGACTGGAGCGTCGTCGTCCAGCAGCCCGTCGCCGAGGCCTTCGGGCCGATTTACGCGACGCTGTGGCGCACGGTCGCATCGCTGCTCGGCGGCGCGGCTCTCGCGGCTGCGCTCGCCTACTGGCTGACCCAGCGCATGATCGGCCCGATCCGCGTTCTGGAAGAGGGGGTCACCCAGATAGGGGCCGGGCAATTCGACCACCGGATTGACCTCGGCACGGGCGACGAGTTCGAGCGGCTGGCGACGCGTTTCAACGAGATGGCGGGCGAACTGGCTGTATCGCAGGAGCGTTCGGAACGCATCATCCGGCTCAAGCGCTTTCTCGCACCGCAGGTGGCCGAACTGGTCGACCGGTCGAGCGACGACGGCGTGCTCGACGGCCGCCGCATCGAAGTGGTGGTGGTGTTCGGAGACCTGCGGGGTTTCACCGCCTTTTCCGGTTGCGCCGAGCCCGAAGCCGTGATGGGCGTCCTGAGCGATTACTACGACGCCCTCGACAAGGTGGTCAGCGTTTACGGGGCCACGCTGACGCACTTCTCCGGCGATGGCATGATGGTGCTGCTCAACGCCCCCGTGGCCTGTCCCGATCCGGCGCTGCGCGCCATCGACATGGCGCGCGACATGCAGAGGAGCGTGCGGTCGCTCTTGCTCGACCACGGGCTTGGCTTTGGCGTGGGGCTGGCGATGGGCCCGGCGACGGTGGGGCGGATCGGCTCCGGTGCCCGGCTCGACTACACGGCGATCGGCACCGTCGTGAATCTCGCCTCGCGGCTGTGCGCGAGCGCGGCCGATGCGGAAATCCTCGTCGACGCGGTCGCCGCCAGAGCCGTCCGCGGACGGGTGCGCCTTGTCGAGCGGGATGCGCGGATGCTGAAGGGCTTCGACCGGCTCGTCCCTGTGTTCGCCGCTGCCGATGGCGACGCGGGATAGGCTGCAGGCGCCTCAGCTGGCATCGACCTTCGCCAGCTGCCTGAAAACGTCGAGATCGTGGATCACCAGGCGTCCTCGCGCCAGGGAGATCACGCCGGTGCGCTTCCAGGACTGGAGCTGCCGGTTGACGGTTTCGCGCGTCACGCCGGTAAGCGATGCGAGCTCCTCCTGAGAGGCATGGACCTCCGTCCCGAAATCGGCGGCGAGCATCAGGATGCGTCGCGCGAGCCGGATCGCCGCCGGCAGGAACGTTGTCTCCTCCATACGGCCGATGACGTCCCGCAACCGGGCGCAAAGCAGGCCGATCAGTTGCTGCGCGATCGACGACTCGCGATCGAGCAGGCTCAGGAAATCACGTCGCGGCAGAAAGAACATAGCAGTGTCCTCCAGCGCCACTGCATCGGCCGTCCGGGACTGGCCGTCGAGCAGCGCGATTTCGCCGAAAACGTCGCCGCCGCCCAGGAGGTTCATCGTCATCTGCCTGCCGAGATCATCCGTCGTTCCAATGCGGATCAGGCCGCGTCGAATGGCGTAGAGACCGTCGCTCGGATCGCCCCTGAGGAACAGTATCTCGCGCGCGGGAAGGTCTCGCAACCGGCAGATCGCCGCGATCTTCGCCAGTGCATCCTCGGTGAAGCCCGCAAAGAAGGGGTTGGCGGACAGCAGGCTCACAACGCGATGGGGACCATCGGTCATCGGGCGGGCCTCCGGAATCGAACCCTGACGACACCGGCCGCAGCCTCTGTGATCCGGCGCACAGAAACTCTGGCCTGAACGCCCCAGAAACCCCGAGCCGATCGGCGGCTCCGCCGCGCCGACGCGGTCATGGCGCGAGCCGATCCCACAGGGAATCCGACAATGTCGAATGTTTCCAACCGTCACAATACGCAATCGGGACTATCAGCGCTCGAACCGCTGCGGGAGGCCGCGCCGGCGGCGCGCAGGGGGGAGTGCCCCTTCTTAGCGCGGATGTCCCGGGCGCTGCGGAGCGTGCGCATGCAGCTGACCCGGACGCCCGGAGACCGGCGCCCCGGCGACGGCGCGACGCGCCTCGACGACCGGACGCTGAACGACATCGGCCTGACTCGCATGGAGGTGGTCGACTGGGCGCCGCGATGATACCGAAAGCGCCGCCCGTACTGACCGGACTGTTCCGGGCGATTCGCTGACCTGCATGTCGTCTCCGCCGGCAAGCGGCGAGGGATCGCCGAGGCGCTTCTCCACCGCGGCCTGGTTAATCTCGAACGTATGTGGAAGGCCAGTCAGCCGCGGCGGCAGCGCGACAGTAAGCCATGGCCGCTGCATCGACCGTCGGGATTTCATCGGTCGTGTCCCATCGCGTGGTGTAGCTGAGGGTGGTCATCGGCGATTGCCGGTTAGGTTTGGGTTGCGAACGCCAACCCTGAACCGCGAGATCCCCGA
>NZ_JAUXYO010000151.1 GCF_030694325.1 Allobosea sp. | reverse complement strand
CCGAGAGCACCGCCGCGAGCACGGCGAGGCCGGCGGCGACGACGGCCAGCGCCAGCACCATGACGATCAGGCGCCGCGACAGGGCGGGCCAGGGCATCCAGGCGAGGCGCGGGGATTCCAGCGACATCGGGCCGGTCAGGGGCAGGCGACGAGGGCGCGCGTCGTCACCTGCAGTCCGCTGGTGTCGGGTGTCGCGGTGATGTCCTCCTGCGCCAGCTTCTGCTGGATCGCGGGGTCGAGCTTCGGTGGGCGGGCGACGCGCACGATGCAGCCCTTCGGCGCGTCGCGGGCGATCACCGCATCGGGCGCATCGACGATCTCGAAGGCGACGAAATAGGTCGGATCGCCGATCTCGATGCCGAAAGAACGACTGGCATGGGCCGGCACCTTGAGCGGCAGCGTGTAGGTGAGCGTCAGGATCTTGTTCTCGAAGGCGAGCCCGGCGCCCGTCGGCGTGCCGAATTCCTGCGGTTTGCCATTGGCCTTGGCGGTGGTGAAGAAGCCGACCTCCGGCAGGGATTCGACATTGATCTTCGCCAGTTCCGCCAGCTCGTCCGAAGTCAGCTTGCCGTCGCCGTTCTTGTCCAGCCCTTGCGTGATATACGCCGAGTAGGCCTCGTCGAAGCTCCAGATGTGCTTGAGCGCGCGCACCGCGCCATCGGGCGCATAGATGATCTCCGCCCGGGCTGTGACGAAGACATGCGGATGCGCCGCAGCCGGAGCGCTCGCGCCGGCCCAGGCGGCGATGGCGAGCAGGGCGGCGAGAGCGGGGCGTCTTGCCACGGGCGATGTCCTCGGCATGGGCGCAAGCTGGCGCAGCAGGGTTAACGATGCGTGAATCAGGCAGGCGCGTCCAGACGCCTGTACTGGCAGCGGATCGCCCAGAAACGCGGCCGAATCGCGGCGCTCGCCCGGCGCGCGACAGCCGGCCACGCTTGAGTTGGCCGCTGCGGCCGCCTCATAGTACCAGTCCCCGCCACAAGGGAGAGCCGGCCCCCGTGATCCTGCCCGACGAGCTGAAGCGCATCGCCGCCTGGTCACGCGACCTGCGCGAGGAGGAATTCGAGGAGGCACGGCGCGGCATCTCCTTCCGCAGCTATGGCAAGGGTGCCCATATCTGCCATGTCGGCGACCGGCTGGAGGCCTGGACCGGCGTCGCCGAGGGGTTGGTGAAGATGTCGACCACCTCCAAGACGGGGAAGGCCGCGACGCTGGCCGGGATGCGCGCCGGAGCCTGGTTCGGCGAGGGGACCGTGATCAAGGGCGAGCTGCGGCGCTACGAGCTCGTGGCCCTGCGCGAGACCAAGCTCGCTTTGATGCGGCGCCAGACCTTCCTCTGGCTGTTCGAGCACTCGGCCGCCTTCAACCGCTTCCTCGTCCACCAGTTCAACGAGCGTCTCGCCCAGTTCATCGCGCTGGCGGAGACGGAGCGCACGCTCGATTCGACGGGTCGTCTGGCGCGCAACCTCGCCTGGCTGTTCAACCCGACACTCTATCCCGACCAGGACCGCACGCTCGAGGTCAGCCAGGAAGAGCTCGGGCTGCTTGCCGGCATGTCGCGACAGGTCGCCAATCAGGGCCTGTCGCGGCTCGCGGGGCTCGGCCTGCTCGAGATCGGGCATGGCAGCGTGACGATCCTCGATGTCGAGGGTCTGGCGCGTTACGAAGGCTGAAAGCCGTCCGAGACGGGTCACCGCTCCACCGGCTCCGCCTTGGCACAGGCCGGTTCAGCTGCGTGATTCCGAGCAAGCGAAGAATCTCCCAAGACAATAGCGACCAAATGACCGTTCGTCTGTCAAGCCTCCCCTTGCAAAGCGCATGCGCCGCTGCGAGGCTTGCATCCAACGAGGCCGAGAGCGGCCCGAACGAAGGCCGGTGCGATGTACGCCGGCCTGCTCAGGGTGGAGACGGACGATGGCAAGCGCAAGCGCCGGCCAGGCGGATACCTTTCCGAAATTGCTGCTGCGCAATGCGCGCGAGCGGGGCGGGCGCGTCGCGTTCCGCCACAAGGATCTCGGCATCTGGCAATCCTGGAACTGGGCTGAGGTGACGGAGCAGGTCCGCGGCTTCGCGCGGGGCCTGCAGGCGCTCGGGCTCAAGCGCGGCGAGAAGGTCGCGATCGTCGGCTACAACCGGCCGCGGCTCTACTGGGCGATGGCCGCGGCGCAATGGCTCGGCGCCGTGCCGGTGCCGGTCTATGCCGACAGCGTCGCCGACGAGATGGCCTATGTTCTCGACCATGCCGAGGCGGTCTTTGCCGTGGTGCAGGATCAGGAGCAGGTCGACAAGATCCTCTCCATCGCCGAGCGCCTGCCGAGCCTGCGGCACATGCTCTATGACGAGCCCCGGGGCCTGCGCGACTACGACCACGGCACGCTGCACCCGATCGACGAGGTGATCGCGGGCGGGCTGAAGGACCTGGCGGATCGTGCCGAGGCGACGACTGCGCTCGAGCGCGAGATGCTGGCGGGAGCGGGCGCCGATCTCGGCATCATCCTCTACACCTCGGGCACCACGGGGCGCCCCAAGGGCGTGATGCTCAGCCACGCCAACGTCATCACCGCCGCCGAGATCGGCTGCCAGTTCGACGGCCTGACCGAGAGCGACGAGATCATCGCCTATCTGCCGATCGCCTGGGTCGGCGACCACGTCTTCTCCTATGCGCAGGCGATCGTCGCCGGATTCTGCGTCAACTGCCCGGAGGGGCCGGAGACGGTGATCGACGACCGCCGCGAGGTCGGCACCACCTATGCCTTCGCTCCGCCCCGCGTCTTCGAGACGATGCTGACACTGACCATGGTGCGGATGGAGGATGCCGGCGCGCTGAAGCGCAAGATGTTCCATTACTTCCTCGGCGTGGCCAAGGCGCATGGCGAGAAGATCCTGAACGGCGAGAGCGTGCCGCTGGGCGCGCGCCTGCTCTATCGCCTCGGAGACGCGCTGGTCTACGGCCCCTTGCGCAACCGCTTCGGCCTGACGCGGATCAAGGTCGGTTATACCGCGGGCGAGGCGATCGGCCCGGAGCTGTTCCGCTTCTACCGCTCGATCGGCGTCAACCTGAAGCAGCTCTACGGACAGACGGAAGCGGGCGTCTACATCACCATGCAGCCCAATGGCGAGATCCGCGCCGACACGGTCGGCCGGCCGGCGCCGCTGGTCGAGATCCGGATCGACGACAATGGCGAGGTCCTCTACCGCTCGCCCTCGATCTTCGGTGGCTACTACAAGGACCCCGAGAAGACCGCCGAGACCATGACGGCGGACGGCTATGTCCGCTCCGGCGATGCCGGCTTCTTCGACGAGGAAGGCCATCTCAAGATCATCGACCGGGCCAAGGATGTCGGCAAGCTCAACAGCGGCGAGCTGTTCCCGCCGAAATACATCGAGAACAAGCTGAAATTCTATCCCAACATCAAGGAGGTCGTGGCCTTCGGCCAGGGCCGCGACTACGCGACGGTCGCGGTCAATATCGACCTGACCGCGGTCGGCAACTGGGCCGAGCGCAACAACGTCGTCTACGCCTCCTATCAGGAGCTTGCCGGGCACGATCTCGTCTACGACATGATCGCCAAGCATGTGGACGAGGTGAACCGCTCGCTTGCGGCCGAGCCCTTGATGGGCGGCGCGCAGATCAAGCGCTTCCTGATCCTGCACAAGGAACTCGACGCCGACGATGGCGAGCTGACGCGGACCCAGAAGGTCCGGCGCGGCTTCATCGCCGAGCGCTACGCGCCGCTGGTCCAGGCCCTCTATGACGGTTCGAAGGAAGCCGACATCTCGACCGAGGTCACTTTCGAGGATGGCCGCAAGGGCGTGATCTCGGCCCGCGTCAAGGTCCGTGACGCGACGATCTATCCCGCGATCGCCACCGAGCGGCCGGCGCCGACGAGGGCCGCGGCATGAATGCGGAACCCATGACCATGACGGGCGCGCCGGTGCGCGAGGTGCTGCTCTCGGTCGAGAACGTGTCGCTGCGCTTCGGCGGGGTGAAGGCGATCACCGACGTCTCCTTCGACATCCGCAAGGGCGAGGTGCGCGCCATCATCGGCCCTAACGGCGCCGGCAAGACCTCGATGCTCAACTGCATCAACGGCTTCTATCAGCCGCTGGAAGGGCAGATCACCTTCAAGGGCGAGCGCCGCCAGAAGATGCGGCCGCATCGCGCCGCCGCCGCCGGCATCGCCCGCACCTTCCAGAACGTCGCCCTGTTCAAGGGCATGTCGACGCTCGACAACATCATGACCGGCCGCACCTTGAAGATGAATTGCGGCTTCTTCTGGCAGATGCTGCGCCACGGCCCGGCGATGACCGAGGAGATCGAGCATCGCAAGGTCGTCGAGGACATCATCGACTTCCTGCAGATCGAGCACATCCGCAAGCTGCCCGTCGGCAAGCTGCCCTACGGCCTGCAGAAACGCGTCGAGCTCGGCCGGGCGCTGGCGATGGAGCCGGAGTTGCTGCTGCTCGACGAGCCGATGGCCGGCATGAACCTCGAGGAGAAGGAGGACATGTGCCGCTTCATCCTCGACGTGAACCAACAATTCGGCACCACCATCGCCCTGATCGAGCACGATATGGGCGTGGTGATGGACCTCTCCGACCGCGTCGTCGTCCTGGAATACGGCCGCAAGATCGCCGACGGCACGCCCGCCGAGGTCAAGGCCGACCAGAAGGTGATCGATGCCTATCTGGGAGTGGCGCATTGATGGGTATCGCTCAGCCACGTTCGTCCACCCGCGCCGTCATCCCGGGCGGAGCGAAGCGCAGACCCGGGATCCATTCCGGAGCATTTCCGGAGAGGCTCCGGAATGGATCCCGGATCGGCGCCACTTCGTGGCTTGTCCGGGATGACGGCGCGGTTGGTTCAAGGGGCAAGGGGTCGAACTCATGAGCGACGTCGCCGCACGGCCCGCGCCGAACCTTCTCGCCAATGGCTGGGTCAAGGCCGGGCTCATCCTGGCCGCCATCCTCGCGGCCGCGCTCATCGGCGCGCGGCTCGACGGCTCCGGCACGCTCCACAAGATCTTCATCGACCCCTTCCAGCAGATGGCGTCGGCGCCCGACCTGCTGGTCCAGACGATCTGGGAAGGCCTGGTGTCCGGCGTGCTCTACGCGCTGATCGCGCTCGGCTTCGTGCTGATCTTCAAGGCGTCCGGCGTGTTCAACTTCGCCCAGGGCATCATGGTGGTGTTCTCGGCGCTGACGCTGGTCGGGCTCTACGAGATGGGGGTGCCGGCCTTCCTGGCGGTGATCCTGACGCTCGGCGTGATGTTCGTGCTGGCGGTGGCGATCGAGCGCGTGGTGCTGCGGCCGCTGGTGAACCAGCCCGACATCATCCTGTTCATGGCGACCTTCGGGATCACCTATTTCCTGATCGGGCTCGGCGAATCCGTCTTCGGCGGCAACCCCAAGCAGATGATCACCGAGCAGCTCTACCTGCCCAAGGGAGCGGTCGATCTGAAGATCCTCGGCGGCTTCGTGTCGCTGCAGAAGATCGACATCGCCGCCGCCATCATCGCCTCGGTGATGATCGCGGTGCTGGCGCTGTTCTTCCAGTACACCCGCATCGGTCGGGCGCTGCGGGCGGTCGCCGACAGCCACAAGGCGGCGCTCTCGGTCGGCATCTCGCTGAACCAGATCTGGGTGATCGTCTGGTTCACCGCCGGCATCGTCGCGCTGATCACCGGCATCATGTGGGGCGCGCGCTCGGACGTGTCCTTCGCGCTCGAGATCGTGGCTCTGAAGGCGCTTCCCGTCCTGATCCTCGGCGGCTTCACCTCGATCCCCGGCGCCATCATCGGCGGACTGATCATCGGCATCGGCGAGAAGATGGGCGAGTTCTACTGGGGCCCGCTGATCGGCGGCGGCATCGAGAGTTGGCTGGCTTATTTCATCGCGCTGGGCTTCCTGCTGTTCCGGCCGCAGGGCCTGTTCGGCGACAAGATCATCGAGCGGATTTGAGCATGGACCTGCGCCTGAAACTCTCCGTCATTCCGGGGCGATCCGCAGGATCGAGCCAGGAACCCATAACCACAGGTCGCGCCGGACAGGGCGCGACCTCGTCGGATAGTCCTGTGTTCATGGATTCCGGGCTCGGCGCTTCGCGCCGCCCCGGAAAGACGGTGTAGACATGTTCTACCGCGAGGCCGGCCAGTTCAAATCCACCTACCAGGCCGACATGGCCGTGTTCCCGATCCGGCAGGACCGGATCGGACTGGCGATCATTCTCGCCATCGCCTTCGTCGTGATTCCTTATTTCGGCGACGACTTCTTCATCACCTCGGTGATGATCCCCTTCCTCGTCTTCTCGCTGGCGGCGATCGGGCTCAACATCCTCACCGGCTATACCGGCCTGATCTCGCTGGGCACGGCCGCCTTCATGGGGGTGGGCGCCTATGCCTGCTACAAGCTGACGACCGTCTTTCCGGACGTGAACATCATCGTCCTGATCCTGGCCTCGGGACTGTTCTCGGCCGCGATCGGCGTGCTGTTCGGGCTGCCCTCGCTGCGGATCAAGGGTTTCTATCTCGCAGTGGCGACGCTGGCGGCGCAGTTCTTCCTGCAATGGGCCTTCGTGCGCGTGCCCTGGCTGTTCAACTACAACGCCTCGGGCGCGATCGAGGTGCCGCAGCGCCTGCTCTTCGGCATTCCCGTCACCGGTGCCTCGGCCACGCCGGAGACGCGCTACTATGTCTGCCTCGTGCTCGTCGTCGGCCTGACCTGGTTCGCGTCCAACCTCGTTCACGGGAAGATCGGCCGCTCATGGATGGCTGTGCGCGACATGGATATCGCGGCCGAGCTGATGGGCATCAAGCTGCTCAACGCCAAGCTGCTCGCCTTCGCGGTGTCGTCCTTCTATGCCGGCGTCGCCGGAGCGATGATGATCTTCCTCTGGTATGGCGGCGGCGAAGCGGCCGA
>NZ_JAUXYO010000147.1 GCF_030694325.1 Allobosea sp. | reverse complement strand
ACTTAGCCGCCGCCGCGCCGCAAGTCCAGCGTGAACGGGTAGTGCGGGGACAGCTGCGCCGGCGCGACGCGCACTTCGCCGGGAGTGTGGCCGAAGCGGAAGAAGCGCGCGAGGCGCCGCGCTTCGGCCGCGAAGGCGTTGACGGGGAAGTCGTCGTAGCTGCGGCCGCCCGGATGCACCACGTGATACTGGCAACCGCCGAGCGAGCGGTGCTGCCAGGTGTCGACGAGATCGAAGGTCAGCGGCGTGTGCACGCCGATCGTCGGCTGCAGGCAGCTCGGCGGCTGCCACGCGCGGTAACGCAGACCCGCGACGAACTCGCCGTTGGTGCCCGTCGGGTGCAGCGGCAGTGCTTCACCGTTGCAGGTCACGACATGCCGATCCTCGACCAGGCCGCGCACGCGCACCTGCAGCCGTTCGAGTGAGGAGTCGACATAGCGCGCGGTACCGCCGCCGGTGTTCTCTTCGCCGAGCACGTGCCAGGGTTCGAGCGCCGCGCGCAGTTCGACGTCGACGTTGTGCGTGGCGAATTCACCGAGCTTCGGGAAGCGGAACTCGAGATGCGGCGCGAACCACGCCGGATCGAGCGCATAGCCGGCGTCGGCGAGCTCAGCGAGCACGTCGCGGAAATCGTCCCACACGAAATGCGGCAGCATGAAACGGTCGTGCAGCTCGGTGCCCCAGCGCTTGAGCCGTGCCGGCTGGTAGGGCCGCTGCCAGAAGCGCGCGACGAGCGCGCGCATCAGCAGCTGCTGCGCGAGGCTCATTCGCGCATGCGGCGGCATTTCGAACGCGCGCAGCTCGAGCAGACCGAGGCGGCCCGTCGCGCCTTCGGGCGCGTAGAGCTTGTCGATGCAGAACTCGGCGCGGTGCGTGTTGCCGGTGACGTCGATCAGCAGGTTGCGGAACACGCGATCGACGAGCCACGGTGCGACCGGGGTGTCAGTGCCCGGCTGCTGGCGGCGCAGTTCGCGCATCGCGATTTCGAGTTCGTACACCGCTTCGTGACGCGCTTCGTCGGCCCGCGGCGCCTGGCTCGTCGGGCCGATGAACAGGCCCGAGAACAGGTAGGACAGCGAGGGGTGGCGGTTCCAGTAGAGCACGAGGCTCTTCAGCAGGTCCGGCCGGCGCAGGAACGGCGAGTCGGGTGGGGTGACGCCGCCGAGCACGACATGGTTGCCGCCGCCGGTGCCGGTGTGGCGCCCGTCGACCATGAACTTCTCGGCGCAGAGTCGCGACTGCCGCGCCTCCTCATAGACGCCGCGGGTGATCTCGACGGCCTCGCGCCAGTTGCGCGCGGGGTGGATGTTGACCTCGATGACGCCGGGGTCGGGCGTGACCTTGACGACGTTCAGCCGCGGATCGTGCGGCGGTGCATAGCCCTCGATATGGACGGGCTGGTTGCGCTCGCGCGCCACCGCCTCGACGCTGGCGACGAGATCCAGATAGTCCTCCAGCCGCTCCACCGGCGGCAGGAAGACGCACAGGACATTGTCGCGGATCTCGAGGCTGATCGCGGTGCGCACATGCTCACCACCGATCTCCTGCTCGGTCCGGTCCTGCGCGGGGGCGCCGCCGGATTCGACCGAGCGCGACATCTGGTGGGGGGAAGCCTGCGGGGGCGAGGGCGCCTCCACCTGGATCGGCGGGTCGGCGGCGGGGCTAAAGCCGCCGGCGGCGCGCGGCAGCGGCGGGCGCGCCTCCATCGGGTCCTGCGGATGGATATGGGGATACTCGGCCTTCGGCACCACGGGCAGCGAGCCGAGCGGCAGGCGGTAGCCGACAGGCGAATCGCCCGGCACCAGGAAGAGCTTGCCGCGCCGCAGCTTCCATTTCTCCGAGCGCCAGCGCTTGTCGCCGGCTTGAGCTTGCCAACGCTGTACCGGGATGACGTAGCCGCGCGGCTTGCCCAGGCCCAGCTGGAAGACCTGCTGCATCCGCGCCCGCTCCTCCGGATCGGCGAGTCGCGGGTCGAGCGGATCGACATTGTCGGGAAGCTGCGCCTCCTTCAGCAGCCAGTATCCGGTGTCCTCATAGGCCGGCACGACATGGTCGGCGCCGAGTCCGAGGCGGTCGGACAATCCCTCCGCCAGCGCTTCCGCATCGGCCATGGTCGCGCCGGCTTCGAGTTCGCGGTCGCTCCCCGTCGGCGCGCCCGGTTCGCGAGCGATGAGTGACGCGTCGCGCCAGATCGGCTCGCCATCGGCGCGCCAGTAGAGCGCGAAGGCCCAGCGCGGCAGGCTCTCGCCGGGATACCATTTGCCCTGGCCGTAATGCAGCATGCCGCCGGGCGCGAAGCGCTCGCGCAGGCGCCGGATCAGCACGTCGGCCCGCTGTCGCTTGGTCGGCCCGACGGCGGCGATGTTCCATTCCTCCCCGGTCTGGTCATCGACCGAGACGAAGGTCGGCTCGCCGCCCATGGTTAGCCGCACATCGCCGGCCCGGAGATCGGCCTCGACCTGCTCGCCGAGCGCGTCGAGCTGCTGCCAGGACTCGTCCGAGAACGGCAGGGTGATCCGCGGCACCTCATGCACGCGCGCCACGCTCATCTCGAAGTCGAAACTCGTCTCGGCATAGCTCGCCAGGCCCGAGACGGGGGCGGCCGAGCGGTAGTGCGGCGTCGCCGCCAGTGGCAGATGGCCCTCGCCGGTGAGCAGGCCCGACGTCGGATCGAGCCCGATCCAGCCGGCACCGGGGATATAGACCTCGGCCCAGGCGTGGAGGTCGGTGAAGTCCTTGTCCGTGCCGCGCGGCCCCTCGAGCGGGTCGATGTCGGCCTTCATCTGGATCAGGTAGCCGGAGACGAAGCGGGCCGCGAGCCCGAGATGCCGCAGGATCTGCACCAGCAGCCAGCTCGTGTCCCGGCAGGAGCCGGATTTGATGCCGAGCGTGTGCTCCGGCTCCTGCACGCCCGGCTCCATGCGGATGCCGTAGGCGATGGTGCCGGCCAGGCGCGCGTTGAGGTCGACGACGAAGTTGACGGTGTTGGTGGGCTCGCGCGCCACCGTCGCGAGGAAGTCGGTGAGCAGCGGCCCGGCCGGCTCCGTCACCAGATAGGGCGCGAGTTCGGCCCTCAGCTCCTCCGGATAGGCGAAAGGGAAGATCTCGGCATCGGTCTCGACGAAGAAGTCGAAGGGATTGATGATCGACAGCTCGGTGACGAGATCGACCTCGATGCGGAACTCGCGCACCGGCTCCGGGAAGACATAGCGCGCCAGCCAGTTGCCGCTGGGATCCTGCTGCCAGTTCACGAAATGCTCGGCCGGGGTGACCTTCAGCGAATAGCTGTTGATCGCCGCCCGGCAATGCGGCGCTGGCCGCAGGCGGATGATCTGGGGGCCGAGCGTGACCGGCCGGTCATAGCGGTAATGCGTGACGTGGTGGAGCGCGGCGATGATGGCCAAGGGCTGGGCACCTGCTTCTCATGGGCCGGCGAGCGCCGGAGCGTGCTCACGTTAGCGAGGCGGGGAGGGCGCGCAAAGCCGCAACTCGCAACGCATTGCCCGATCCTCGCCAGGCCGATGCACAAGAACTGTGCAGCAACATCTGGACATGGGCCTCGTCCTGCTGGACAGAAGCCGCCGACTGGTTCCACATTCACGCCAATGGCCGCATGGCGGCCGACAATCCGAACCGATGGGGAATGCGATGCGTCACGTTGCGAAATTGATGGTGGCGTCGGCCTTCACGGCCTTGCTGGCGACGACCGCCCAGACCACCGTGGCCCTGGCCCAGACCCCGAAGGACACGGTGGTCATGGCCAAGCAGATCGACGACATCATCTCGCTCGATCCGGCCGAGGCCTTCGAATTCTCCGGCGTCGAGGTCGTCACCAACCTCTACGACAAGCTGATGGGCGTCGACCTCGCCAAGAACAACGAACTCGTTCCCGAACTCGCCCAGAGCTGGAGCGTCACGCCCGACAACCTGACCTACACCTTCAAGCTGCGCCCCGGCGTGAAGTTCCACTCCGGCAACCCGCTGACGGCGGCCGACGTGGTCTATTCCTTTCAACGCGCCGTGACGCTGAACAAGTCGCCCGGCTTCATCCTGGCCCAGTTCGGTTTCACCAAGGACAACGTCACCGAGAAGGTGAAGGCGAGCGACGATTCCACCATCGTCATCACCGTCTCCAAGCCCTTCGCGCCGACCTTCTTTCTCAACTGCCTGACCTCGGGGGTCGCCTCGATCGTCGACAGCAAGCTGGTCAAGGCCAATGAGAAGGACGGCGACTGGGGCAATGGCTGGCTGAAGCAGAATTCGGCCGGCTCGGGCGCCTACAAGGTCCGCGCCTACCGTCCCAACGAGCAGTACACGCTCGACGCCAACGAGGCCTGGTACAAGGGCGCGCCGAAGAACAAGCGCATCGTCGTGCGCCATGTCGCCGAGCCGGCCTCGCAGCGCCTGCTGCTCGAGAAGGGCGACATCGACATCGCCCGGAACCTCTCGAAGGACCAGCTCGCCGCGGTGAAGACCAACAAGGACGTCGAGCTCGTCCAGGGCGACAAGGGCTACATTCTCTATCTCGGCCTCAACACGAAGAACCCGAACTTCGCCAAGCCGGAGGTGCGCGAGGCGCTGAAGTACCTCGTCGATTACGCCTCGATCGAGCGCAACATCGTCGAGGGCACCTACAAGGCGCACCAGTCCTTCCTGCCCAAGGGCTTCCTCGGCGCGATCGACGACAAGCCCTATTCCTACAACCCCACCAAGGCCAAGGAACTGCTCGCTAAGGCCGGGCTGCCCAACGGCTTCACCGTCACCATGGACGTCCGCTCGGTCAGCCCGATCACCGATATCGCCCAGGCCATCCAGGCCAACTGGGGTCAGGCCGGCATCAAGCTCGAGCTGATCCCGGGCGACGGCAAGCAGACCCTGACCAAGTACCGCGCCCGCACGCACGACATCTATATCGGCCAGTGGGGCCCGGACTATCTCGACCCGCACACCAATGCAGAGACCTTCGCCATCAACGAGAACAATGGCGAGGATGCGAAGTCGAAGACGCTGGCCTGGCGCAACGCCTGGGACATCCCCGAGATGACCAAGACCACGCAGGCCAACGTGCTGGAGACGGAGGCCGCCAAGCGCGCCGCCGTCTATGGGACCCTGCAGCGCGAGCACCAGAAGGTTTCGCCCTTCGTCATCATGTTCCAGCAGGTCGAGGTGTCGGCCGATCGCAAGGGCGTCAAGGGCTGGGTCATCGGGCCGAGTTCGGACACCAATTTCTACGCGCCGATCTCGAAGAACTGAGTTTCGCGACAACGAACCCCGCCTCGGCCGATCCTGGCCGCGGCGGGGTTTTTGCTTCCGGGTGGCCCGGCAAGGCCGGTCCGCGTAGCCAAGAAAATGGAATGAAGCTGGCATGACGAGCGTGGTGGAAAGCCCTGTTCGCAGGCGTTCATGGGGCGAAACGGCAGGACGCTGGGCGAGGATCGCCTCGCGCGAACTCGTCACCGTGGCGATCACCATCTTCGGCCTGCTGCTGATCACCTTCTTCATCGCCCGCGTCATCCCGATCGACCCGGTACTCGCGGTCGTCGGCGACAATGCCCGGCCCGAGACCTACGAGGCCGCGCGCATCGAGCTCGGCCTCGACAAGCCGCTCTGGCAGCAGTTCGCGATCTATGTCGGCAAGGTCTTCACCGGCGATCTCGGCCGCTCGGTGCTGACCTCGAACACCGTCGTCGACGACATCAAGCGCGTCTTTCCGGCGACGCTGGAACTGGCGACGCTCGGCACGCTGATCGGCTGCCTGCTCGGCATCCCGCTCGGCGTCGTCGCGGCGGTCTATCAGGGCCGCTGGCCCGACCAGGTCGCCCGCATCATCGGTCTGTTCGGCTATTCCATCCCCGTCTTCTGGCTCGGCCTGATGGGGCTGCTTTTGTTCTACGCCAAGCTCGGCTGGGTCGGCGGGCCCGGTCGCGCGGGCGTCGCCTTTCAGGACCTGATCACGCCGGTCACCGGCATCCTGATGATCGACGCCGCGCTCGAGGGCGACTGGGAGGCGGTGCGCGACGCCTGGTCCCATCTCGTCCTGCCCGCATCCGTCCTAGGCGTCCTCAGCGTCGCCTATATCAGCCGCATGACCCGCAGTTTCATGATCACCGAGCTGCAGCAGCAATATGTCAGCGCCGCGCGGGTGAAGGGGCTGTCGGAGTTCCGCGTGGTCTGGCGCCATGCCATGCACAACGCCTTCGTGCCGCTGGTGACGGTGATCGCCGTCTCCTACATGCACCTGCTCGAAGGCTCGGTGCTGACCGAGACGATCTTCGCCTGGCCAGGCCTCGGCCGCTACCTCACCAACTCGCTCCTCAACGCCGACATGAACGCGGTGCTGGGCGGCACGCTGGTGATCGGCGCGGTCTTCATCGGCGTCAACCTGCTATCCGACATTCTCGGCCGGCTGGTCGATCCGCGTACGCGCTGAGGCCGGTATGACCACCTGGACCGACTATCTCCTCACCGATTCCCCGTCCTCCCGCCGCCAGGCGCGGCTCGGGCAGATCTACCGGAAATGGCTCGCCTTCCGGCGCAATCCGCTCGCCATGGTCGGGCTTTGCATCATCATCGCGCTGCTGCTGGTCGCGGCCTTCGCGCCGCTGATCGCCACGGCCGACCCGCTGGCGCAGAACCTGGACCGCCGCCTGCTCCCGCCTTCGGGCACCAATTTCTTCGGCACGGATTCGCTGGGCCGCGACATCTTCAGCCGCATCATCTACGGCACCCGCGTCACGCTGGTGATCGTGCTGCTCGTGGTCGTCTCCGTCGGGCCGATCGGCCTGCTGATCGGCGCGGCCTCGGGCTATCTCGGCGGCTGGGTCGACCGGGCGCTGATGCGCATGACGGACGTTTTCCTGGCCTTTCCACGGCTCGTGCTGGCGCTCGCCTTCGTCGCGGCGCTCGGCCCGGGGCTGGAGAACGCGGTCATCGCCATCGCGATCACCGCCTGGCCGCCTTACGCCCGCGTTGCCCGCGCCGAGACGCTGATCATCCGCCAGCAGGACTACATCGCCGCGATCCGCCTGCAGGGCGCCTCGCAATGGCGCATCGTCTGGAAGCATGTCGTGCCGATGTGCCTGCCCTCGCTGATCGTGCGGACCACGCTCGACATGGCCGGCGTCATCCTCATCGCCGCCGGCCTCGGCTTCCTCGGGCTCGGAGCCCAGCCGCCGATCCCCGAATGGGGCGCGATGATCTCGGCCGGCCGCGAGCAAATCTTCGACCAGTGGTGGGTCGCGACCTTCCCCGGCATCGCCATCTGCATCGTCGCGCTCGGCTTTAACCTGCTCGGCGACGGCCTGCGCGACGTCATGGATGCAAGGTGAGCGAGATGGACCAGCCCCTCCTCGAACTCGACAATCTGCGCGTCGATTTCCACCCGCCGACCGGCATCGTCCACGCCGTGCGCGGCCTGACCTTCACGCTCGGCCGCGAGCGGCTCGGCATCGTCGGCGAATCCGGATCCGGCAAGTCGATGACCGGTCGCGCCATCCTCGACCTGATCCCGCCGTCCGGAATCGTCACGGCCGACCGCATGGTCTTCCGCGGGCGGGATCTCCTCACCATGGACAAGCGCGAGCGCCGCAAGCTGCGCGGCCGCCGTATCTCGATGGTGATGCAGGACCCGAAATTCTCGCTCAACCCGGTCCGTACCGTCGGCGACCAGATCGCCGAAGCCTATCGCGTCCATCACAAGGCCAGCGCCCGCGAGGCGAAGGACCGCTCGCTCGCCATGTTGGAGCAGGTACAGATTCGCGAGCCGGCGCGCGTCTACGAACTCTATCCGCACGAGGTCTCGGGCGGCATGGGCCAGCGCGTCATGATCGCGATGATGCTGATCGCCGAGCCTGATATCCTGATCGCCGACGAGCCGACTTCGGCGCTGGACGTCACCGTCCAGCTGCAGATCCTGAAGATCCTCGACGATCTCGTCACCCAGCGCGGCATGGGGCTGATCTTCATCAGCCACGACCTGCATCTGGTGCAGTCCTTCTGCGACCGCGTCATCGTCATGTATGGCGGCAAGGCCATGGAAACGCTGCCGGCGGCCGAACTCGCCGACGAATCCGCCCGCGCCCGGCGTCACCCCTACACGCTCGGCCTGCTCGGCTGCCTGCCGGACCTCGACCATCCCAAGGCCGAACTCGCCACGCTCACCCGCGACCCGGCATGGCTGGCATGATGGGCTTCGCTCGCCTCTGTCATTCCGGGGCTTCGCATCGCGAAGAACCCGGAACCCACGGCCGGGTTGAACCTGCATGCAGTCCGGATGGTGCGCCCAGTCATGGCTTCCGGGTTCGCTGCTGCGCAGCGCCCCGGAAAGACAGCGAGTTGCCCGCATGACCACTCGACCCGCCATCCGCGTCGAAAACCTCAACGTCTCCTTCGGCGACTCGCATGTCGTGAAGGACCTGTCCTTCTCAGTCGCCTCCGGCGAGAGCTACGGCATCGTCGGCGAGTCGGGCTCGGGCAAGTCGACCGTGCTGCGCGTGCTCTCGGGGCTGAACCGGGACTGGAGCGGCACCGTCGAGATCGCCGGACGGACCCAGCCGAAGATCCGCGACAAGGCCTTCTACCGCGCCGTGCAGATGGTCTTCCAGGACCCCTATGGCTCGCTCCATCCCAAGAAAACGGTCGACGATACGCTGGCCGAGCCGCTCGCCATCCACGGCATCAGCGATGCCGAGAGGCGGATCGGGCGGGCGATGGGGGAGGTCGGGCTGCCCTCCTCCTTCCGCTTCCGCTATCCGCACCAGCTCTCCGGCGGCCAGCGCCAGCGCGTCGCCATCGCGCGTGCGCTCGTGCTTGAGCCCTCGATCCTGCTGCTCGACGAGCCGAACTCGGCGCTGGACGTCTCGATCCAGGCCGAGGTGCTGAACCTGCTGCAGGCGCTGCGCCACGAGCGCAAGCTGACCTACATCCTCGTCAGCCACGATCTCGCCGTCGTCGGCCATATGTGCGAGCGGCTGCTGGTCATGCAGTTCGGCCGCGGCGTCGAGGAGATGACGGCTCAAACCCTGGCCGCCCGCAGCCCGCAGACCGACTATGCCCGGCAGCTCTTGACCGCGAGCGAGGGCTTCCGCCGCGGCTGACGGCCGTCGGCCCTGCGATCTCAGCGTTTGGCAATCGCGGCGCTTGGTCTCATTCTCGTCGCACGCCCACCGTCCAGTCGGACGCCGCGCCGGATTCGCGGACGGGCACGGAGACGACTGAACGATGGACGATCTTGCCGGCCGCATCCTGCGGCCCGAAACCATTCCCGAGCGCACGCCGGTGCCCGCCTTCGACCTCGTGATCTTCGGCGCGGGCGGCGATCTCGCCATGCGCAAGCTCTTTCCGGCGCTCGCCCAGCGTAGCCGCGAAGGCGTCCTGCCCGGTGAGAGCCGCATCCTCTGCATCGTTCGCAAGCAGGAGGATGTCGAGGGGCTGCCGAAACAGATCGCGAAGCGGCTGAAGGAGGAGGGGCTCTCGCCCGATCATATCCACGCCTTCCAGCAGCGCCTGACCATCGTGCTGCTCGATGCGGTGAAGCCCGAGACCTACAAGGCGCTGAAGATGGCGCTCGGCGACGACGGCCGCGTCCGCTCGTTCTACCTCTCGACGCCGCCCGACCTCTTCATCCCGATCTGCGAGAACCTCGCCGCCGCCGATATCCTGACGCCGACCTCGCGCGTCATCCTCGAGAAGCCGCTGGGGCGCGATCTCGCCTCCGCGCGCGAGATCAACGACGCCGTCGCCCGCATCCTGCCGGAGGACCGCACCTACCGGATCGATCATTATCTGGGCAAGGAGACGGTCCAGAACCTGCTGGTGCTGCGCTTCGCCAACACGCTGTTCGAGCGCTCCTGGACCGGCCGCGACATCGACCATGTCCAGATCACGGTCGCGGAGACGGTCGGCCTGGAAGCCCGCGCCGGCTATTACGACAAGGCCGGGCAGATGCGTGACATGGTCCAGAACCATCTCATGCAGTTGCTGACCCTCTTCGCCATCGAGCCTCCGAACATGCTCGAGGCCGGCGCCGTTCGCGACGAGAAGATCAAGGTGCTGAAGGCGCTGCGCCCTATCGTCGGGCCCGATGTCGAGCGCTACACGGTGCGCGGCCAGTACGGCACCGGCCAGATCGACGGCCAGCGCGTGCGTGCCTATGCCGACGAACTCGGCCACCTCAGCAACACCGAGACCTTCGTCGCCATCCGTTGCGAACTCGACAACTGGCGCTGGGCCGGCGTCCCGATCTACCTGCGCACCGGCAAGCGCATGGCGCAGCGCTATTCGGAGATCGTCGTCACCTTCAAGCCGGTGCCGCATTCGATCTTTGGCGGCGGCTCCTGCGACAGGCTCTATGCCAACCGCCTGCTGATCCGCCTGCAGCCCAATGACGGCGTCCAGCTCCAGCTGATGATGAAGGTGCCGGGCTCCGGCCGGCTCAAGATCGTGCCGCGCCAGCTCGATCTGCGCTATTCCACCGCCTTCGACGAGCGCACGCCCGATGCCTATGAGCGGCTGCTGACCGACGTCATCCGCGGCGACCAGACGCTGTTCATGCATCGCGACGAGGTCGAGCAGGCCTGGCGCTGGGTCGATCCGATCATCGCCGGCTGGCAGGACTATGCGCCCCATCCGCACCGCTACGCCGCCGGTTCCTGGGGACCGTCGCAGGCGATCGGCCTGATCGAGCGCGAGGGCCGCTCTTGGGCCGATCCGGATTTCGAGTGATGCAGCCGAGCCCTCCTCCCCTTGGTCCCGTCGCGTGGCACCGCTTCGCGACACTCGCCGATGCCTCGGAGGCGCTGGCGGAGGCCGTTGCCATTCGCTTGCGCGCGCTGCTCGCGGCGCAGGGTAGCGCTTCGCTCGCCGTTCCCGGCGGCACGACGCCGGCGCGCTTTCTCGCAGCGCTCGGCACCCGCGACCTAGCCTGGGAGAGGGTGACGCTGCTGCCGACAGACGAGCGTTTCGTCGCCGCCGATGACGCGGCTTCCAACGAGCGCATGATGCGCGCGCAATTTGCACCGCTGCGCGAGGGGCGGGTCCGCTTCCTGTCGTTCCATGACCGAGGCAGCGACATTGAAGTGGCGGCTGTCGCGCTCGCCTCGGAACTGTCGACCCTGCCGCCGCTGGATCTCGTCGTCAGCGGCATGGGCGCCGACGGGCACATCGCCTCGCTGTTCCCCGGCGAGGAGGCGAGCTTCGGAGCGCAGCCCGACAGCGGCGTCTGCATCGCCACGCCGCCAGGCCTGCCACCGCGTCTCTCCCTGTCGCCTGCACGTCTCGTCGGTACGGGTTGGGCGAGCCTGCTGGTCTCGGGCAGCGAGAAGGAGGCCGTGCTGAAGGCCGCACCGGATCGCGCCTCGCCGCTGCCGGTCGACCTGCTGCTGGACCGCCCGCAGGGCCTCGACGTCTACTGGGCGAAAGAGTAGACCGCCCGCACCCGTTCAAACGATTGAAAGACGCCGACCATGGACGAGACCGCTGCGGTTGCCCGCCTCGAAGCCTGTGGCGTGATTCCGGTCGTGGTGATCGAGGACGCCTCGCGCGCCATCGATCTGGCGCATGCCCTCGTCGCCGGCGGCATCGACGTCGTCGAGGTCACGCTGCGCCGCCCGGCCGGGCTGGCTGCGCTGGAAGCCATCGCCAGATCGGTGCCGGGCGCGCTGCCGGTCGCCGGCACGGTCGTCACGCCGGCGCAGGTCGCGCAGGTCAAGGATGCCGGCGCCAAAGCCGTGGTCAGCCCCGGCTTCAGCGAGTCGGTCGACGAGGCGCTGAAGGCGGCGGGCCTGCCCTGGCTGCCGGGTGTCGCCACGGCGTCGGACTGCATGCGCGCGGTCGCCGCCGGCCGCACCGTCGCGAAGTTCTTCCCGGCCGAGACGGCGGGCGGGCCACCTGCGCTGAAGGCGCTGTCGGGTCCATTCCCCCAGATGCGCTTCTGCCCGACCGGCGGCGGCGGCCTGAACAATCTCGCGAGCTACCTCGCCTTGCCGCAGGTCATCTGCGTCGGCGGCTCCTGGCTGGTGCCGGCCGACGCCATCGCCTCCGGCGACTGGTCGCGGGTGACGCAGCTCGCGAAAGAGGCGAGCGCGGCGTTCAAGGCGTTGCGAGGCTGACCGCTCGCGTCATTCCCGGGCGGAGCAAAGCGCAGACCCGAGAATCTCTCGCAGACTGGAACGCGGGCACGGAGGCCTCATCGGCCTGAGATGCTCGGGTCTTCGCCCGAGCATGACGTCCGCTATGCCCCCAGCCGCTCCACAACCATCTCCGCGATGGCCAGCGAACTCGTCAGCCCAGGGCTCTCGATCCCCAGCAGATTGACCAGCCCGTCCACGCCATGGACGGCCGGCCCGTCGATACGGAAATCGGGCATCGGCTGGGTGGAATCATGCAGCTTAGGGCGGATGCCGGCATAGTCGGCGACGAGCGCGCCGTCGGGCAGGGCCGGCCAATAGGTCCGGATCGCAGCGTAGAACTTCTCGGCCCGCTGCGGATCGACGACGAGATCCTGGTCGTGCTGGACCCATTCGACGTCGGGCCCGAACTTGACCCGCCCGCCCATGTCGATCGTGGCGTGGATCCCCAGGCCCGCGGCTTCCGGCACCGGATAGACCAGATGCGAGAAGGGCTGCTTGCCCAGCAGCGCGAAGTAATTGCCCTTGGCATAGTGCTGCACCGGCACATGCTCGGCCGGGAAACCCTCCAGCGCGCCGAGCAGTTTCGGCGCGCCATGGCCGGCCGAATTGACGATCGTCTTCACCGAATAGGTCGCGGGCTCCGCGCCGCCGAAATCGACGCTGAAGCCATCCGCCTCGCGGCGCCAGCCGGAAATCGGCGTGTTGAGCGCGAGCGACCCGCCCGCCGCCTCGCATTCGCCGAGCAGCGACAGCATGAAGGCGTGGCTGTCGACAACGCCCGTCTCGGGCGAGAGCAGCGCGATTTCGCAGCGCACCTCCGGCTCCCTCGCCTTCGCTTCGGCGGTGTCGAGCCAGCGCAGGCTGTCGACGCCGGACGCCAGCGCGCGCGCCATGATCGTCTCCAGCGCCGGCTTCTGTGCCGCGCTGGTGGCGACGATCAGCTTGCCGCAGGCCTTGTGGGGCAGGCCGCGCTCGCCGAGATAGGCATAGAGCCGCTTGCGCCCCTCGACGCAGACCTGCGCCTTCAGCGAGCCCGGCGGATAGTAGATCCCCGCATGGATGACCTCGCTGTTGCGCGCCGAGGTCTGGGTGCCGATGCCATCGGTGGCTTCAGCGATGACGACCTCGCGACCGGAGAGCGCCAGGGCGCGGGCCGTCGCGAGGCCGACCACGCCGGCCCCGATCACCAGGCAATCGATGTCGTGCATGGGAGATGCGCCCTTCAGGCCTTGGCCGGCATCGCGGTCTCGACGAGGTTCGCCCAGTAGGTCACGCCGACCGGGATGACCTCGTCGTTGAATTCATAGGCCGGGTGATGGAGGCCGGCCGACTCACCATTGCCGATATTGATGAAGGCGCCGGGACGCTCCTCCAGCATGTAGGAGAAGTCCTCCGAGCCCATGGTCGGCGGTACGCTGGTGTCGACCTTGCCCTCGCCGAAGGCGGCCTCGATCGTGCCGACCACGAACTCGGCCTGCGCCGCATGGTTGAAGGTGACCGGGTAGCCGTGGAGATAGTCGCAGACGAAGCTCATTCCGAAAGCCGTCATGATGCCGGCGGTCACCTCCTTGATGCGCTTCTCGGCGAGCTCGCGCATCTGCGGCGTCAGCGTCCGCACCGAGCCCTTGAGCTCGACGGTCTGCGGAATGACGTTGAAGGCCTCGCCCGCATTCATCGCGGTGACCGAGACCACGATCGAATCGAGCGGGTCGGCATTGCGCGAGGAGATCGTCTGCAGCGCGGTCACGAGCTGGCAGGCGGCGACGATCGGATCGTTGACTCGGTGGGGGGCCGCGGCATGGCCGCCCTTGCCCTCGATTTTGATGTGGATGCGGTCGGCGGCGGCCATGGTCGGGCCCTTGCGCACGTCGAACTGGCCGACGGGGAGGCCCGGCTTGTTGTGCATGCCGTAGACCTCCTGGATGCCGAAGCGGGTCATCAGCCCGTCATCGATCATCGCCTTGGCGCCGGCGCCGCCTTCTTCCGCAGGCTGGAAGATCACCACCGCCGTCCCATCGAAATCGCGCGTCTCGGCGAGATACTTGGCAGCACCGAGCAGCATGGCGGTGTGGCCGTCATGGCCGCAGGCATGCATCTTGCCCGGCACGGTCGAGCGATGCTCGAGGTTGGTCTCCTCATGGATCGGCAGCGCGTCCATGTCGGCGCGCATGGCGATGACCTTGCCCGAACCCTGGCCGCGGCCCTTGATGACGCCGACCACGCCGGTCTTGCCGATGCCGGCCACGACCTCGTCGACGCCCCATTCCGTCAGCTTCTGCGCGACGACGCCGGCCGTGCGGTGCACGTCGTACATCAGCTCCGGGTGCCGGTGCAGGTCGCGGCGGATGGCCGTGAGCTCCGGGTGGATGGCGGCAATCAGTTCGGTCTTGGGCATCGGGACCTCGAAAAGCGCGGGTGAGATCCACCGGCGGTGGATCACGTCAGGAGAGGAATGAAAAGAACCGCTCAGGCGTCGGCCGGCACGTAGCGGCGCGACAGCTCGTTGCGGTCGTCATAGGACGCCTCGAAGATCGCGGCCGCCAGCGTCGCGCGCACATGCAGCGTGTCGGTGCCGATGTTCTTGAAGCCATGGCGGGCGCCGGCCGGCACCAGGACGGACTGGTTGGCGGTGACGACCATCGTCTTGTCGCGCAGATAGATCTCGGCCGTGCCGCCCATGACCTCGAGCACCTCCTCGACCGCGTGCAGATGCATCGGCGCGCCCAGGCCCGGCTCGCAGAACTGCTCGAAGATGCAGAGCTGCTTGCTTTCGACCATGGCGGAAACCCGCATCTCGGTCATGACGCCATCGCGCCATTTGTCCTGCGGCTGCGTCTTGTGGTCGAGGATCGTCATGGGCATGCCTCCGCTTCGTTTGCGCCCGCCGTTGCGGCCCCGGCCGCATCGGTCGGGCGCGACACCGAATTCCACAAGCCCGAACGGGGGGCAGCGTCAAGCACGGGCACTGCGACCCTGCCGCGCGCCCGCGGCACATCCGGTTCAGACACCGAACTGCGTCCGCCAGGCGGCGATGTCGTCGAGCGCGACATTCGAGCCGCAGAGCACGAGCCCGACGCGCTCGCCGGGTTTGAAGATCTCCTTGCGCGCCAACGCCGCGGCGACCACGCAGGAAGCGGCCGGCTCCAACAGCACGCGCCCGTTCTGCAGCACCCAGCCGATCTCGCGCACGGCCTCGGCGTCGGGCACGATCACGATGTCCTCCAGGAACTGCCGGGCGGCCGCCATCGTTCGCTCCGTCGCGAAGGGGGCGCCCAGCGTGCGCGCGATCGAGGTCGGGCGGATCGGCACCGGCTGGCCGGCCGCCAGCGCCTGCGTCATCGCGGTCGCGCCTTCGGTCTCGACGCCATGGATGCGCAGGGCCGGGTCGAGCCCCTTCATCGCCGCGCCGACACCGGCCGCGAAACCGCCGCCGCCGATCGAGATGAAGACATGATCGAGCCGCCCGCCGGCATCGTTGTTCATCTCGAGCCCGAGCGAGCCATGGCCGGCGATGATCGCCGGATCGTCATAGGAATGGATGTTGGTCATGCCCTGGGCGGCGTAGTCTTCGGCCTTGGCGAAAGCCTCGATCGAATCCGCGCAGAGCTCGATCTCGGCCCCGAGCGAACGCGCCATCTCGACATTGAAGGCAGATGCATTCTGCGGCATCAGCACCAGTGCGCGGCAGCCCATCGTCTTGGCGACCAGCGCCACCGCGATCGCATGATTGCCGCCGGATACGGTGACGACGCCGCGGGCGAGCTCGCGCTCGCTCAGCCCCATCAGCTTGTTGAAGCAGCCGCGGACCTTGAAGGAGCCGCCGAGCTGCAGGCTCTCGACCTTGACCACCGTCTCGACGCCCAGCCGCGCCGATAGCCCGGCGCTATGAAAGGTCGGCGTGCGCCGGATCTTGCCGGCGATGCGCACGGCGGCGGCCTGGATGTCAGCGAGCGAGACGTCGAAATTCATTTGGTGCCTCTCATCTACGGCTGCCGTTATAGGGGCGCGCGGCGATGGACGGAAACGGATCGTTGGCAGCGGCATGCTGGAGGCTTAGGACATATATCAGGCTCGGCCCATCGGTTGGCTCGGCACGAAACCTGCCTCGCGCCGCATTTTGGAGAGACGCGTGACGATGACCCCCAAGGAGATGCTGGCCCGGCTGGTTTCGTTCAACACGGAATCCCAGCGCAGCAATCTCGATCTGATCCATTTCTGCCGCGATTATCTCGCGGGTCTCGGCGTCGAGAGCACGCTGGCGTTCAATGCCAACGGCGACAAGGCCAATCTCTATGCCACGATCGGGCCCAAGGGCGCTGGCGGTGTCGTGCTCTCCGGCCACACCGACGTCGTGCCTGTCGCCGGACAGGACTGGAGTTCCGATCCCTGGACGCTGACCGAGCGGGACGGCAAGCTTTTCGGCCGCGGCACCTGCGACATGAAGGGTTTCGACGCCATCGCGCTGGCGCTGGTGCCGGAGATGCTGGCGGCGCCGCTGAAGCGGCCGATCCACATCGCGCTCTCCTACGACGAGGAGGTCGGCTGCCAGGGCGCGCGGGTGATGATCGAGGCGATGACGAAGGATGGAATGAAGCCCGCCGCGGTCATCGTCGGCGAGCCCTCGATGATGCAGGTGGTCACCGGCCACAAGGGCGGCATGCGGATGAGGACGACGGTGCGCGGCCATGCCGTCCACTCCAGCCGTGTCGATGTCGGCGTGCCCGCCGTGATGATCGCGGGTCGGCTGATCGACTGGCACAACCAGGCCATGGCCGAGAACAAGGCCCGCACCGCACCGGGCAACGGGTTCGAGCCGCCCTATACCACGCTTCATGTCGGCGTCGTGAATGGGGGGACGGCGGTCAACATCACCGCCGAGCATTGCATGTTCACCCACGAGGTCCGCTGCATTCCCGGCGAGAGCTTCGAGAGCTACGAGCAGCGCTACCGCGCCGAGGTCGTGGCGCTGGAGGAGCAGATGCAGGCGATCGCGCCCGAGACCGGCATCGACTTCGTCGTCACTTCCGACACTCCGGCGATGGGGCCGGAGGAGAACGGCGTCGCCGAGGAACTCTGCCGCCGGCTGACCGGTGACAATGGCCGCCACGTCGTCGCCTATGGCACGGAGGGTGGCCTGTTCCAGCGCGCTGGCTGGTCGACCGTGGTCTGCGGCCCCGGCGACATCGCGCAGGCCCATCAGCCCGACGAGTTCATTTCGCTGGCGCAGCTCGATGCGGGAACGCAGTTCGTCCGGAAGCTGATCGCGGAGCTTTCGCGCTGAGAGCGAGCCCAAGTGCTCCGGGCCATTTGATCCGTCCATCGGAACCAACCGGTTTCAGCTGGCCAGGGCAACGGAGTTTTTAGAGAGTCGTGTCACTGCTTCTCCACCGGGGAGGGGGCAGCGGCATGGCGGGAGACGGATGGAGGGCGTCGCGGACGCTGTGGGCCCTCGTCGGCGCGATCTCGCTGCTCAGCCTCGCCATCTGGTCGACCACCGGAGTGGGCCTGAAGGCCGGCGACCTGCTCGTGATTCTCGGCGTCGTCGCGAGTCTCCTCGCGATCTCGGCCTTCTACACGCAGCGTCGCCCCGACGAGCGCCTCGCCCGTTTGACGCGCGCGATGGCCGAACTGATCCTCCTGATCTTCATGGTCGGATCGCTGTCCTATAGCGGCACATCCCTCGCCATGCCTCTGCGCGACGACTGGTTCCAGGCGATGGACGTGGCCCTGGGCTTCGACTGGCGCTTCTGGCTCTCCGTGCTCGACGCCCATCCGGCCGCTCACCAGGTTCTCGTCCTCGCCTATCACTCGATGCTGCCGCAGACGGCGCTGCTGCCGATCGTCCTCGCGGCGATCGGAGCCTTCCGTCATCTCGACCGGTTTCTGTTGAGCTATGTGCTCGCGGCGATCGTGACCGTGGCCGTCGCGACCCTGCTGCCCGCGCTGAGCCCCGTGGTCCATCTCGGCGTCACGCCGGCGGACCATCCCAACATCGTCCTGGCCGTTCCGCTCGAATTTGCCCAGCATGCCCAGGCGCTGCGCGACGGCAGCATGAAACTGGTCGATCTGAACGGCGCCCAGGGGCTGGTGACCTTCCCGAGCTTCCACACCGTCTCGGCCGTGCTGCTGATGTTCGGCTTCTGGGCGGCGCCCTACTGGCGCTGGTTCGGGGTCGGTCTCAACGGACTGATGCTGGTGGCGATCCCCATCGAGGGCAGCCATTACCTCGTCGACGTCATCGCCGGGGCCGCGCTGGCTGTTGCGGCTTGGGCGGCGGCGGAATGGCTCCTGACGCGCGAACGTCACCGAGCCGCCTTGGCTGATCCGGAGTTGGCACCCGCCGCGGCCGTCTGACCCGACAGAGCGGCCCGAGACTGATCACGGTTTGGGCAGATTGCTCGGAAATGCCATGCGTCGGGGGCGCAGGTCCCCCGTGACTCGCGCAGAAGCTGCCCCTAACATCTCTCGCTTCGGGCACCGACGGTGCCTGCTTGGGGAGGTGTTTTTCGATGAAAGCGCGTGTCTTCGGCCTTGCGGCCGCTTTGCTCGGGGTTTCGCTGCTGGCACTGAGCGCCGCCGAGGCCCGACCCCTGAAATGGGCCGCCGCGGGCGATGCCCTGACGATCGACCCCCACGGGCAGAACGAGGGGCCCACCACCTCGCTCAACCAGCACATCTATGAGAGCCTGACCGAGCGTGACCACACCGGCAAGCTGCTGCCGCTGCTGGCGTCGTCCTGGCGGGTCCTCCCCGACGACCCGACGACCTGGGAGTTCAAGCTGGTGTCGGGAGTCAAGTTCCATGACGGCTCGCCCTTCACCGCCGACGACGTGGTGTTCTCCTATGAGCGCGCCATGCAGCCGACCTCCGACTTCAAGGGTTATCTCACCTCGGTCGAGAAGGTCAGCAAGGTCGACGACCAGACGGTGCGCATCAAGACCAAGGGGCCGAACCCGCTCCTGGTCAACAACACCTCCTCGATCCGCATCATGAGCAAGGCCTGGGCGGAGAAGAACAACGCCACCAAGGCGCAGGACTTCAAGAACAAGGAAGAGAATTTCGCCGTCCGTAACGCCAACGGCACCGGCCCCTTCATCCTCGTCTCGCGCGAGGCCGACGTGAAGACGGTGATGAAGCGCAATGACGCCTACTGGAACAAGGACAAGGTCCCGCTCGAGATCACCGAGCTGACGCTGGTGCCGATCAAGCAGGACGCGACGCGTGTCGCGGCGCTGCTCTCCGGCGAGGTCGACTTCGTCCAGGACGTGCCGGTGCAGGACATCGCGCGGCTGAAGAACCAGCAGAACCTGCGGGTCAACTCGGGCGCCGAGAACCGCACCATCTTCTTCGGGATGGACGTCGCCTCCGCCGATCTCAAGGGCGACGACGTGCAGGGCAAGAACCCCTTCGCCGACAAGAAGGTGCGTCAGGCCCTCAACATGGCGATCAACCGACCGGCGATCCAGCGTGTCGTCATGCGCGGCGAGTCGGTGCCGACGGGCGTTATCATGCCTCCCTTCGTCAATGGCTGGACCAAGGAGCTGGACTCCTTCCCGGCGGTCGACAACGCCAAGGCCAAGGCTCTGCTGGCGGAAGCCGGCTATCCCAACGGTTTCTCGGTCACGCTGCACTGCCCCAATGACCGCTATGTCAACGACGAGGGCATCTGCCAGGCGGCTGTGGGCATGTTCGCGCAGATTGGGGTCAAGGTGAACCTGGTCTCGCAGTCGAAGTCGATCCACTTCAACCTGATCCAGAAGAACCCGCCGGAGACAGAGTTCTACCTCGTCGGCTGGGGCGTCCCGACCTATGATTCAGACTATATCTTCTCCTACATGTACCATTCGCGCACGGGCTCGCAGGGCTCCTGGAACGCGACCGGCTTCAAGAACGCCGAGATCGACACGATGATCGAGTCTCTGTCGAAGGAGGTCGACCTGCCCAAGCGTGACGCCACCATCGCCAGGCTCTGGACCCGGCTGAAGGACGCGACGATCTATCTGCCGATCCACAACCAGTCGCTCAGCTACGCGATGAAGACCTCGCTCGATATCCCGGTCGATGTCGGCAACAACCCGAAGCTGAAGATGGTGAGCTTCAAGGGCTCGTAGTCCCTTCGTCGTCCTGACTCATGTGCCTCGGCGTCATCCCGGACAAGCCGCGCAAGCGGCGTAGCTCCGGGATCCATCATGGAGCACCGTCCCGCCCTATGATGGATCCCGGAGCTCCGCTTTGCTGCGTCCGGGATGACGCGAAGGGTGTGTTTTCGGCCGGATCGGTCTTCGGAAAGTAACCCCGCAATGCTCGCCTACATCCTGCGCTCGCTGATGCAGGGCATCGTCGTGATGCTGGCGGTGGCCTTCATCGCCTTCTCGATGTTCCGCTTCGTCGGTGACCCCGTCGTGAACATGCTCGGCCAGGAGGCGACTCTGCAGGACCGCGCCGAGCTGACCGAGCGTCTCGGCCTCAACGATCCCGTGCCGCTGCAGTTCGCCCGCTTCGTCGCCGATGCGGCGCAGGGCGATTTCGGCATCTCCTACCGCCAGGGCCGCAAGGTCTCCTCGCTGATCCTCGAGCGCCTGCCCGCGACGGTGGAACTCGCCGTGCTCTCGGCGATCTTCGCCTTCGTCACCGGCATCGCGCTCGGTGTCTATGCCGCAATCCGGCGCGATGGCTGGATCGCCAATCTGGTGATGGCGCTCTCGCTGATCGGCGTCAGCCTGCCGACCTTCCTGATCGGCATCGGCCTGATCTACATCTTCGCCGTCGAATTGCGCTGGCTGCCCTCCTTCGGCCGCGGCGACACGGTCGCGGTCGGCTGGTGGACGACCGGGCTGCTCACCACGAGCGGACTCAAATCGCTGGTCATGCCGGTGCTGACGCTGGGCTTCCTGCAGCTCACGCTGATCATGCGCCTCGTCCGCTCCGAGATGCTGGAGGTGATGCGGGCCGATTTCATCCGCTTCGCCCGGGCGCGGGGCATTCCCGAGCGCCGCATCGAGTTCCGCCACGCGCTGCGCAACACCCTGATTCCGGTCATCACCATCGCCGGCGTGCAACTCGGCGGCGTCATCGCCTTCGCCATCGTCACCGAGACGGTGTTCCAGTGGCCGGGGCTCGGCGCGCTCTTCGTCAACGCGGTTCAGTTCGTCGACGTGCCGGTGATGTCGGCCTATCTCCTGTTCGTCGCCTTCGTCTTCGTACTGACCTCGCTCCTGGTCGATCTCGTCTATGTCGCGCTCGATCCGCGCCTGCGCAGCGGCAATCCGGCGATGGCGAAATGAGGTCGCTCGGTACCTCCACCGTCATTCCGGGGCGCCGCGCAGCGGCGAGCCCGGAACCCATGAACACGACGGATTCGGAAGAGGCGGCGCGCGCGATGATCATTGCGGCAGACACAATGTTCATGGGTTCCGGGCTCGGCCCTCCGGGCCGCCCCGGAATGACGAAGAGGCCCTTGTCATGACGGTGGCGTCCACTCCCCCAAACCCGCCCGGCCGCCTGGCCCGGATCTGGGATTCCGACATCGCCTGGTCCTTTCGCTCGTCGCCGGTGACGGTGGTGGCCACCGTGCTGGCGCTGCTCCTCGTCGCGGCGGCGGTCGCGGCGCCGCTGATCGCGCCCTACGACCCCTTCGACCCGGCTTCCCTCGATCTCTCCGATGGCTTCTCCCGACCGATGGTGCCCAACGAGATCACCGGCAAGGTCTTCTGGCTGGGCTCGGACTCGCAAGGGCGGGACATCTTCTCGGCCATTCTCTACGGCTCGCGCGTCTCGCTGCTGGTCGGTGCGGCCTCCGTGCTGTTCTCGCTCGTCATCGGCGTGGGTCTCGGCCTCGTCGCCGGCTATGTCGGCGGGCGTACAGAGGCGCTGATCATGCGCGTCGCCGACGTCCAGCTCTCCTTCCCGGCGATCTTGGTCGCGCTTCTGGTCTTCGGCGTCGCCCGCGGGCTGATCCCCCCGGCGCAGCAGGAGCAGATGACGCTGCTGGTGCTGGTCGTCGCCATCGGCCTGTCGAACTGGGCGCAATATGCCCGCACCGTGCGCGGCTCGACGCTGGTCGAGAAGAACAAGGTCTATGTCGACGCCGCCCGGCTGATCGGGCTCAGGGCCTGGCCGGTGATGCTCAAGCATGTCCTGCCCAATGTCGCAGGTCCTGTGCTGGTCATCGCGACGATCAACCTCGCGCTCGCCGTCATCGAGGAGGCGACGCTCTCCTTCCTCGGCGTCGGCATGCCGCCGACCCAGCCCTCGCTGGGCACGCTGATCCGCTTCGGCCAGCAATATCTCTTCTCCGGCGAGTGGTGGATCCTGCTTTTTCCCTCGCTCGTGCTGGTCCTGCTCGCTCTATCGATCAACCTGTTCGGCGACTGGCTGCGCGACGCGCTCAATCCGAAGCTGAGATGAGCGCGATGCCGCACGAAGACACCGCACCCATCCTCTCCGTCCGCGACCTGACCGTCGAGTTCGTCACGCGGCGCGGCACGCTGCGCGCGCTGGACCGCATCTCCTTCGACGTCGCGCGCGGCGAGGTCCTCGGCGTCGTCGGTGAATCCGGCGCCGGCAAATCCGTCACCGGCTCGGCCATCATCGGCCTGATCGACCCGCCCGGCCGCATTGCCGGCGGCGAGGTCCGGCTGGCGGGCGAGCGCATCGACAATCTGCCACCCGAGGCGATGCGCAAGGTCCGCGGCAAGCGCATCGGCATGATCTTCCAGGACCCGCTGACCAGCCTGAACCCGCTCTACCGGATCAGCGAGCAGCTGATCGAGACCATCCGCGTCCATACCGATCTCGATGCCGCCCAGGCGCGAGCCCGTGCCATCGCCCTGCTCGACGAGGTCGGCATTCCCGCCCCGGAAAAGCGGATCGACAGCTACCCGCACGAATTCTCCGGCGGCATGCGCCAGCGCGTCGTCATCGCGCTGGCGCTCTGCGCCGAGCCCGAGTTCATCATCGCCGATGAGCCGACCACCGCACTCGACGTCTCGGTCCAGGCGCAGATCATCGCGCTGATCAAGTCGCTCTGCCGCGAGCGCGGCACCTCAGTCATGCTCGTCACCCACGACATGGGCGTCATCGCCGAGACGGCCGACCGGGTCGCGGTCATGTATGCCGGGCGCATCGCCGAGATCGGCCCGGTCCGCGACGTGGTGAAGGAGCCACTCCACCCCTATGCCAAGGGCCTGATGGGGGCGATCCCCTCGCTCGAGGGCGAGACCCCCCGCCTCGTCCAGATCCCGGGCTCGATGCCGCGGCTCTCGGCCATCCCGCAAGGTTGTGCCTTCAACCCGCGCTGTTCGCAGGTCTATGCGCGTTGCCATGTCGAGCGGCCGGAATTGATCGCCGTCGGCAGCCGCAAGGTCGCCTGCCATCTCTACGATACGCGCAGCAAAAGCGGGGTCGCCGCATGACCGCCGATCCCGCCCCGCTGGTCGAGGTGCATGACCTCAAGCGCGTCTTCGATGTCTCGAAGCCTTGGCTCAACCGCGTCATCGAGCGCGCGCCGCGCCAGTTCCTAAAGGCGGTCGACGGCGTCTCCTTCGAAATCCGCAAGGGCGAGACCTTCGCGCTGGTCGGCGAATCCGGCTCCGGCAAGTCGACCGTGGCGCGCATGGTCGTCGGCCTCCTGCCGCCCTCCGCCGGCACGGTCACCATCGACGGCGTCTCGATGCACGACGCCGCGGCGGCCGATGATCGCCAGCGCCTGCGCCGGCGCATCCAGATGATCTTCCAGGACCCTTACGCCTCGCTGAACCCGCGCTGGCGCGTCGGGCGCATCATCGCCGAGCCGATCCGGGCCTTCAGCCTGATCGAGAGCGAGGCAGCGATCGCGGAAAGAGTCGGAGAGCTTCTGACGCTGGTTGGACTCCATCCCGATGACAGGACCAAGTTTCCGCACGAATTTTCGGGTGGCCAGCGCCAGCGCATCGCGATCGCCCGCGCGCTCGCGTCGGACGCCGAGTTCATCGTCTGCGACGAACCGACCTCGGCGCTCGACGTCTCGGTCCAGGCCCAGATCCTCAACCTGATGCGAGATCTGCAGGAGCGGCTGGGGCTGACCTATCTCTTCATCTCGCACAATCTCGCGGTCGTCCGGCACATGGCGAGCCGCATCGGCGTGATGTATCTCGGCCGCCTCGTCGAGGTGTCCGACGGCAAGAGCCTGTTCTCCGCTCCGCGGCACCCCTATACGCGCATGCTGCTCGATGCGGTGCCCGATGTCGCGATGGTCGGCAAGGTCCGCCAATCGGTGAAGGGCGAGATCCCGAACCCGCTTGCGCCGCCCTCGGGCTGCACCTTCCACCCGCGCTGCCCGCTCGTCTTCGACCGCTGCCGGAGCGAGAATCCGCCGGTGATCGACGGCGTCGCCTGTCATGCGGTCCAGGCCGGGCGCGTCGCCGCAGCCTGACCGTCCCGGGCCTCAGGCGGGCGTGCCGCCGGCCTTCGGGCGCGTCGTTCCCGGGGACTTCAGCAGCGGCGCGACGGGCCGGTCGGTGCGATACTGTCCTCGCGCGATCGCGCCGAACATCAGCACGACAGCCGTCAACGTCATCAGCCACCAGGGCTGCAAAGTCGCGAAGCCGAGCGCCGAGAGCGCAAAGGCGGTGGTGAAGGCCGCCACGCCGCCAGCCGCCAGCGCGCCGGGCATTCGCCCCGCCGCCCGGACGGCGATGTAGAGGCAGAAGGCGGCCGCAGCCGCGCCGACGAGGCCCAGCTCATACCAGGTTTCGAACAGCAGCGTCGTCGGGGTCGAGGGCGGCAGGGCGCCGATCAGCCGGCCGCGCAGCACGGTGTCGAGGCCGTGCCCGGTCACGAGCTGGATCGGCGCGCTGCTGATCACATCGGCCCAGACTCCCAGCGAAGAGGCGAGCGAACTGTCGGGCAGCCGTGAGACGATCGGGATCATCAGGAAGGGCAGGATCGGCGCCAGCAGGATCAGCCCGGCCAGAACGGCTGCGACCATGGTCGCTGCCCTTTCGCGATTGGCGCTGACGGCCCCGAAGGCGACCGCGCCGCAGATCATCGCCACGGCCTCGCCGTCCTCGAACCGCGTCAGCGACAGCAGCGCAACGATCAGCGCGAGACCGAGCGCGCTCAGGCCCCGCTCGCGCGAGAGCAACCAGGCGAGCGCCGGCCAGGACATGATCAGGATGACGCTGATCCCGCGCTCGACGCCGCCGTCGCTGTCCTGGTGGCGCAGGGCCGCCATCACGATCAGCGCCAGCGCGAAGGCGGCGGCGGTGCCGGCCCCGAGCGGGGCGAGGTTGAGGTTCGAGGCCCGCATCCGCTCAGGCAGCGCCGCATTGCCCAGGAAGCCGAGTGCGACGGCGAGAACGATGTTGCTGGCCTTTTCCGTCGCCGAGATCGTGTAAGGGCTCCAGACCAGAGACAGCACCGCCCAGGCGACGAGGCCGATCAGAATCAGCCCCGGCAGGCTGAACACACTCCGCTTGAGCCGCGAGACGAAATCGCGCGGGTCCTCGATCAGCATGGCGATGACCAGAAGCACGACGCCGATCGGCGCCAGCACCACCGCGGCACGCCGCGACACGAGGGACGCGGTCGGCAGCAGCAGCGCCAGCGTACCGAAGGCGATGCGCCTCAGCAGCAGCGCGGCATCGGCGGCCGGGTCGAGCGGGGGCGGGGCGAGGTGACGGGGCATGGATCGCGAACCGGGGTCTGGCCTCCGCCGGAAAACGCGCCGGAGGATGCTGGTCTCGACCGTAGCCGGCCCCGCGAGGCGCGACTGTAGGGTCAGCGCAACACCTGCGTCGCATTTCGCGGTCGCAGCGCGCGGCCTGCTGCGACGAAAGCCCTCTGGTCGCCTCTCGCTTTTCATGGGATGAGGTCGCGATGCTCTTGGCCGTCATTCCCTATTCGTCGGGCTTCCCCATCGACCGGTTCATGGCCGACACCGCGTCGCGCCTGAAGGCGCAGGGCCTGCGCCTCGGCGGCGTCGTCCAGCACAATGAGGGTGCCTGCGAGAGCGGCTGTCTCGCGATGGAGTTGGAGGATCTCGCCAGCGGAGCGCGCTTTCCGATCAGCGAGAACCGCGGGGCCGGTGCCACCGGCTGCCGGCTCGACGCGACCGGCCTCGCCGCAGCGGGCGGCGCTCTGGGCGCGGCTCTGGCGGGCGAGACGGATCTCGTCATCGTCAACAAATTCGGCCGGCAGGAGATGCTCGGCCAGGGGCTGCGGCAGGAGATCGCCGCGGCGCTGATGGCCGGGCTGCCCGTGCTGATCGCGGTCCGGCAGGATGTGCTGCCCGCCTTCCGCGATTTCGCGGGGGAAGACTGGGCCGAACTGCCGGCGCAGGCCGAGGCGGTCGAGGCCTGGGGGCTCGGCGTCGCGCGCCTGGCCGCTTGAGCGGAGGGCGCGATGGCGCAGGATATGAGCTTCCTCGACGAGTATCTGGTCCGGCCCGATCCGCAAGCCGCCCGGTTGGGCGCGACCGTCTCCGGCATCGACCAGACGGGCGCGAGGGTCGAGACCCGCGTCGTCACGGAGCGCGCGTTGACGCTCTACCTGAACGCGCAGGAGATCGTCACCATGATGACGATCGGCGACCATCCCGACGCGCTGGCGCTGGGCTATCTCCTGAACCAGAACATGCTCAGGCGCGGCGATGTCGTCGATGCCGTCGATTATGACGAGGAGCTCGAGGTCGTCGTCGTTCGCACGCCGGAGCGCACCAATTTCGAGGAGAAGCTGAAGAAGAAGACGCTGACCTCCGGCTGCGCCCAGGGCACTGCCTTTGGGGACCTGATGGAGGCGATCGACGAGATCGAACTGCCCAAGGCGGAACTCCGCACCAGCTGGCTCTATGCGCTGACGAAGAAGATCAACACCACGCCCTCGCTCTATCTCGAGGCCGGCGCCATCCATGGCTGCGTGCTCTGCGAGGCCGACAGGCCGCTGGTCTACATGGAGGATGTCGGCCGCCATAACGCCGTCGACAAGGTCGCCGGCTGGATGTTCCGGCACGATGTCGATCCCGCGAAGATGATCTTCTACACCACCGGCCGCCTGACCTCGGAAATGGTGATCAAGACCGTGCGCATGGGCATCCCCGTGCTGGTCTCGCGATCCGGCTTCACCGAATGGGGCGTCGAACTGGCCCGCAAGGCAGGCCTCACCCTGATCGGCCGCGCACGCGGCAAGCGTTTCGTCGCGCTCGCCGGCGAGCAGAACATCGTCTTCGACCAGGACCCCGACACGGTCGAGGAGGAGGGCGGCAGGAGCCGGCGCAAGGGGGCCGATCGTGATGATTGAGCCCCTCTGTCATTCCGGGGCTTCGCGCAGCGAAGAACCCGGAACCCACGACGGGGTTGAATCCGGAATACTGCGCGTTCTTCATATATCGCCCGGTCGTGGGTTCCGGGTTCGATCCTGCGGATCGCCCCGGGATGACAAGGTGGTTGCTCAATGACCCCCCCCACCCTCGGTCTGCTCCTCGCCGGTGGCCTCGCGCGCCGCATGGGGGGCGGTGACAAGCCGCTGCGGACCATCGCGGGTCGCACCATCCTCGCCCATGTCATCGAGCGCCTGGCGCCCCAATGCGACGGGCTCGTGGTCAACGCCAATGGCGATCCCGCCCGCTTCGCCGATTGCGGCCTGCCGGTGGTCGCCGACAGCGTGCCGGATTTCGCCGGGCCGCTGGCCGGCATCCTCGCCGGGCTCGACTGGATGGCCGCCCATCGGCCCGAGAGCGAATGGCTCGTCAGCGTCGCCGCCGACACGCCCTTCATCCCGCGCGATCTCGTCGCCCGCCTCTATGCGGCGCGCCAAGCGGAAAACGTTCCGCTCGCCTGCGCCGCCTCGGGCGGCTGGACGCATCCCGTGATCGGGCTCTGGCCGGTGTCGCTGCGGGATGATCTGCGCCGGGCGCTGACGGTCGAGGGCGAGCGCAAGATCGACCGCTGGACCGCCCGTCACGGCTGCGCCAGTGCGGAGTGGCCGGTCGATCCGGTCGATCCCTTCTTCAACGCCAACCGGCCGGAGGATCTGGACGAGGCCGAGCGGCTTTTCGCCACTCTCGCGACTGCTTGAAGCGCCCGCTGTCCTTCGCTATCTGTCTTGTATAAGAGCGGCTTATCGCTGCCGCGCCGCCATTCGGGGGAAGACCATGAAATCGTTCGTCGCTGCCATCGCCGTCGCCGCCATCCTCGCCTTCGGCGCCAGCCTCGTGCTGAACGACTATTTCCAGAAGCCGGTCGACGTCGCCTTCTCGACCAGCGGCGTCAGGCTCTGAGCGATCAGTTCGGTCAATCGCGGAACCACACCGTCATCCTGGACAAGCCGCGCAGCGGCCCAGATCCGGGATCCATCATAAGGCGATGTCGTCCCCTATGATCGATCCCGGGACGACCTTCGGTCGCCCAAGATGACGGAGAGCGCGTCTTGATGGCGAGCGCCGCTCACTCGATGACGATGCGCGGCGCGGCACGGGCCGCCCCTCCGGCCATCGACGCCATGACCTGCCGCGCGATCGCGAGATAGGCCTTGGCATGGGCCGAATCCGGGTCGCTCGCCACGATCGGCCGGCCTGAATCGGAGGTCTCCCGAATCGGCATGGCCAGCGGCACCTCGCCGAGGAAGGGCACGCCGAGGCGTTCCGCTTCATGCCGCGCCCCGCCATGGGCGAAGATGTCCGAGCGCGTGCCGCATTCCGGGCAGATGAAATAGCTCATGTTCTCGACGATGCCGAGGATCGGCACCTCGACCTTTTTGAACATCGCGACGCCGCGCCGCGCATCGAGCAGCGCCAGATCCTGCGGGGTCGAGACGATCACGGCGCCGGCCAGCGGCGTCTGCTGTGCCATGGTCAGCTGCGCGTCGCCGGTGCCGGGCGGCATGTCGACGACGAGCACGTCGAGCTCGCCCCAGGCGACCTCGCGCAGCATCTGGGTGATGGCGGATATCACCATCGGCCCGCGCCAGATCATCGGCGTTTCCTCGTCGATGAGGAAGCCGATCGACATGATCTTCAGCCCATAGGCCTCCATCGGCGCCAGCGTCCGCCCGGAGACCAGCCGCGGCTTGCCGGTGATGCCGAAGATCTTGGGCACCGACGGGCCGTAGATGTCGGCGTCGAGCACGCCGACCTTGAGGCCGAGCGTCGCCAGGGCCACGGAGAGATTCGCGGTGGTGGTCGACTTGCCGACGCCGCCCTTGCCGGATGCGACCGCGATGATCTGCTTCACACCCGGCACGCCGGCCGCCTTCGGCGTCGGGCCACCGGGCGCCGGGCGCTGGGCCTGGCTGCGCGCCTGCGCGGCAGCCGAGGAGGGCGCTTTGTCGGCGGTCAGCCCAACCAGGACCTGGCTCACGCCGGGCAGGCCCGACACCGCGCTTTCGGCCGCCTTGCGCACCGGCTCCATGGTCGCGGCTTCGGTCGGGTCGATACCGATGGCGAAGATCACCTTGCCGCCGTCGATCAGGATGTCGGCGACGCGGCCCGAGGCGGAGAGCGACTGGCCGCTGGCCGGCAGCTTCACCAGTTCGAGCGCGCGCAGGATGTCGGCTTGGGTGAGGGCCAAGGGCAGAACTCCTATCGGCGCGGCTCAGGCCGGCGCCTTGCGGATGTGGAAGACGAGCAGATCGCCGTCGCTGCGGCTCTCCTCGATTGTGTCCCCGGTTTCGCGCATCAGGTTGGGAATGTCGATGGCCGCCATCGGATCGGTGCATTCGACCAGGAACAGCGCACCAGGAGCAGCCCCTTTCAGCGCCTTGCGGACCCGCAGCGCCGGCAGGGGGCATTTCAGGCCGCGGAGATTGAGAGGCGTGGCGGTCATGGCGGGAACCGGTTGCTGGGCGCGGGCTTCATAGGCTGGGCGGTCGCACCGGGGCAACTGGCCCCTTTGTCACGGCGCCGGGGAGGCGGCATGATGGGCGGATGCGATCCCTCCTGAAGCCCCTCATCCTTCTATCCTGCCTCGCTGTCCCCGCCGCCGCTCAGGAACTTCGCGGTCATGGCGGGCCGGTGCGGGCCATCGCGGTCGCGCCTGACGGGGCGAGTGCCATGACCGGCTCCTTCGACCAGTCGGCCATCCTCTGGAGCCTGTCGGGCGGCACGGCGGAGGCCGTGCTGCGCTTTCATGACGGCGCGGTGAACGCGGTCGCGGCGGTACCCGGCCTCGGCTTTGCCACCGGTGCCGAGGATGGGCGCATCGCGCTCTGGCGCGGCGCGGCGGCCGTTCCGGCCGAAATCATCGAGGGCCATAAGGGGCCCGTGGCCGCGCTTGCAGTCTCGGCCGATGGCCGCCGCATCGCCTCGGCCTCCTGGGACGGAACGGCGCGGGTCACGGCGCGCGGGGGCGGGGCCGCGGTTGCCTTCGAGGGCCATCAGGGGCCGGTCAACGGCGTCGCCTTCCTGCCTGGCGGCGGCCTCGTCACCGCCGGCTATGACGCGACGCTGCGAATCTGGCCGGCGGATGCCGGCGCGCCCCGGATCGTCACGCTGTCCGCGCCGCTGAACGGCGTGGTCGTGGCCGCCGATGGCGAGATCGCCGTCGCCGCGGCAGACGGGCGGCTGCGTCTTTTCGGGCCGGATGGGGAGGCGCGCGGGGAGGTGACTGTCGGCGAGACACCGCTGATCGCACTGGCGCTCTCGTCCGACGGCACGACGCTCGCGGCCGGGGGCCTGCGCGGCCAGGTCGCGCTGATCGACCGGGCCGCACGCCGCATCCGCGCGACGCTGGTCGGGCCCGGGCTGCCGGTCTGGTCGCTCGCCTTCCTGCCGGATGGCCGCCAGATCCTGTCGGGCGGCGCCGACCGGCTGGTGCGCCGCTGGAACGCCGTCACCGGCGAGCATATCGGCACGGTGGTGCCGCGGGCCGGGGCCGATGTGCTGGCCGCCTTCAATGGTGTGCGTGGCGCGCAGGTTTTCCGCGCCTGCGCCGCCTGCCACACGCTGACGCCGTCGGACGGCAACCGCGCCGGGCCGACGCTGCACGGCATCTTCGGCCGCCGCATCGCCAGCGCGCCGGGCTACGCCTATTCCGAGGCCTTCAAGACGATGGACATCGTCTGGACCAAGGAGACGGTGGCAAAGCTCTTCGAGATCGGCCCCAACGCCTACACGCCCGGCACCAAGATGCCGGAGCAGACGATCGGTTCGGCTGAAGACCGGCAGGCGCTGGTCGACTGGCTGGAGAAGGTGACGCGCTGAGCCGTCTGTCATTCCGGGGCATCGCGCAGCGATGACCCCGGAACCCACGACCGGGTGAGCGGTCACCGACACAGGTCAGCAGCCGCTCACCCCGTCATGGGTTCCGGGTTCGCGGCTGTGCCGCGCCCCGGAATGACAGGCATCTCTACTGCAACGGATCTTCCCCCCGCTCCGCCCGCTCGCGCAGATAATCCTCCGTCGTGCGCACCGGCGGGCGCTGCGGCGACAGATGCGGGTCGAAGCTCTCGTTGACGACGACCTCGACGCGGCAATCCTCGCACATCTTCAAAACCGAGATGCGCTTGGCCGCGTCGCCCGAAAACATCCAGTGCTTGTTCTCGAGCTTGGCGGTGATCTTCTCGATCGTGCTGCGCACGCCGAAAGGCTTGGCGCAGGCGATGCAGTGGAACGGCTCCTCCTGCTTGATCACGCGCTTGCCGCCCTTCCAGGCCTCGAAATCGATGCGCGGCTCCAGCGTGATGACCTTCTCCGGGCAGGTCGCGGCGCACAGCCCGCACTGCACGCAGAGATCCTCCTGGAAGGCGAGCGTCGGCCGCTCGGGATCATCGGACAGCGCCTGCACCGGGCAGGCCGAGACACAAGACAGGCAGAGCGTGCAGCCATCCGTGTCGACATGCACGGTGCCGAAGGGCGCGCGCGGCGGCAGCGCCACCGTGGCCACCGGCATCGGCGCCGCCGCGTGCAGTTCGCCGATGGTCTGGCGCAGCAGCGGCCGGCCCTCGCCCATCGGGCGGAAGCGCGCCGGCTTCGGGGAGACCGTGCCCGGTGCGACCCGCTCCAGCGCCGCCGCCAGTTGCTCGGGGTCGTCGGTCTCGATCAGCCCGGCACTGCCGGCGCCATAGCCGAGCGCGGCGGCCAGCGTCTCGGCATAGGCGAGGTTGCGCTGCAGCCCAGAGAGGTCGTGCTTCGGGCGGGCGCGGCCGAGCACCTGCACGGAGGCCGCGCCGAAGGACAGCGCTGCGGCGAAGGCATCGAGCCCGATCTGGGTGATCTCGTTGACGCGCAGCGGCAGCACGCGGGCCGGCAGCCCCTCGCCGAAGCGGGCGAGCGCATCGATCAGCGGCTCGCCATGCGCCTCGTCATGCAGCAGAATGACCGGCTCGCGCCCGCCGGCCTCGGCATAGGTCGCAAGCAGCGTGCGCAGCCGGCGCAGCAGCGCATCCGCCGGCGGCAGCGCATAGGTCACGGCCCCGGTCGGGCAGACGGCCGCGCAGGCGCCGCAGCCGGCGCAGATCTCGGCCGAGATCGCGACATGGTCGCCATTGGGGGTGATCGCCCCGGTGGGGCAGAGCTCGAGACAACGCGTGCAGCCGGTCTTCTTCGAGCGCGAATGGGCGCAGAGATCCTCGTTCAGCCGCACATAGGTCGGCTTGTCGAATTCGCCGACGAGATGGCCGGCCTCCGCAATCAGCTTTTCGATCGCGGCGGGGTTCGCCGGGTCGGCGCGCAGATAGCCAGCCCGCAACTCGCCGGCCGGAAACAGCGGCGTCCCACCCGAGACGTCGATGACGAGGTCGCAATGCGAGGTGGCGCCATTGCGCGGCTCGCCGAAGACGAGGCGAGCGCGGGAGGAGGGGGCCGGCGCGGCATAATCGTCGATGCGCAGCTCGAAAGCGCCGAGCCAGCCGGTGGCGGCAACGATGGTGCCCTTCAGCACCGGCGTCTCGACGACGCGCGGCGGCGTGATCTCGCCGGGCCTGCTGATCAGGATGGTGACGTCGAGATGCTCCGCCAGCCGCTGCCCGACCGAGAGCGCCGTCTCGTCGCGGCCATAGACCAGCGCGACGCCCTTGCTGGTCAGCGTCGTGAAGGAGATCGGCGGCATCGGCTCGGCGGCGGCCGCCAGCAGCGCCGCCATCTTGGGTCCCGCAGCCTTCGCCTCGCGCGACCATCCCCCCGTTTCGCGGATATTGGCGAAGACCAGGTCCCCGGCATAGTCGAGATCGGCCGCGATTTCCTCGAACAGTGGCGCCTCCTGCGTGCAGGCGACGGTGATGGAATGGCTCTCGTCGAGCGCGCGCGTGAACAGCTCGGTCTGCGTCCGGCAGAGATGGCGCGCGGTCCGGATGTCGGCGCCCTTGCAGCCACGGGAGAGCGCTGCCGCATCGAGCGGCATCGTGTCCTCGCAGGAGCACACCATCAGCGTCCGGGTGGTGTCTTGCATGGCAGGCTTCATCCTCGGGCCGGCGGCGTTGTGTCGCCTCTCTTGCGATCATCCGTGCTTATATGGAATTGGAGCGGTTCAAAAGAAACGAAGCCGGCGTGTTTCGTCGCAGGCTCCAGGAGGATGGTCGGATATGGCTGCCAGTGCCCTGCGCCCGGACGATCTGCGTCGCGAGCCGGTGCTGCCGCCGGGATTTTCGCTCGTCACGCTGCGGGAAGCGGGCGACGCCTTCGCCCATGCCTGCACGATCGCGGCCGAGGCGGGCGCGGCGACGCTGGTCTGGACCCGGCGCTTCGACGTGATCGAATTCGCCGTGGTGCTGGAGCCCGACAGCCCGCTGCGCGAGGCGCGGCTGGCGCACTATCTCGCGATGACGGCGCTGGCCGACGCACTCGCGGTCTACAGCCCGCCCGAGCGGCCGATCCTGTTCCGCTGGCCCGATGCGCTGATCTACGATCTCGGCCTGATCGGCGGCGGCCGGCTGGCCTGGCCGGAGCGCTGCGGCGAGGACGAGGTGCCGGAGTGGATCGTCTTCGGCGCCATGCTGCGCGCCACCACGATGGCGCCCTTCGCCATGGGGCAGGTCGGCGTCGGCATGGCCGAGGAGGGCTTCGAGGAGATCGACGCCGTCGACCTGATCGAGGCCTTCGCCCGCCACCTCATGTTGGCCGTCACCCGCTGGCAGAGCGCTGGGCCCAAGGCGGCCGCGCTGCGCTGGCTCGACCGGCTCGACAAGGTCGTCGGCACCCGCCACGGCATCGAGCCCAATGGCGATCTCGTCGCGACCACCCAGGCCGGCACCGAGCGCCGCAGCCTGGTCGAAGCGCTGGCCCGGGTCGACTGGATGGACCGCGAGAGCGGCGGGCCGAAACTGTGAGTCGTTGGCCGTCATCGCGAGGAGGCGCAGCCGACGAAGCAATCCAGTGGGATTGCGCGAGGCCTCTGGATTGCTTCGCTGCGCTCGCAATTGTCTCTTGGCGATGTGTCAGAGTGGTGTTGGTTCCCGGGAGGGAACGCCGTGGCCCGGGACGGCCATCCCGAGCCACGGCGCGCGAAGACCGGCCGTCTCGCAATCGGGCTCGACGCCCGC
>NZ_JAUXYO010000136.1 GCF_030694325.1 Allobosea sp. | reverse complement strand
GCGTTGGCTCGAAGCGCGCGCCAAGGGCTCGACGAGCGAGGCCATTCGCCGCCTACTGTCGCTCCCAGCCAAGTCGGCCCGCGTGCTGCGAGACGGCAACGAGATCGATGTCGCCATCGAGACCGTGGTCGCGGGCGACGTCGTGATCGTGCGTCCAGGCGAACGCATCCCCGTCGATGGCGATGTCGTATCGGGATCATCCTATGTCGACGAGGCGATGATCACCGGCGAGCCGATCCCGGCCCGAAAGCAACCCGGTTCTGCAGTCACGGGCGGGACAATAAACGGCGCGGGCGCCTTCCGCTTCACCGCCGAGAGAGTCGGGGCCGATACGCTGCTGGCGCAGATCGTGCGCACGGTCGAGGCTGCGCAGGGCTCGAAACTGCCGATCCAGGCGCTCGTCGACAAGGTGACGATGTGGTTCGTCCCAGCCGTCATCGGACTGGCTCTCCTGACCTTCACGGCCTGGTTAGCGTTCGGTCCAAGCCCCGCGCTGTCGTATGCGCTTGTCAACGCCGTCGCCGTGCTGATCATCGCCTGCCCCTGCGCGATGGGGCTGGCGACGCCAACCTCGATCATGGTCGGCACCGGCAAGGGCGCCGAACTCGGCATCCTGTTCCGGCAGGGCGTGGCGCTGCAGAGCCTCAAGGATTCGACGGTCATCGCCCTCGATAAGACAGGCACGCTGACCAAGGGCCGGCCGGAGTTGACCGACATCGCCGTCACGGAAGGGTTCAAGGAAGACGAGGTGCTGCGCCTCGTCGCCTCGGTGGAATCCCTCTCCGAGCATCCTGTGGCCGATGCGATCGTCGCCGGTGCGCGGCAGCGCGGGCTGGGGCTGGCCGAGCCGGCGGACTTCTCCAGCGAGCCCGGTTTCGGTGTCGCGGCAAGTGTCGAGGGTCGTCGCATCGAGGTCGGCGCCGACCGGTTGATGCGGCGGCTGGGCCTCGATCTATCGGCGTTCGCCGAGCAGGCCGCGCAACTTGGCAACGCGGGCAAGACGCCGCTTTACGCCGCGATCGACGGCAGGCTCGCGGCCATTATAGCGGTTGCAGACCCCGTGAAGGAGACGACGCCCGCCGCAATCGCCGCGCTGCACCAGCTGGGCCTGCGCATCGTTATGGTCACCGGCGACAACGCACGCACGGCGCAGGCCATCGCGCGCCGGCTCGGAATCGACGAGGTCATCGCCGAAGTTCTGCCTACCGACAAGGCCGAAGTGGTCAAGTCGCTACAGGCCGGAGGCGGCCGCGTCGCCTTCGTGGGGGACGGGATCAACGACGCGCCGGCGCTGGCGCAGGCGGATGTCGGCATCGCGATTGGTACTGGGACAGACATCGCGATCGAGAGTGCCGACGTCGTCCTGATGTCCGGCGATCTGGAGGGAGTCGCCAAGGCCATCGCCCTGTCGCAGGCGACGATCGCCAACATCCGCCAGAACCTCGTCTGGGCCTTTGGATACAACGTCGTGCTCATCCCCGTCGCGGCCGGCGCGCTCTACCCAGCCTTCGGTATCCTGATGTCGCCCATGTTCGCCGGCCTAGCCATGGCCCTTTCGAGCGTCAGCGTCCTAACCAACGCCCTGAGGCTCAAGCGCTTCGGCGGGTCGAAGCGGGTGGAACCGAGCCCGACGAGGCCGACAGCGCTAGCCGCTGCGCAATGAACTCGCCACAGTCATAGGAGACATCGACATGAACATCGGACAGGCGGCGACGGCATCCGGCGTGACGGCGAAGATGATCCGCTACTACGAGAGCATCGGCCTCATCGAGCCGCCAATCCGGACGGAGGCCGGGTACCGGATCTACGCGACCGAAGAGATTCACGAGCTTCGCTTCATCAAGCGAGCTCGCACGCTCGGGTTCTCTATCGAGGAGGCCCGCCAACTTCTGGCGCTCTGGCGCGACAAGAGCCGGGCGAGCGCCGACGTAAAGCGCTTCGCGATGAAGCACGTGCGCGATCTCGAAACTAAGATCGAAGAGCTTCAAGGCATGTCGCTCACACTCCGGCATCTCGCTCGGACCTGCCACGGCGACGACCGCCCAGAATGCCCGATCCTGGCCGATATGGCGCTACCCGGATACGATCAGCCGCCCCATGAGCAATAGCGGGGAGGGTCCAAGGCTTACCCCAACCGCGCGTCCGACAGCCGAGTGAGCGGTGGTGGACCCTCCCGATCACTGCCGCCTGTCGGCCCGTCACCGCACGCGGATCTCAGTCCCTGCAGTCAGTGCTTGGAATTGCCATGGCCGCCATGTACCGGTTCCGGAACAGGCGCGGCGCCCATGCCGCATAACCCCGCACAACATCGTACTGGACATGCGTCACCACGCACCAGTTTTATTCGCGGACACGCACTGGATGATCGGGCTGATGAATGCCGGATCCGATGCGCAGTTGCTTCGAAACAGTCCCCGATCCGCCGCCGGACTCAGTTCGGGCCCGCTGTCGGAGGTCCACAGCAGGCCGCCGCTGACGACTTTCCATCGGCGGCCTGAATCGGAGGACAGGGCGTCGCGCCATAGGAACAGAACACGCAGCAGTCTCCTTCCAGCGGTCTCAGCAGCACGCCGCAACTCTTGCACTCGTAGAAGAACCAGCAGGCGTCGATGGGCATCGTCTCTGTCGCCTGATGGGAGCAGTGCGGGCAGGTCAGCGTCGATTGAAGTTCCATGAAAATCACCGCGCCAGCTTGAGCAGGGCTGGCTCGACGTAAGGGCCCCACACCAGAGCCAGTCCGATGACCAGAGAGCCGACGCCGAGCAGCCCTATCGTGCGGCCCGATCGCTCCAGTTTGGCGCAGGTCTCGCCATCACATCTCGCGCTGCGACGTCGCCAGAAGAAAAATGCCCAGCCGAGGGCCAGCATGACCGCCGCGCCGGCGATGAGAAACGGCCGGATATTGGCCAGTACCGCAAGGCCGCTGAAGACCGCGCCGGTCACGCCAAGCCCTGCAAGCGCCATCGGCAAGACGCAGCAAGAGGATGCGATCAGAGCTCCGGCTCCGACGACGAGGCCCGTCCCCGCCAGGACGCCCGTCGAGGGCGCCGGGAGAGGCTTCGTCGCGCCAGATTGTCCGAGTTCAGCGCTGATCATGAATAGCTCTCCGGTCCGATCCATGTCACTCTGCCTCCGGTAGCTACTACGGGATCAAGCCACCTATGCTCACGAAGGCGCGAGGCCTTGCCGCCGGACAGCTTGCGAAAGCAGCAGGCGTCAATCTCGAGACGATCCGCTACTACGAGACCATCGGGCTGATGCCTGCACCGCCCCGCACGCCGGGCGGCCATCGCGTCTACGACGATGTCCATGTCAGACGGCTGGCCTTCATTCGCCGAGGCCGCGAGTTGGGGTTCAGCATCGAAGAGGTTCGCGCCCTCCTGATCCTGGACGATCCCCGCCAGGGCTCCTGCGCGGAGGCCAAGGACATCGCGGCGACGCACCTGACCGAGGTGCGTCACAAGCTCGCGGACCTGACGAGGCTGGAGAGCATCCTCGCCGCATCCGTGGCGCGATGCACCAGTGAGCCGCTCGCGCAATGTCCCGTGCTCGACATGCTCGGACCTGAAACCTCGCTACCGCGCGCTGGAATGACGACGCACGATAGCTCACTGGACAGGCTCTGACACGACGGCCATACTGGAGGCTGTGCCCGACTTGACGCCGCCATCTGTCGAATTTGGCCTTGACAGCCCGGCCGCCGCCTTCGGCAGCCCCCATCCCTTTACCAGCCCGTAGATCGCCGGAATCACCAGCAGCGTCAGCACGGTCGAGGAGACCATGCCGCCGATCATCGGGGTGGCGATGCGCTGCATCACCTCAGAGCCCGTGCCGGTGTTCCACAGGATCGGCAGCAGGCCCGCCATGATCGCGATCACGGTCATGATCTTGGGCCGCAGCCGCTCGACCGCGCCCAGCATGATGGCTTCCTGCAGATCGGCGCGGGTGAACGCCCGCCCTTCTACGGCGCAGCGAGCGCGGACCTCCTTCAGCGCCTGGTCGAGATAGATCAGCATGATCACCCCGGTCTCGGCCGCAACGCCCGCCAGCGCGATGAAGCCGACCGCGACCGCCACCGACATGTTGAAGCCCTGCCACCAGAGTAGCCAGACGCCTCCAACCAGGGCAAAGGGCAGCGACAGCATGACGATGAGCGTCTCGGTCAGCCGGCGGAAGTTGAGGTAGAGCAGCAGGAAGATGATCGCCAGCGTGACGGGAACGACGATCTTGAGCCGCGCCTCGGCCCGCTCGAGATATTCGAACTGCCCGCTCCAGGCGACGCGATAGCCGGTTGGGAGGTGGACGGCTTTGGCGATCGCTCCTTGCGCCTCGCGGACATAGCCGCCGAGATCGCGCCCGGCGATATCGACGAAGATGTAGATCGCAAGTTGGCCGTTCTCGGTGCGGATCGTGGTCGCACCGCGCTTGCGCTCGATTTTCGCGACCTCGCCGAGCGGCACGGAGCCGCCGCCCGGCATCGTCACTTGGACCTCGCGCGCGATCGACTGCGGGTCGGAACGCAGGTCGCGCGGATAGCGGATGGTGACGCCGTAGCGCTCGCGCCCCTCGACCGTGGTCGTCACGGTCTCGCCGCCCAGCGCCATCGTGACCGCGCCCTGAACGTCGCCGACCGAGAGCCCGTAGCGTCCCAGCGCGATCCGGTCGGGCACTATGTCGAGGAAATAGCCGCCGATGACGCGCTCGGCATAGGCGCTGGTGGTCCCGGGCACGGCCTTCAGAACGGTCTCGATCTGGCGCGAGACGCCTTCCATCTTCGCCAGGTCATCGCCGAAGACCTTGACGCCGATCGGGGTGCGGATGCCGGTCGCCAGCATGTCGATGCGGGCGCGGATCGGCTGCGTCCAGGCGTTGGAAACGCCCGGGAACTGCAGCGCCTTGTCCATCTCGGCCTTGAGCGTGTCGGAGGTGACGCCGGCCCGCCATTGGTCCTGCGACTTCAGGTTGATGATGGTCTCGAACATCTCGGTCGGGGCCGGGTCGGTCGCGGTCTGAGCCCGACCGGCCTTGCCATAGACGGACGCGACTTCCGGGAAGGAGCGGATGATCTGGTTCTGCGTCTGCAGCAGCTCGGCCGCCTTGGTGACCGAGATGCCCGGCAGTGTCGTGGGCATGTACATCAGCGTGCCCTCGTTCAGCGTCGGCATGAACTCCGAGCCGAGTTGCCGCGCCGGCCAGACGCTGACGCCGAGCAGGGCGAGCGCCAGCAGGATCGTCAGCGTCTTCGCCCGAAGCACACCCTTGATCAGCGGACGATAAAGCCAGATCAGCGCCCGGTTGATGGGGTTCTTGCGTTCCGGGATGATCCGGCCGCGGACGAACACGACCATCAGCGCCGGCACCAGCGTCACCGACAGGAAGGCCGCGGCCGCCATCGCGAATGTCTTGGTGTAGGCGAGCGGGCCGAACAGCCGGCCCTCCTCGCCCTCAAGCGTGAAGATGGGCAGGAACGAGACGGTGATGACGAGCAGGCTAAAGAACAGTGCCGGCCCGACCTCGCTCGCCGCCTCGATAATGATCTCGATGCGCGGCTTGCCCGGTGGGGCACGCTCCAGATGCTTGTGGGCGTTCTCGATCATCACGATGGCGGCGTCGATCATGGCGCCGACCGCGATTGCGATGCCGCCCAAGCTCATGATGTTGGAGCCCAGCCCCAGCGCCTTCATCGCGGCAAACGCGATCAGGATGCCCACGGGGAGCATCAGGATCGCCACCAGCGCGCTACGCAGATGCAGGAGAAAGACGACGCAGACTAGCGCGACGATGACGCTCTCCTCGATCAGCGTCACCTTCAGCGTCTCGATCGCCCGCTCGATCAGTTGCGAGCGGTCATAGACCGGCACGATCTCCGCCCCGCCCGGCAGGGTCGCGGCGATCTCGGCCAGCCTCGCCTTGGCGCGCTCGATCACGCCGAGCGCATTCGCGCCGAAGCGCTGCAGCACGATGCCGCTGGCGACCTCGCCCTCGCCGTTGAGCTCGGTGATGCCACGCCGCTCGTCGGGGCCGAGCTCGACGCGGGCGACGTCGGCGAGCCGCAGCGGCGCGCCCCGCTCGGTCCGCAGCACGATGTTCTCGATATCGGCGACCGACTTCAGATAGCCGCGCCCGCGCACCACGAACTCGAACTCGGCCAGTTCGACGGTGCGGCCGCCGACATCCATGTTGCTGTTGCGGACGGCCTCGCGCAGGGTCGCCAGCGATACCCCTTGTGCCCGCAGCCGCACCGGATCGACCACGATGGCGTATTGCTTGACGAAGCCGCCGACGCTTGCGACCTCGGCCACGCCCTCCGCCCGCGAGGCGGCGAAACGCACGGACCAGTCCTGGACCGAGCGCAGTTCGGCGAGCGTCATCTCCTTGGCAATGACGGCATACTGGTAGACCCAGCCGACGCCGGTCGCGTCCGGCCCCAATGTCGGCGAGACACCTGTGGGAAGCCGGCGCGCGGCGGCGTTGAGATATTCCAGCACGCGCGAGCGCGCCCAGTACGGGTCGGTCCCGTCCTCGAAGATGACATCGACGATGGAGACGCCGAAGAAGGAGAAGCCGCGCACGACGCGCGCCTTCGGCACGGTCAGCATGGCGGTCGTCAGCGCATAGGTGACCTGGTCCTCGATAACCTGCGGGGCCTGGCCGGGATATTCGGTGTAGACGATGACCTGCACGTCGGAGAGATCGGGGATGGCGTCGAGCGGCAGCGTTCGCACCGCATAGACACCCGCCGCGATGGCAAAGCCCGTGGCAACGAAGACGAGGACGAGGTTGCGCGCCGACCAGGCGATCAGGCGGGCGATCATGGTTTTGGCTCCCCAGGCTTCGACTCGGCGGGCACGCCGAGACCGCTCAGCGCCGCCTTGAGGTTGCTCTCGGCGTCGATCAGGAAATTGGCCGAGACGACGACGCGATCGCCCTCCGAGACGCCCTCGCTGATCGCGACCATGCCGTCGCCACGCTGGCCGACCGCAACCTCGCGCGGCTCGAAACGGCCCTCGCCGCGATCGAGGATGACGACGCGGCGTGTGCCGGTGTCGATCACGGCGCTGTCGGGAACGGCGAGAACCAGCCCCGCCTCGCCGGAGCCGATCTCGACATCGGCGTACATGTTGGGCAGCAGCATGCCGGCGCGATTGTCGATTTCGATGCGGACTTTTGTGGTGCGCGTCGCCTCCGCCACCTGCGGATAGATCAGGCCGACCTTGCCCGCGAACTCCGTCCCGGGTCGCCCGCGCAGGCGGACCGTAGCGGGCGCGCCTATTCGGATCGCCGCCAGATCGCCTTCGGGCACGTCAGCGAGGACCCAGATCGTCGAGATGTCGGCGAGCCGGAACAGGCTGTCGCCCGAGGCCATCCGCATGCCGTCGACGACGTTGCGCTCCAGCACGATGCCGTCGCGCGGGGCCGACCAGACGATCGTCAGCGGCACTTTCCGGGTGCGCTCGATCTCGGCTACGATCTCCGGCTGGACGCCGAGATTCTCCAGCCGCTGGCGCGCGCCGCCTTCGGGCGCGCCGCGCCCGGCGGCGTTGAGTTCGGTGACGAACTGCGCGCTTGCTGCCGTGATCTCGGGTGAGTAGATCCGGACCAGCCGGTCGCCCCTGGCGACGCGATCGCCGGTCGTGATCGGCGCCACTTCCTGGATGAAGGCGTCCGAACGCGTCGCGACCACCGAGACACGTCGCTCGTCGAGTTGAACCGAGCCGGGCACGCGGATCGGCCGACTGATCGCCTGCCGGATGACAGCCTGAGAGCGCACGCCGCTGCGCTGGATGCGTCCCGGGGAGAGCCTGATCACCTTGTCGTCGGCCTCCTCGCCGGCATAGACCGGCAGGTAGTCCATCCCCATCCAGTCCTTCTTGGGCACCGGCGAGGTGTCGGGCAGACCCATCGGGTTACGGTAATAGAGCAGTTTTCGCTCGGCCTCGGTGGCTGCGGCGGGGCCGGCTTTGGTCTGCGCCGGTCTGGCCGCAGGCGGGTCGAAGCTGATCTCCTCGCTGGCGCGCACAGGCAGGAAGTCGCGACCATCCTCCGTCTTGCGGGGTTCCGGCGCATAGACCGGAGCACCGTCGGGGTGGCGCCAATAGGCGATCGGCCCTGCGGCGGCCGCTGGCTCGGCCTTTTGCGCGACCGGCGATCTGGGCATGAAGGCATGGTGGAGCCGGTCGAGGCCGGGCAGGACGAGGCCGCGCGTTCCGGCGACATAACCGGCCGCGCCCGCCGCCGTCACAGTGGCGAGCGCGAGGGCGGTGAGCGGAATCCGGCTCATGGCGTCGCCTTCAGGATAAGCCTGCTCTCCAGCGTGCCGACCTCGCCCTGCAACTTGGCCGCGAGCGAGAGACGCCAGCCGCCTTCCATGATCAGGTTGGTCCTGAAGCTGTAGATGCCGGGCTCGGGCGCGGGCATGGGCTCCAGCTTCGAGGCCATCGTCGCCATGCCGTCCGGCTCCATGTCGATGCGGCTTGCGAAGATGACGGCGTCGGGTACCGCCTTGCCGGTGCGCTTGTCGATGAGCCGGACGGTGACGACGACGCCGTCACCCTGCTTCAGCTCATACTGGGTGAGCTGGAACTCGTAGTCCTTGATGTCGGCCAGCGCCGGCATTGCGAAGGCGAGCGGAAACGCGGCGACGAGCGCGCGCAGGGGATTCAAAGTCGACATTGTGAGTATCCCGAACGGATCAGGCTGCCGCGCTCTGGCGCGGCTCTCGCGTGGCGCGAAGCCACGGCCCACCGACCGCACAGACAGCGCAGTGCGGCTGGAGCCAGCGCTGACGCGCCGGCTATTGCCTCAGCGTCGCGGAGGTCTGGCGGGGGGCGCGAAGCTCTGAGATGCGCGCTCGGCGTCGTCGCCCAGAAGAGCAATGATGGCCATGACCGGTCGCGGAAGTGCTACGGCCTTGGCCGTTCCGCCGGCGAAAGTCTTTGCGAGGCAGAAGGTCAGCGACGGACAGTTCGTTGTGCAGTCCTTGGGACCATTCTGGTCCGACGGGCAACACGGCATGCCGGCTTCCATGGTCTCCTCGACGCCGACAGCGTCCCGCGTCATACCGGCCTTCGCCGGGGTGACATAGGCCGCGAGAACGCTGGCCGTCAGGAACATGGCCAGGATTAGCGCGTGCAGGAAGAGCCGGATCTTCATAGGTAGAGGATGCCATGTCCGGGCCGCCGGCAAAAGGCCGGCGGCATCAAGATCGCGTCAAACAGTCGTCATCGCAGCTGAGCTTCCAGTACTAACTTGACGGATGCGGCTCGACTTTCTCGAGTGCCTTCGATGGTTGCCGCGTGCCGTAAGGCCGCCGGCTGGCGGAAGTCGAAGTTACCGGACGTCCTCACGTTGCCACCTGAAGATGCTTACGTGGACCGAGGTGCTCTCGATCCATCCTAATACCGAAGCCGGTGCCGACCAAAGTTACCGATACAGAGGTTGGCGGTTGTTTAAATCGTTGCGAATAGCTGTGGCAGCCACGGCAGCCTGCCCCATGGCGTAGCTAATCTGGTCGAGCCCCTCGACCATGTCGCCTGCGGCATACAGGCCTGGCACATTGGTCCTTTGCTGGGCATCGACGGTTACGCATCCTCGACTGGAAACTATCGATCCCAGTCCAACCGCGAGATTGCTTCGGACCTCGCTGCCCAAGGCGGGGTAGACAGCGTCGAATTCGATGTTTTTGTTGGGCAAGGCCACCGCGATCGTCCTCTC
>NZ_JAUXYO010000135.1 GCF_030694325.1 Allobosea sp. | reverse complement strand
AGGTTCCAGTCGCCAGGCTGATCGACAAGGCCTATGCCGACGAACGCCGCGCGCTGATCGAGATGGACCGCGCCAAAAGCTGGAAGGCCGGTCTCTCGGGCGGTGAATCGGCCGACACCACCCATGTCACGGTCGCCGATGCGGACGGCAATGTCGTCACCGCGACGCAGACCATCAACGGCCTCTTCGGCGCCTGCACCCAGATTCCCGGCACGGGGATGCTGGCCAACAACTACATGTTCAATTTCGACCCGCATCCCGGCCGCGCGCTCTCGATCGCGCCCGGCAAGCGCGTCTTCACCTCGATGGCGCCGATGATCGTGCTGAAGGAGGGCAGGCTCGCCTTCGCGCTCGGCCTGCCGGGCGCGCTGCGCATTTTCCCCTCGGCGCTGCAGGCGATCGTCAACCTGATCGACCACGGGATGAGCCTGCAGGAGGCGGTCGAGGCGCCGCGCATCTGGACGGAAGGCGGCGTGCTCGAACTGGAGGAGGCCTTCCCCGAGACAGTGGCGGAGGCGCTGCGCGCGCGCGGCCATCGCATCGTTCGGATGCCGCGCATCGCCGGCGGCATGAACGCGATCCGCTTCGACGCCGACGGCATGCTCACCGGCGCCGCCTGCTGGCGCGCCGACGGCACGCCCGTCGCGGTCTCGGGCGGCCTCGCCCGCGCCGGCGCCCGCTTCACGATCTGACAACGGAACCAGACGATGACCGAGACCATCTGCCTCCTCGACATGACCACGCCGGCGCGCGCCGAGAAGCTTCGCGCCCTGCTGCCGCCGGGCTTCGTCCTGACCCATGGCACCGCCCGGGGCGACGAGCACATGAAGGAGATCATCGCGCAGGCCGACTACGCCATCTCCGGCCAGGTCGCCGTCTCCGGTGACGTCCTGCGCGCCGGCAGGAAGCTGAAGCTGCTGCACAAATGGGGCGTCGGCTACGACAACATCGACATCGCCACGGCGAAAGAACTCGGCATCAAGGTCGCCCGGACCACGGGCAGCAATGCGGTGCCCGTCGCCGAATTCGCGCTCGGGCTGATGATCTCGGCCCTGCGCTATATCGGCTACGGCCACGCCGAGCTGAAGAAGGGCCATTGGAGCACCGGCAGCCTGCCGGGCGAGACCTTCATGCTCTCGGGCAAGACCGTCGGCCTCATCGGCTTCGGCGCGATCGGCCAGAACGTCGCCAGGCTACTCCGGGGCTTCGGCTGCACCATCCTCTACAGCAAGCGCCACCCCCTGACGCCCGAGGAGGAAGCCGCGCTCGGCGTCCGCCATGCCAGCCTCGACGAGATCCTGGCGCAGGCGGACGTCGTCTCGCTGCACTGCCCGCTGACGCCCGAGACCACCAATCTGATCGGCCGCGAGGCTTTCGCGAAAATGAAGAAGACGGCTGTGCTCATCAATGTCGCGCGCGGCGGGGTCGTCGACGAATCGGCGCTGGTGATCGCGCTGCGCGACCGGGTGATCGCCGGCGCGGCGATGGACGTCTACGCGATCGAGCCGCTGCCGGCCGACAGCGAACTGCTGACGCTCGACAATCTCGTCGTCACGCCGCATCTCGCCGCGATGGCTGCGGACAATTTCGCCCCCACCGTGTCGCGCATGTTCGCCAACATCGCCCATGTTTCGCGCGGCGAGCCGGTGCCCGCCAAAGACCTCGTCGTCTGAGCAAAGACCTCTGCATCGAGGACTGCAAAACGCCGTCCACCGGCTGGCTTGATATCGATCAAAGCTAGCCGGCACCGCCCCCTCTAAGCCTCGCCCATGACAGCGCGCGCGAAAAGCGCCGCAGGGTGAGCAGGGGCTGGGCATGGCGACGACGGGCAATCCGATCCGACAGGCGACGACGGGCGAGTTGACGGGCATCGCGCTCGCCGCGGTGTCCTTTCTGGGACTGCTGCTGATCGCCGCGAAGACCGACCATGGCGCTTACGCCTTCCATGCCGCGGTCGGCATGGCGGCGGCTCTCGCCACGGTCTTTCTCATCGGCAATCGCTGCTTCAAGCCCGGCACCGGACCCGCACCGCAGGAGATCGACGGCCGGCCCAACTACAACATGGAACCGGTCAAGTTCGGCACCATCGCGGCGCTGTTCTGGGGGATCGCCGGCTTCACCGTCGGGCTGATCATCGCGCTCCAGCTGGCCTTTCCGATCCTGAACTTCGATCTGCCCTGGATCAATTTCGGACGCCTGCGCCCGCTGCACACCTCGGCGGTGATCTTCGCCTTCGGCGGCAACGTCCTGATCGCGACCTCGTTCTACGTCGTCCAGCGCACCTCGCGCGCAAGGCTGGCGGGCGACCTGTCGCCCTGGTTCGTGGTACTCGGCTACAACCTGTTCATCGTCATCGCCGGCACCGGCTACCTGCTCGGCATCACCCAGGGCAAGGAATACGCCGAGCCCGAATGGTATGCCGATCTCTGGCTGACGATCGTCTGGGTCGTCTATCTGCTGGTCTTCCTGATGACGCTGGCGAAGCGCAAGGAACCCCACATCTATGTGGCGAACTGGTTCTACCTCGCCTTCATCGTCACCATCGCGGTCCTGCATCTCGGCAACAACCTGGCGCTGCCGGTCTCGATCCTCTCGCCGAAGTCCTACATCGTCTGGTCGGGCGTGCAGGATGCCATGTTCCAGTGGTGGTACGGCCATAACGCGGTCGGCTTCTTCCTCACCGCCGGCTTCCTCGCGATCATGTATTACTTCGTGCCCAAGCGCGCGAACCGGCCGGTCTACAGCTACAGGCTCTCGATCATCCATTTCTGGGCGCTGATCTTCATCTATATCTGGGCCGGCCCCCACCACCTGCACTACACCGCCCTGCCCGACTGGGCGCAGACCTTGGGCATGACCTTCTCGATCATGCTCTGGATGCCCTCCTGGGGCGGCATGATCAACGGAATCATGACCCTCTCGGGCGCCTGGGACAAGCTGCGCACCGACCCCGTGCTGCGCCTGATGGTCGTCTCGCTCGCCTTCTACGGCATGTCGACCTTCGAGGGCCCGCTGATGTCGATCAAGGCGGTCAACTCGCTCTCGCACTATACGGATTGGACCATCGGGCACGTGCACTCGGGTGCTCTCGGCTGGGTG
>NZ_JAUXYO010000129.1 GCF_030694325.1 Allobosea sp. | reverse complement strand
CGCCATGGTGGCGCGCCGCGCCGGCGTCTCGATCGCGACCGTGTCGCGCGTCATGAACGGCGTCGAGAACAAGGCCACCTCCGAGACCGCCGCGCGGGTCCAGGCCGCGGTCGCGGCGCTGGGCTATCGGCCCCAAAGCGTCGGCCGCGCGCTGCGCCAGCGCGAGAGCCGCATTGTCGGCGTGCTCGCCGCCAATCTCGGCAACCCGGCGATGGCGGCGGCCGCCGCCTCGATCGAGCTGGCGTTGCGCGACGCCGGCTTCGTGATGGCGCTCTGCGACACGCATGAGGACCCAGCCATCCAGGACGAGTATCTCGCCGAAATGGAGGCGCAGCTGGCGCGCGGCATCGTGCTTTTGGTCGCCGTCCCCTCGCCCCGGCTCGACCAGCTGCGCGCGGCGGAGCGGCCACTGGTCTTCGTCAACCGGCGCGACCCCGGCGACGAGACCTCGCCCTTCGTCGGCATCGACGACCATGCCGCAGGCTTCGCCGTGGCGCAGCACTGGCTGGCCCAGGACAGGGGCGGCCCCTTCGGCCTGCTGCACGCCTCGCTGTCCTTCAGCGCCGGCCAGCGGCGCGCCGGCGGCTTCGTCGCCGGGTTGGTCGCCGGCGGCGTCGCCGAAGCCGATATCCTGCGCGGGACGGGCAGCGGCAAGAGCCATCTCGCCATCGGCCATGCCGGGATGGGCGCCCTCCTGACGGGGCCGCGGCTGCCCCGCCGCATCCTCTGCCTCAGCGACCTGATCGCCTATGGCGCCTATCGGCGGCTCTCGGAGGCCGGGCGGCGCGTCCCCGACGACGTGGCGCTGTTCGGCTTCGACGACAACCCGCTCAATGCCTGGATCGCCCCCTGGCTCAGCGCGGTGAAGATTCCTTACGACGATTTTGGGCCTGTGGTGGTGGCGACGCTCGCGGCGGTGCTCGACGGCAAGCCGACCAAGGCCGCCTTCCTGCCGCATGAGCTGGTGATTCGCGGCGGCTGACGCCGGCCGGGGGGGATGGCTGCGAGGGTTACGGCTGCGGATGCGCGGCGGCCGGGCCCGCTCCGGCGCGCAGCAGCATGCCGAACAGGTCGCGCGGCTCGTCGGGATCGGCGAGCAGGTCGAGCTCATCGTATTCGCCCGTGCGGGCGGCCTCCCCGGCGAGCCAGCGCAGGGCCGAGAAATCCTCGATCGCGAACCCCACCGAATCGAAGAGCGTGATCTGCCGCGCCTCGCGCCGGCCTGCGGCCTGCCCCGTGACGACGCGCCAGAGTTCGGTGACGGGATGGTCGGCGGCGAGCTGCTGGATCTCGCCCTCGCTGCGAGTCTGCGGCGGATACTCCACGAAGATGTCGCTGCGCCGGAGAATGTCGGCATGGAGCTCGGTCTTGCCCGGGCAGTCGCCGCCGACCGCGTTGATGTGGATGCCGGCGCCGACCATGTTGTCGGTCAGGATGGTGGCGTTGGTCTTGTCGGCGGTCGCGGTGGTTACGATCTGCGCGCCCAGCACCGCCTCGTCGGGCGAGCGGCAGACCGCGATGTCGAAGCCGAAACCCGCGAGATTGTGCGCGCAGCGTGCGCTGGCGGCGGGATCGGTGTCGTAGAGCCGCAGGCGATCGACGCCGAGGACCGCCTTGAAGGCGAGCGCCTGGAACTCCGACTGCGCGCCATTGCCGATCAGCGCCATGGTGCGCGCGCCGTGCGGGGCCAGATACTTGGCCGCCATCGCCGAGGTGGCGGCGGTACGCAGCGCGGTCAGGATCGTCATCTCGCTCAGGAGCAGCGGATAGCCGGTCGCGACATCGGCCCAGACGCCGAAGGCGGTGACGGTCTGGCGGCCGTCGCGCGTGTTGAGGGGGTGGCCGTTGACGTATTTGAAGGCGTAGTGGCGCCCGTCGCTGGTCGGCATCAGCTCGATCACGCCGTCATGGCTGTGCGAGGCGACACGCGCCGTCTTGTCGAAGGCCTCCCAGCGCCGGAAATCGGCCTCGATGCAGGCGGCGAGGTCGGTCAGCACGCGTTCGATCCCGTGCCGGCCGACGATGCGCATCATCCGGTCGACGCTGACGAAGCGGACGAGGTTGAGCTTGCGGTCCATGCTCAGTAGCTCCGCGTCGGGCGATCCAGCACGCTGCGGCCCATCAGGCTGGCGGTGAGGTCCACCATGAGGCGGGCGGTGCGGCCGCGATCGTCGAGGAAGGGGTTGAGCTCGACGAGGTCGAGGCTGGTGACGCGGCCGCTGTCATGGAGCATCTCCATGATCAGATGCGCCTCCCGGAAGGTCGCCCCGCCCGGCACGGTCGTGCCGACGCCGGGCGCGATGTCGGGATCGAGGAAATCGACGTCGAGGCTGACATGGAGGATGCCGTCCTGCGCCTCGACGATGTCGAGGAAGCGCCGCAGCAGCACGCCGACGCCGTTCTCGTCGATGGCGCGCATGTCGTGCACATGCACGCCGCTGCCGGCCAAGATCCGCCGCTCTGCCGCATCGACGCTGCGCAGGCCCATCATGCAGACCCGCGAGGGATCGAGCGCCGCCGCCAGCGGCGGAAAGGTCCCGGCAAATCCGGGCAGGCCGAGCGCATAGCCCATCGGCACGCCATGGAGGTGGCCGCTCTCCGTCGTCTCCAGCGTGTGGAGGTCGGGATGGGCGTCGAGCCAGAGCACGAAGAGCTTGCGGCCGTCCTCGTCGGCGCGGCGGGCATGGCCGGCGAGCGTGCCGGCCGCCAGGCTGTGATCGCCACCGAGCACGATGGTCATGCCCTGCGCGCCGGTCTTATGGACGGCCTGTGACAGGGCCTCGGTCCAGGCCACGATCTCGGACAGGCCGTGCAGCGCGGGGTTGGCGTGGGTCAGGTCGCGTCGCGGCGCCGGGACGAGGTTGCCGCGGTCGATCACGGTGTGACCAAGCGCCTGCAGCGCCGGCCCGATGCCGGCGGCGCGGAAGGCGCTGGGGCCCATGTCACAGCCAAGCCGCCCGGTGCCGTCCTGCACCGGCGCTCCCAGCAGAATGCAAGTGGTCTGTTTCATGTGCCGTCACCTCCCTGCAACGAGGTTAGGGCGCGGCGATGGCGGGATGAACCCGCCAGATTGGCATAGATGAGAAGCCGGATTTCCGTTATGGAAAGGCCGACTGCTCAGAATGGACAATCACCGATGGACGAGCTCGACCAGCGCCTGATCACGCTGCTGCGCCGGAACGGCCGTCGCGGCGTGTCGGATCTCGCGCTCGAGCTCAGCGTGTCGCGCGCCACGGTGCGGGCACGCATCGAGCGCCTCGAACAGGCCGGCGAAATCGTCGGTTACACGGTGATCCTGCGGGCCGACGCGGTCTCGGCCCCGGTGCGCGGCATCACCCTCATCGAGGTCGAGGGACGCGCCAAGGACCGCGTGGTCGCGGCGCTGACGGGCTTCGCCGAGGTGACGGCCATCCACACGACCAGCGGCAAATGGGATCTCGTCGCCGAGCTCGGCACCGACAGCCTGACCGCCCTCGATGGTGTCCTGACGCGGCTGCGCCTGATCGCCGGCATCGCGGCCTCGGAAACGCATCTGCTGCTGGCGACGCCGCGCAGCAGCCGCGCGGGGCTCGGGCCGCTCGCCCAGCGCTGAGGATGGAAGTGTCCGGAGCAGCAGGACCCCGACGCAGGCAGCGTCGAGGCCGTGCGGGAAATCCGGTCAGGATCCCGTTCGACGTGATCAGGCGGGCAGGACGACGACCTTCGTCTTCACCGGCGTCTGGTCGTAGAGGTCGATCATGTCCTGCGTCAGCAGGCCGACGCAGCCGCTGGTGATGCCCGAGCCGATCGATTCCTCATCGAGCGAAGCATAGATCGTGTAGAGCGTGTAGCGGCCGTTCTGGTAGAGATGCAGGGTGCGCGCGCCCAGCGGATTGTCGAGGCCGCCCGGCATGCCGCGGGCGTATTTCGCCGCTTCCGGCTGGCGCTTGATCATCTCCGGCGGCGGCGTCCAGGTCGGCCATTCCGACTTGCGCCCGACATAGGCATCGCCGTTCCAGCGGAAGCCGTCGCGGCCGACATTGGCGCCGTAGCGCGTGGCGTTGCCGTCGCCCTCGATGCGGTAGACATAGTAGTTGCCGGGATCGACGACGATCGTGCCCGGCGCTTCCTTGGTCTCGTAGCGCACGGTGCGGCGCCAGTACTGCGGATCGACCTTGCTGGGATCGGTCGCCGGAATCGCGAACTTCTTGTCGTCGACCGGCCCGTAGAGCTTCTTCGCCTCGGCGAGGCTCATCCCGTCCTGGGTGACGCAGCCGCCCAGCGACAGCGCCCCGAGGCCGGCGGCGGAACCGACGAGGAAGGAGCGGCGGTCGAGCCGCTCCAGCCGACGGCCACCCAGGGCCGCTTCATCACGCTTCATCATTACAACGACTATCCCGACTGCGTGTCGCCCGACGGAACTCGGCCGACGACACCGCTTGAACCCTAGCTCGCCGGAGTTTGCCGCCTGAGAGCGGGGCTGGCAAGCCTGATGGGACGCGAGCCCCTTAGGTCATCGGCGCGTCAGACCGCCTCCCACGCCCGACGATCGCGGATTGGCTGCGGCAGGGCGAACGTCGCGACGACGCAGGCGGCCAGCATCAGGCCCGAGCCGAGCAGGCAGGCCTGCAGCCCGCCCCACTGGTAGAGCAGGCCCGACAGCAGTGTGCCGAGGAAGCGGCCGAGCGCGTTGGCGGCGTAGTAGAAGCCGATATCCTCGGCCGATTTCTCGGAGCCGGCATAGGCCAGGATCAGATAGGAATGGAGCGAAGCGTTGACCGCGAAGGCGCAGCCGAACAGGCTCAAGCCCGCGACGAGGACGAGATCGGGCCGCAGGCCCAAGCCGCTCGCCAGCAGCGCCGCGATCGCGAAGGGGATCGCCGCCAGCGCCAGCGACCAGAGCCGCGCGGCAGGCACCTCCGACGAGAGCCCGTCGGCGCTGCGCCGGATAAGAGCGGGGGCCGCGGCTTGGACGAGGCCGTATCCGATCGTCCAGAGCGCGAGAAACGTGCCGACCATGGTGAAGGTCCAGCCCGCAGCGTAGAGGAACACCGGCACGCCGACGACGAACCAGACGTCGCGCGCGCCGAACAGCGCGACGCGCGCCAGCGCCAGCAGGTTGACGGCGCGGTTCTTGGCGAAAAGCTCGCGGGCGGATTGGCTCGCCTTCGCCTTCCCCATCATCGCCGGCAGCGCGGTGACGACGCCGAGCAGGATCAGCGCCAGCATCGCCGCCATCGCCCAAAGCGCGCCCCTAAAGCCGAGCGCCTCCAGCAAGAGCCCGCCGAGGAAGAAGCCGACGCCCTTCATTGCGTTCTTGGAGCCGGTGAACCAGGCGACCCAGCGGAACAGCCGGCCTTCGGCGTCCTCGCTGCGCGCCGCGGCCTCGGCGACCTTGATCGCTGATTTCGAAGCCGTCTTGGTCAGGTCCTTGGCGACGCCGCAGATGCCTTGCGCCATCACCACCCAGGCGACGGAGGCCGCGGCCGTCCAGTCCGGCGACAGGCCCGACAGCAGCAGGAAACCCGCGATCTGCGTCGTCAGGCCCACCGCGAGCATCCGCGTGATGCCGTAGCGGGCGGCGAGCCAGCCGCCGATCAGGTTGGCGACGATCCCGGCCGCCTCATAGAGCAGGAACAGGAAGGCGAGCGTGAAGGGCGAGTAGCCCAACCGGAAGAAGTGCAGCAGCACGAGCATGCGCAGCGCGCCGTCGGTCAGGGTGAAGCCCCAATAGGCGGCGGTGACGATGGCGTAGTTGCGGGCTCCCGCCGTCACAAGATCAGATCCCGACCTGTTCGAGATGGCAGGCGAGATCGACCATGCGGCAGGCATAGCCCATCTCGTTGTCGTACCAGGCATAGACCTTGAGCATCGTGCCGTCCGTGACCAGCGTCGAGAGCCCGTCGACGATGGCCGAGCGCGTGTCGCG
>NZ_JAUXYO010000125.1 GCF_030694325.1 Allobosea sp. | reverse complement strand
GGCCGGGCGGGCGGCGCACTCGCGGGTGCGGCCATCGGCGGCGCCGGCGGCGCCATCATCGGCTCGGCGACGAGCCCGACCCGCACCTGCGTCGGTCGCGACGAATACGGCCGTCGCTTCCGCTACGACTGCTGAACGACTTCGCCGCTTTAGCGGTGCGATTGAAGCCCGGCTGGCGCGATGCGCCGGCCGGGCTTTTTTGCGATCTCAGACCGCCCCGTAAGGTCCGAAGCGGCCGACGAAACGATGACGGCTGCCCGGATAGAGCAGCCGAACCGCCGTGACCGGGGCCTCGTGATTCCAGGTCCGCCGCTCGATCAGCAGGCAGGCTTCGCCGGGAGCGATGTCGAGCAGCGCGGCATCGTCCGGCTCGGCGGGGATGGCACTGATCGCGTGCTCGGCCTGCGACCAGAGGCTATGCTTCAGCAGCCAGTCGCCCGGCGGGGTTTCGGCGAAATCCTCGCCCGCCGCGGTGGGCACGGTTGCGAGATGGATGACGCGCTCCTCCAGAACATGCGGCCTCTCATCGGCGCGATGCAGCGTGACGAGATGGGCGATCCTTTCGCCGCGCTTCAAGCCGAAACGCAGCGCCAGTTCGGGCGTCGGCCGCCCGTCATGCCGCGCCAGCGCCTCGAAGGCATAGCGCTGCCCCAGCCGCTCCACCTCGGCGGGGATCGACAGGATGTCGAGCATGGCATGGGTCGTCGGGGGGCTCGCCACCACCGTGCCCGAGCGGCGCCGGCGGGTGATCAGCCCCTCGCGCGCCAGCTGCACGAGCGCACGATGGACGGTCATGCGGGAGGCGCCGAGTTGCTCCATCAGCGCGTGTTCGGGCGGCACCGACGTCCCGGGCGGCCAGGTGCCGTAGAGGATGAGATCACGGATGGCACGGCGGATCTGGTCATAGATCGGCCCCGTTCCATCGAGCCTGACCGCATCGAGCCGGGTCTGTGCCATGGCCGTCAAACCGCAGCCAGAAGCTTGCGCATGACCGCCCCGAACCGTGCCTTCACAAGCCCGCGCGCGACATGGTGACCTTCAGCCACGACCTGCCGTCCGCCGACGAGGACGTCCCGCACCGGCAGAGCGTTGGTGGCGAAGATCGCACTGTCGAGAGCCGCCTCCCCCGACTTGCCGATGAGCGCCGGATGATCGGCGTCAAGCGTGACGAGATCGGCGCGCAGCCCCGGAGCTAGCGCGCCCAGTGCGCGGCCGCAGGCCTGGGCTCCGCCTGCGGCGGCTGCGCGCCAGAGCGCGACGCCGGTCGATGCATCGGGTTCGGCCATCAGCGCGCGGCGGCGGTCGCGGAAGCGCTGCGAATACTCCAGCAGGCGCAGTTCGGACGCGGCATCGATCTGGATGTTGGAATCGCTGCCGACACCATATCGGCCGCCGGACGCCCGGTAGCGCACGCCGTCGAAGATGCCGTCGCCGAGGCTGGCCTCCGTGATCGGGCAGAGACCTGCGACGGCGCCGCCTGTGGCGATGGCGTCACGCTCGGCATCATCGAGATGGGTGGCGTGGATCAGGCACCAGCGCGTATCGAGCGCGATCGTGTCGGCCAGCAGGGCGACGGGCCGCTTGCCCATGATCGCGATCGAATCCTCGACCTCGCGCATCTGCTCGGCGACATGGATGTGCAGGGGCGTGCCGGGGCGTAAGGCCGCGAGCCAGTCCAGATCCTCTAGCGCAACCGCGCGCAGCGAATGCGGCGCGAGGCCGAGCCGCGCGTCGGGCAGAGGACGGAGCGCGCCTTCGCTCGCCTCGATCAGCTTCAGATAAGAGTCGCGGTCGTTGACGAAACGGCGCTGGCCGTGGACCGAGGGTGCCTGGCCGAAATTGCCGAAGCGGTAGAGCACCGGCAGCAGCGTCAGGCCGAGCCCCGTCTCCTCCGCGGCTGCGGCGATGGCGGCCCCCATCGCGGCGATGTCGGCATAGGGGCGCCCGTCACTGTCGTGATGCAGATAGTGGAACTCGGCCAACGCCGTGAAGCCACCCTCCAGCATCTCGACGAAGGCCTGGGCGGCGAGCGCCTGCACGTCGTCGGGATCGAGACGGTCGAGGAAACGGTACATCACCTCGCGCCAGGTCCAGAACGAATCCTCGCTCGCGCCGCGGCGCTCCGACAGGCCGGCCATGCCGCGCTGGAAGGCGTGGCTGTGGAGGTTCGGCATGCCGGGCAGGGCCAGCCCCGAGAGCCTGATGTCGCCCGATTGCGCCGCGATGCCGAGCTCGACCGCGGTGATTATTCCCTCCGAATGCGTCAGGCGCACATTTTCGGCAAAACCTTCCGGCAGCAGGGCCTGCTGCAGATGCAGGGTCAGAGTCACGGCGTCTCTCCAGCGTCCAATTGCCTATGCAATTAAGGGCTTGTCATTTGCATATGCAATTAGCTAGCATACTTTCCATTCGAGGATAGTCGAGAGGACGCGACATGGCGACAATGTCGGCTGAGACCCCGACCTGCGACAGGCTCTGGACGCGGGCCCGGGTGGCCACGATGGCGCCCTCGGTGGCGGCTCCCTATGGCGCTGTCGATGATGGCGTCGTCGCGGCCCGCGACGGGCGCATCCTCTATGCCGGGCCGCGCAGCCAGGCGCCGGCCTTCGCGGCGGCGGAGACGATCGATTGCGGCGGGCGCTGGATCACCCCGGGGTTGATCGACTGCCATACCCATCTCGTCTATGGCGGCGACCGCGCCCATGAATTCGAGCTGCGCCTGCAGGGCGCGAGCTATGAGGAGATCGCGCGCGCCGGCGGCGGTATCCTCTCCACGGTGACCGCGACCCGGGCGGCGAGCGAGGACGCGCTGTTCGCCAGCGCCGACCGGCGGCTGTCGGCCCTGCTGGCCGAGGGCGTGACCACGGTCGAGATCAAGTCGGGCTACGGGCTGGAGATCGAGGCCGAGGTGAAGACGCTGCGCGTCGCGCGGCGGATCGGCCGGGAGCGGCCGGTGCGGGTGCGCACGACCTTCCTCGGCGCCCATGCCGTGCCACCCGAATTCAAGGGCCGCTCCGGCGACTACACCGCCCTCGTCGCCGGGCCGATGCTCGACGCCATCGCGGCTGAGGGGCTGGCGGATGCGGTCGACGTCTTCTGCGAGGGCATCGCCTTCTCGCCCGACGAGACGCGGGCGGTTTTCGAGGCCGCGCAGGCGAAGGGGCTCGCGATCAAGATCCACGCCGAGCAGCTCTCCAACCTCGGCGGCGCGGCGCTGGCGGCCGGCCTGGGCGCGCTCTCGGCGGATCATCTCGAATATCTCGACGAGGCGGGCGTCATCGCCATGGCCAAGGCCGGGACGGTCGCCGTCGTACTGCCCGGCGCCTTCTATTTCCTGCGCGAGACGCAGAAGCCGCCGATCGAGTTGCTGCGCCAACATGGCGTGCCCATCGTGCTCGCGACCGACGCCAATCCCGGATCATCGCCCCTGACCTCGCCCTTGCTGGTGATGAACATGGCCTGCACCCTGTTCCGGCTGACACCGGAGGAGGCCCTGGCGGGGCTGACCCGCCATGCCGCGCAGGCGCTCGGCCTGCAGGACGAGATCGGGACCCTGGAGGCCGGCAAGGCCTGCGACCTGGCGATCTGGGACATCGAGCGCCCGGCCGAGCTGGCCTACCGCATCGGCTTCAACCCGCTTCACGCCCGGATCTGGAACGGACAATGAGCATGCCCCTTCTCCTCGACCCCGGCCAGGCGGCTTTGACGCAGTGGCGCGACGTGATCGACGGCGCCTCGATCACGCTGTCCGATACGAGTGCAGGTGCGATCCGTGCCGCCCAGGCGATCGTCGACGACATCGTCGCAGCCGGCACCGTGACCTATGGCGTCAATACCGGCTTCGGGAAGCTCGCCAGCGTCCGGATCGCGGATGGCGACCTCGCCACGCTGCAGCGCAATCTCATCCTGTCGCACGCCGTCGGAACCGGCCCGGCCCTGCCCGACGGCGTGGTGCGGCTGATCCTGGCGATGAAGGCGGCGAGCCTGGCGCGCGGGGCCTCGGGCGTGCGGCCGATCGTGGTCGAAGCGCTGCTCGGCGCGCTCAAAGCCGATGCGCTTCCGGTCGTGCCGGCCAAGGGTTCCGTTGGGGCCTCGGGGGACCTCGCGCCGCTCGCCCATCTCACCGCCGCGCTGATGGGCGTCGGCGAGATCAGGCTCAAAGGCGAGACCATGCCGGCCGCGGACGCGCTGGCGCGGATCGGCCAGGCGCCGCTGGCGCTCGGACCCAAGGAGGGGCTGGCGCTGATCAACGGCACGCAGGTCTCGACCGCGCTGGCGCTCACCGGCCTTGCCGCCATGGCGCGGGTGTTCGACGCCGCGCTGGTCGCAGGCGCGCTCTCGGTCGATGCGCTGAAGGGCTCCGACACACCGTTCGACGCGCGCATCCAACGCTTGCGCGGTCAGCCCGGCCAGATCCGCGTCGCGGCGCTGCTGCTCGAACTGATCGCCGGCAGCGAGATCCGCGACAGCCACCGTTTCGGTGATTCGAAGGTGCAGGACCCCTATTCGCTGCGCTGCCAGCCGCAGGTGATGGGTGCGGTGCGCGACCTGCTCGCCAATGCCGCCGCGACATTGTCGATCGAGGCCAATGCGGTTACCGACAACCCGCTGGTGCTGGGTCCGGGCGAGGTCGTCTCGGGCGGGAATTTCCATGCCGAGCCGGTCGCGTTTGCCGCCGACATGCTGGCGATGGGGCTGTGCGAGATCGGCAACCTCTCCGAGCGGCGGATCGCGCTGCTGGTCGATCCCGTGATGAGCGGCCTGCCGCCCTTCCTGGCGCGCGATGCGGGGCTCAACTCCGGCTTCATGATCGCGCAGGTCACGGCGGCCGCGCTGGCCTCCGAGAACAAGCAGAAGGCCTATCCGGCCTCGGTCGACACCATCCCGACCTCGGCCAATCAGGAAGACCATGTCTCGATGGCGACGCATGGTGCCTATCGCCTGCTCGACATGGCGGCCAACGCCGCGAGCATCATCGGCGTCGAGCTGATGGCCGCGGCGGAAGCGATCGAGCATCATCGTCCGATGCAGACGAGCCCGCGGCTGGAGCCGGTCTTCGCTTTGCTGCGCGAGCGCATCGCACCGCTAACCGAGGACCGCTACCTCGCGCCCGATCTCGCGGCGGCGACCGCGTTCGTGCTGTCGGGCGCGGTCGGCAAGGCGGCGGGACTGGATTCGTTTGCGGAGTTCTCGGCGTGATTTTGGTGCCCTTCACTGTCCCTGGGCCGTCATCCCGGACGCAGCGAAGCGGAGATCCGGGATCCATGCCGGAGCGTCCTTTGGTGAGGATCAGGCATGGATCCCGGGTCTCCCTTCGGTCGCCCGGGATGATGGCGAGGATATGGAGTGACTTTTAATGACCGACATCGTCACCGTCACCCGGGGCCCCTCCCCGCTCATCCTCTCGATGCCGCATCCCGGCACCGGGCTGCCGCCGGAAGTCGAAGCCGCGTTGAACGAACGCGGGCGGCTGGTCGAGGACACCGACTGGCACATGCGCGAGGTCTATGCCTTCGCGGAGCGCTTCCAGCCGACGATCGTCGAGGCGAAGCTGTCGCGCTATGTCATCGACCTGAACCGTGATCCGTCGGGCGTCTCGCTCTATCCCGGTCAGGCGACGACCGAGCTGGTGCCGACGACGACCTTCGACGGCGCCTCCATCTGGATCACGCCGCCCGACGCGGCCGAGATCGAGCGGCGCCGCATCGCCTATTTCCAGCCCTATCATGACGCGCTCGCGGCCGAAATCGACCGGGTCAAGGCCGCCCATGGCTATGCCGTGCTGTGGGACTGCCACTCGATCAAGTCGGTGATCCCGCGGCTGTTTCCCAGCACGCTGCCGACGCTAAATCTCGGCACCAACTCGGGTCAGAGCTGCGCGGCCGCCGTGGAGGCCGCTGCAGCAGCGGCGATGGCGGCGCAGCCCCTGACCCATGTCGTCAACGGCCGCTTCAAGGGCGGCTGGATCACCCGCCATTACGGCCGGCCCGACGCGCACGTCCATGCGCTCCAGATGGAAAAGGCGCTCAGCGCCTATCTCGCGACCGAGGCCGCGCCCTGGAGCTTCGACGCGGCCACGGCCGCGCCCCTGCAATCCGCCCTCTCCGCCATCATTGCCGCAGCGCTGGACGCGGCGGCCCAGCACGAACGGAGCCGTTCATGACCCGCATCGACAACAGCCGCGTCATCCGCAGCCCCCACGGCACGGAGCTCTCCGCCAAGAGCTGGCTGACCGAAGCGCCGCTGCGCATGCTGATGAACAATCTCGACCCCGACGTCGCCGAGAAGCCCGGCGAGCTCGTGGTCTATGGCGGCATCGGCCGGGCCGCGCGGACCTGGGAGGATTTCGACCGGATCTGCGCCTCGCTGCGCTCGCTGGAGGCCGACGAGACGCTGCTGGTCCAGTCCGGCAAGCCGGTCGGCATCTTCAGGACGCATCCGGACGCGCCGCGCGTGCTGATCGCCAATTCCAACCTCGTTCCGGCCTATGCGAGCTGGGAGCATTTCCACCATCTCGATAAGCTCGGGCTGATGATGTACGGCCAGATGACGGCCGGCTCCTGGATCTATATCGGCACGCAGGGCATCGTTCAGGGCACCTACGAGACCTTCGTCGAGGTCGGCCGCCAGCATTATGGCGGCTCGCTCAAGGGCAAATGGATCCTGACCGGCGGACTTGGCGGCATGGGCGGGGCGCAGCCGCTGGCCGCGACCATGGCAGGCGCCTCGATGATCGCAGTCGAGTGCAAGCCCTCCTCGATCGAGTTCCGCCTGCGCACGCGCTATCTCGACGAGAAGGCCGACAGCATCGACGAGGCCCTCAGAATCGTCGAGGCGGCGCATGCCAAGGGCAAGGCGGTGTCGGTCGGCGTGCTCGGCAATGCGGCCGAGATCTTCCCCGACATGGTCCGCCGCGGCATCCGCCCTGATGTCGTCACCGACCAAACCTCGGCGCATGATCCGCTCAACGGCTATCTGCCGGCGGGCTGGACGCTGGAGGAGTGGGAAGAGCGCAAGGAGCGCGATCCCGCCGGCACGATCGAGGCCGCCAAGCGCTCCATGGCCGAGCATGTCAAAGCGATGCTCGACTTCCAGCGCATGGGCGTGCCGACGCTCGACTACGGCAACAACATCCGCCAGATGGCCAAGGACATGGGCGTCGAGAACGCCTTCGATTTCCCCGGTTTCGTGCCGGCTTACATCCGCCCGCTGTTCTGCCGGGGCATTGGTCCGTTTCGCTGGGCAGCCCTCTCGGGCGATCCCGAGGACATCTACAAGACCGACGCCAAGGTGAAGGAACTGATGCCCAACGATGCGCATCTGCACAACTGGCTCGACATGGCGCGCGAGCGCATCCAGTTCCAGGGCCTGCCCGCGCGCATCTGCTGGGTGGGGCTCGGCGACCGGCACCGGCTCGGCCTCGCCTTCAACGAGATGGTGTCGAAGGGCGAGCTGAAGGCGCCCGTCGTGATCGGCCGCGACCATCTCGATTCCGGCTCGGTCGCCTCCCCCAATCGCGAGACGGAGGCGATGAAGGACGGCTCCGACGCGGTCTCCGACTGGCCCCTGCTGAATGCGCTCCTCAACACCGCCGGCGGCGCGACCTGGGTCTCGCTGCATCACGGCGGCGGCGTCGGCATGGGCTATTCGCAGCATTCGGGCGTGGTGATCGTCGCCGACGGCACGCCGGAAGCAGCCAAGCGCCTGGAACGCGTGCTCTGGAACGACCCGGCCACGGGCGTGATGCGCCATGCCGATGCCGGCTACGAGATCGCAAAGGACTGCGCGCGCGAGAAGGGGCTGAAGCTGCCGGGGATTTTGGGGTGAACGATTGTCATTCCGGGGCGCCCGAAGCGCGAACCCGGAACCCACGACCGGGTGAGCCGGCGGGGTATGTTTGGCCCGCGTCAGGGACGCAACCCAGTCGTGGGTTCCGGGCTCTCCGCTCCGCGGAGCCCCCGGATGACAACAGGAAGCCCATGCGCATCATCCGCGCCGCCGATTGCCGGACCATGCCGTGGAAGAACGGCGGCGGAACCACGACCGAGATCGTGGTGTCTCCCGAGGGAGCGTCCCTCAGCGATTTCGACTGGCGGGTCTCGATGGCGCAGGTGGATGCGGACGGGCCGTTCTCCGTCTTCATCGCAATTGACCGGACGCTGTGCGTGCTGAAGGGCAAGGGCATCCGGCTGGCTTTCGGCGATGGCGAAGCGGTGACGCTCGACGCGGCCTCGGCGCCCTTCGCCTTCGCCGCCGACCGGGCGGTCGAGGGCGTACTCCTGGACGGGCCGATCGTCGATCTCAACGTGATGAGCCGGCGCGGCGCCTGGACGCATCGTGTCGAGCGGCTCAACGGCCCCGGTGAACACCCCATCACATGCGAGGCCGTCCTCCTGCTGGTTGCGCCGGAGGGAGGCTGGCGTATTGGCGACGCGACGCTCTCCGCAGGCGACAGCCTTCTCATCCACGGGCCAGACGAGATGGCCTGCGTCTCCGATGATGCCGGGCGCGCGCTCTATGTGATCCGGCTGCTTCCGGCCGCATAGGCCAGAAGCAACGGGCGCGCGCCTGCTCCCGGCTCCGCTACCGCACCATCCCCATCTGCCGCGGCAGCCAGAGCGTGAGCTCAGGGATGAAAGTGATTGCGATCAGGGCTGCGAAGAGCGGGACCAGCCAGGGCAGGATCGCCATGGTGGTGCGCTCGACCGAGAGCTTGGCGATGCGCGAGAGCACGAACAGCACCATGCCGAGCGGCGGGTGCAACAACCCGATCATCAGGTTCAGCACCATGATCAGCCCGAAATGGATCGGGTCGACGCCGAGCTTCAGCGCGATCGGCAGCAGGATCGGCACCACGATGGTGATGGCGGCGATGGTGTCGAGGAAGCAGCCGATGAACAGCAACAGCAGATTGACCAGGATCAGGAAGACCCATTTGTCCTGGGTCAGGCCGAGGATCAGGTCGGACAGGATCTGCGCCGTGTTGGAGACGGTCAAAAGCCAGGCGAAGATCGAGGCCGCCGTGACGATGAACAGCACCGAGGCAGTGGTCTCGATGGTGTCGAAGGTCGCCTTGGTCAGGCTGCGCAGGGTCATCGAGCGATAGCGGACGAGGCCCAGGAAGAGCGACCAGATCACCGCAGCGGCGGCGGCCTCGGTCGGCGTGAACCAGCCCATCGTCATGCCGCCGATCAGAATGACCGGCGTCATCAGCGCCATCACGGCCGAGAAGTCGAAATAATAATCGAGCCCCAGCAGCACCGCGAGCGCGATGCCGATCGCCAGATTGTCCGGCAGGCCGGCCCAGAGCAGCCCATAGGCGAGCAGCGGGAAGCCGAGCACGACTGCGACCTCGATGCCGGCCGTGCCGATCTGGCGCAGCGAGAAGGTGGCGTCCGAGCCCCATTTGTAGATCCGGGCGAAGATCGCGACGGTGATCATCATGAACAGCGTCATCAGCACGCCGGGGATGACACCGGCGAGGAAGAGCGCGCCGATCGAGGTGTTCGACATCATCCCGTAGATGACGAAGGGCAGCGAGGGCGGAATGATCGGCCCCAGCGTAGCGGAGGCCGCGGTCACGCCGACGGCCACCTCGGTGGGGTAGCCGTGGTCCTTCATCGCCTTGATCTCGATCGTGCCGATGCCGGCGGCATCCGCGATCGCGGTGCCCGACATGCCCGAGAAGATCACCGAGCCGATGATGTTGACCTGGGCCAGGCCGCCGCGCATCCAGCCGACGAGCGCGACCGCGAAGGCATAGATCCGCCCGGTCACGCCGGCGATGTTCATCAGGTTGCCGGCCAGGATGAAGAAGGGCACGGCGAGCAGTGGGAAGCTCTCCACGCCCGCGATCATGCGCTGCGCGAGAATGACGTCGGGTACGGTCCCCGAGATGATGATGAAGGCGAGCGAGGCGACGGCCATGGCGATCGCCACCGGCACGCCGAGGATCATCAGGCCGAGGAAGGAACCGAGCAGGATCAGCATGGTCGCTCTCAGGCCTCCGAGCCGTCGAAGGCTTCCGGCTTCTCCAGCACGGAATAGCCGCGGCGCATGTTCTGCCAGGCGACGTGAAGCGCCCGCAGTGTCATCAGCGCGAAGGCGAGGACGACCGCGTTGAAGATGATCGACTTCGGCAGGTCGACCGTCGTCATCATCTCGTCGGGGATCAGCGAGGCGTATTTGTACATCAGCCAGGTCGCGTAGGCGAAGAAGCCGATCCTGACGGCATCGACGAAGGTCGCCATGTAGCGACCGGTGCGCGCCGACATATAGCGGTAGAGGAAATCGACCTGGATGTGGCGGGAGGCCCGCACGCAGAGCGAAGCGCCGAGGAAGACCACGACGACGAGCGCGTTGATCGCGATCTCCTCGGTCCAGGCGAAGGAGTTGTTCAGGACATAGCGGGTGAAGAACTGCAGGATGACGCAGCCCACCATGACCCAGAAGGCGATCATCGTGATCCAGTCCTCGACGCCGTAGACCGACAGATCGGCCGGCGGCGGCGCCTCGTCGAAGACATGGGCGAGTTCCTCGCCGGTGACGGGCGTGTGGATTTCGGGGGCTGTGGTCATAGGCTGGTCCAGTCGTGAGGAGCTAGGCCGAGGCGGCCGTAGTCGCGAGTGATGGCGGCACAGAGGAGAGAGTGCCGCTCCACCCGTCATGCTCGG
>NZ_JAUXYO010000123.1 GCF_030694325.1 Allobosea sp. | reverse complement strand
CCGAGCCATGGATCGGCTCGAACATCGAGGGGAAGGCGCGTTCGGGGTTGAGATTGGCCGTCGGCGCGATGCCGAGCGAGCCGGCGAGCGCGGCGGCGAGATCCGACAGGATGTCGGCATGGAGGTTGGTCGCGACGATGGTGTCGAGGCTGCCGGGCTTGATCACCATGCGCATGGTCATGGCGTCGACCAGCATCTTGTCCCAGGTCACGTCGGGGAATTCGGCCGCGACCTCGGCGGCAATCTCGTCCCACATCACCATGGCGTGGCGCTGGGCGTTCGACTTGGTGACGACGGTGAGCAGCTTGCGCGGCCGCGCCTGCGCCAGCTGGAAAGCGTAGCGGATGATGCGGGCGACGCCGGTTCGCGTCATCATCGAGACGTCGGTGGCGACCTCCTCGGGGAAGCCCTTATGCACGCGCCCGCCGACGCCGGCATATTCGCCTTCCGAGTTCTCGCGCACGATCACCCAGTCGAGCTCCGGGCCCGAGACGTGGCGCAGCGGCGAGGTGATGCCGGGCAGGACGCGCGTCGGGCGGACATTGGCGTATTGGTCGAAGGGCTGGCAGATCGCCAGCCGCAGGCCCCAGAGCGTGACATGGTCGGGCACGTCCGGCGCACCGACGGCGCCGAAGAAGATCGCGTCATGGTCCTTGATCTGCTCGCGCCCATCGGCCGGCATCATCAGCCCGGTGCGCTTGTAGTAGTCCGACCCCCAGTCGAAATGATCGAAGGCGAAGCTAAACGAGCCGTCGCGGCGCGCCAGGGCCCCCAGCACCTCGATGCCGGCCGCAATGACCTCGACGCCGATGCCGTCCCCCGGGATGGCGGCGATGCGGTGGGTCTTCATGATGCGCTCCTGCGTCAATCCTGGGGTTTCAATGCGAAATTGCGGGTCATCCCGGACAAGCGGCAAAGCCGCGCAGATCCGGGATCCATTCCGGAGCCTCGTTCGGAAAGGCTCCGGAGTGAATCCTGGGTCTCCCTTCGGGCGCCCGAGATGACGCGTCCCTTCACAGTCTGTGGAAGCGAAGTCACTGCAAGTCAAGAATCCATTGCAGCTTCCATGGAAGCTGTTAGTCATACCGACGGAGGATGTGGGATGGTGCTGCGCGGCAAGCCGGTCGAGCTAGCGGGGGAGCGGGGTGCGAGCCTCGTCGACGCCGCCTATGGCGCGCTGAAGCATGCGATCCGCGAAAGCGTCTTTCCGCCCGGCTACCAGGCTTCGGCCGGGGAACTGGCGCTGCGACTCGGCATGAGCCGCACGCCCGTGCACGAGGCGTCGCTGCGCCTGCAGGAGGAGGGGCTCGTCCGCATCCTGCCCAAGCGCGGCATCCTGATCTGCGCGCTCGCTCCCCACGACATCGCCGAGATTTACGAGGTGCTGATCGCGATCGAGTCCGGCGCGGCCGAGCTGTCGGCGCGGCTGCCGGAAGCCGCGCGTCTTTCGCTGGCCGAGGATCTCGACCGGGCCACCGGCGCGATGGGGCAGGCTCTCGCCGCCGGCGATCTGGCCGCCTGGGGGCATGCCGACGAGGCCTTCCACCGCCTGCTGGTCGAGCGCTGCGGCAATGGCCGCTTCGCGCGCATCATCCAGACGGTCAACGACCAGTCGCATCGCGCGCGCATGCTGACACTCCGGCTGCGGCCACGCCTGCCGGCTTCCGAGGCCGAGCATCGCGACACCAGCGACGCGATCCGGCGCGGCCTGCCGGGTCTCGCCCGCGAGGCGGCGCGCCGACACCGCATCCGGGCCCGCGACGAATTGCTGCCGCTGATCGAGAGCGTGGGCCTGCGGCACATGTGAGCCGTCTGCCCGTCCCAACCATCCCAGACCGCGGCCAACGCGGCATCAACTCACGGAGGAAACAATGCGTCGTCTGATCCTGGCCCTCGGGGCCGCTTTCGCCATGGCCGCCGCACCCGCGGCCGCGCAAACCTATCCGGCCCGGTCGATCACGATGATCGTGCCCTTCGCCGCGGGCGGGCCGACAGACGTGATCGCGCGGATCGTCTCCGATCATATGAGCCGCACGCTCGGACAATCGATCGTGGTCGAGAACGTCGCCGGGGCCGGCGGCACGACCGGCTCGCTGCGCGTCGCCCGCGCGACGGCGGACGGCTACACGATCATGATGGGCAATCTCGGCACCCACTCGGCTTCGGTCGGGCTCTATCCGAACCTCGCCTATGATCCGCGCACCGATTTCGCGCCCGTCATCAACACGGCGGGCACGCCGATGCTGATCTCGGCCCACAAGGACTTCCCCGCCAATACGCTGCCGGAGTTGATCGCGCTGCTGAAGGCCAACCCGTCCAAATACAATTACGGCCATGGCGGCATCGGCTCGACCTCTCACCTGACATGCGTGTTCTTCCACCATCTGATCAAGGCGCCGGTGCAGCAGGTACCGTTCCGTGGCTCCGGCCCGGCGATGAACGCACTGCTCGCCAAGCAGCTCGACTATGTCTGCGACCAGACGGTCGGCATCGTGCCCCAGCTCACCCAGCTGAAGACCTATGTCGTGGCGACGCCGAACCGGCTCGATGTCGCCAAGGACGTGCCGACCAGCACCGAGGGCGGTCTGCCTGAATTCCAGGCCGTCGGCTGGAACGCGATCTTCGCGCCCAAGGACACGCCGAAGGAGATCGTCGACCGTCTCAATGCCGCCGGGCGTGCGGCGCTCGCCGATCCGGGTGTCCGGACGAGGCTGCTGGAACTCGGCTGCATCATTCCCGACGATGCCGGCCAGAGCTCGGCGGCGCTCGGCGCCCATGTCCGCGCCGAGGTCGACAAATGGACGCCGGTGATCAAGGCGGCCGGCGTCACGGCGCAGTGATCTGACGACCCGGTCGCGTCACCCAAGCGTCATGCGACTCCACTAGTCGGCTCGCCATCGAGGGATGGCGAGCGAGGGCCCCGTGACGGATCAGGCGACACAGACGGCCCGTGCGGTGCGGCGCACGACCAGCATGGGGCTGACGACGGCGGTTCACCGCAACAAGCCTCTCTCCAGGGCAGGCCTGCTGGAACGGATGTTCACGCTGGCCTTCTCCGGTCTGGTCTATCCGCAGATCTGGGAGGACCCGGTCGTCGACATGGAGGCGCTGGCGCTGAAGCCGGACGACCATGTCGTGGCGATCGCGTCCGGCTCCTGCAACGTTCTCTCCTATCTCACGGCCGATCCGGCGAAGATCAGCGCGATCGACCTCAACGGCGCCCATATCGCGCTGGGCAAGCTCAAGCTGGCCGCGCTGGCTCGCATGACACGCCATGACGCGTTCCTGCGTTTCTTCGGGCAGGCGCAGTCGCGGGAGAACATCGCCCTCTATGACCGCGAGATCGCCCCGCATCTCGATGCGGCCTCGCGCAGCTACTGGGAGGGGCGGGGGCTCGACGGGCGGCGCCGCATCGGCATGTTCGCCCGAAACGTCTATCGCTTCGGGCTGCTCGGCCGCTTCATCGGAGCAGGCCATCTGCTCGGGCGGGCGCTCGGCTGCGACCCGCGCAGGATGCTGGAGGCGCGCGATCTCGCGGAGCAGCGCGTCCTGTTCGAGCGGCATCTGGCGCCGGTCTTCGACAAGCACTTCCTGCGTTGGCTGATCCGCCAGCCGGCCTCGCTCTACGGGCTCGGCATTCCGCCGGCCCAATACAAGGCGCTCGCCGCCGACGGGGCTGACGGCATCCGGGGCGCGCTGCGCGACCGGCTCGAGCGGCTGGCCTGCGGCTTCGATCTGAAGACCAACTACTTCGCCAGGCAGGCCTTCGGGCGCAGCTACGAGCCCGCGGAAGACGCGGCGCTGCCACCCTATCTACAGCGCACGCATTTCGAGCGCGTCCGGGCGCGGGCCCGCCGCGTCTCCTATCACCAGAGCGCGATCACGACCTTCTTGGCGGCGCAGCCGGCCGAGAGCTGCGACGCCTATGTCCTGCTCGATGCACAGGACTGGATGAACGACGCCGATCTGACGGCGCTGTGGGCGCAGATCACCCGGACGGCCAAGCCCGGCGCACGGGTCATCTTCCGCACCGCCGCTGACGAGCGCCTGCTGCCGGGGCGTGTGCCGGCCGAGATCCTCGAGCAATGGCGCTACGAGGAGGAGATGAGCCGGGATCTTTGTGCGCGCGATCGCTCGGCGATCTATGGCGGCTTCCATCTCTATGTGCGGCCGGAGGCGGTGGCGTGAGGACGCTCGCGCCCGGCGGCGATGCGGCCGGGCTGATGGACGCGATCTATCGCCATCAGCGGCATATCTACGACGCCAGCCGCAAATTCTACCTGCTCGGGCGCGACCGGCTGATCGACGACCTCGCGCCGCCGGAGGGCGGCAGCGTGCTGGAGATCGGCTGCGGCACCGGCCGCAACCTGGTCAGGATCGCGCAGGCCTATCCCGGGCGGGCCTGCTTCGGCCTCGACGTCTCCTCCGCGATGCTGGAGACGGCGCGGCGCTCGGTCGGGCGGGCCGGCCTGGCGGACCGGATCGCTCTCACCCAGGCCGACGCCACGGCTTTCGATCCGCAGGCTCTGTTCGGCCGGGCCGGGTTCGACCGCATCGTGATCTCCTATGCGCTCTCGATGATCCCGCCCTGGCAGGGCGTGGTCGAGGAGGCGCTGCGGCGTCTGGCACCGGGCGGCGAACTGCACATCGTCGATTTCGGCGACCAGCGCGATCTGCCGCGCCCTTTCGGTGCGGTGCTGAATCGCTGGCTGGCGCTGTTCCACGTCACGCCGCGGCGGGAACTGGCTCAGGTGCTCGCGGACGCCGCGGTCGAGGTCGGCGCGACCCTGCGCGCGACCTCGCTCCATGGCGGCTATGCCGCGCTCGCGGTGCTGAAGCGAGTCGGCTGAGGCCGGTCAGGCGACCTGAACGCCCTTCCAGAAGGCGACGCGGCCGCGGATCTCGGCGGCGGCGGGCTTGGGGTCGGGATAATACCAGGCGGCGTCGCGGTTCTCCTTCCCGTCGACCACGATGGAGTGGTAGTTCGCCGTGCCCTTCCAGCCGCAGACGCTGGTCGTCTCGCTCGGCCTGAAAAAGTCCGCGCGCAGCGAGAAATCCGGGAAGTAGTGGTTGCCCTCGATGATGATGGTGTCGTCCGACTCGGCGATGACCGTGTCGTTCCAGATCGCCCTGACCATGGTGTTCGCTCCCGTGTTTTTCTTGGCCTTGCCGGCAAACTAGACCGGAGGGCGCGCCGTCGCCAATCACGGCTGCGCTGGACGCCCTGACAGTCGCGTGATAGCGCCGCCCGATGAGCGGAATGCCTCCCTGCGATGCGCCCGACGCCCCCGGCGGCCTGCGCGACCGGCTCCGGCAGCTCTATCACGGGCGCTCGCCGGCCGCTTTGCGGTTCCAGTTCGCGACGATGGTCATCGACATCGTCATCATCGCCTTCTTCATCGCGACGCCGCTGATTCGGGATCGGCCGGCCTTTCTCTGGATCGACTATTCGGTCGCCGCGATCCTGGCCGCCGAGATCGCGACGCGGATGCTGGCGGCCTCGAACATCCCGCGGTTGCTGCGGCAGCCGACCATGCTGCTCGATCTCGTCATCTTGGCGACGCTGCTCGTGCCAGGCATGCTCGAGAATCTCGGCTTCCTGCGAATCCTGCGGTTGTGGACGCTGTCGCAGCGCGGCGTGATCTGGCAGCAATGGCGCCGCACCCGGTTCCGCGACCGGGAGGATGCTGCGCGGGCGGTGATCAACCTGACGACCTTCCTCTTCGTGGTCACCGGCTTCATCTACAGCTTCTTCTTCAGCGGACGGCCGGGGATCGAGGGCTATGTCGATGCCTTCTATTTCACCGTGACCACCATGACGACGACCGGCTTCGGCGACATCACCCTGCCGGGCACGGCCGGCAAGCTCACCTCGATCGCCGTGATGATCATCGGAATTTCGCTGTTCGTGCGCCTCGCGCAGGCGATCTTCCGGCCCGCGAAGGTGAGCTATCCCTGCCCGCGCTGCGGCCTGCAGCGGCACGAGCCGGATGCGGTGCATTGCAAGGCCTGCGGGCAGATCCTGTGCATTCCCGATCCCGGGTGAGGGCGGGTCCGCCACGCATGGCGTGGCTGGCGCGAGTCAGTGCCGCGTCTCGGTCTCGCGTTCGCCGGTCATGCCCTCGACTGTGATGGCGGTCTTCTCGGGCATGCCGATGATGCGCCCGATCGTCGCCGGCAGCGGCATCATGCTGTGGGCCGCCTTCATCAGCGCGATGTTGGCGAGGATGTCGGCGGGGAAGGGGCAGACCTTGCGGCTCGTCAGGTCGACATGCAGCGAGAGGTTCTCGCTGGTGGCGGCCAGCCAGCCTTCGGTGGCGTGTCGCATCTCGAGGTAATAGTGCAGCCGCTTGTCGTCGAAGGCGATGAGCTGGGCGGTGACGCGGACCTGATCGCTCTCGGTCAGCTCGCGCTTGTAGAGAATGTGGCACTCGGCGGTGAAGGTCGAGGCGTGGCGGCTGTCGACATAGTCGCGGTTGAGCCCGACCAGCGAGAAGACCTCGTCCACCGCGCGATCGAACAGCACATGATAATAGGCCATGTTGAGATGGCCGTTATAGTCGATCCATTGCGGCTCCACCCGCATCGCCGAAGAGACGAAGGGCGCGAAGAACAGCGCCGGAGCGCGGATGTCCTGCTTCATGGCCGCCTCCCTTCCTTCAAAGCCTGTTCTCCTGCGCGCGAGGCTGGCCGCCATCATCCCGCGGCGGGCGCATGGTGACCGCACCGAAAGCGCAGGATCGGGCGAGCCCGTTGCCTGCGGCGATGGTCTATCTTACTGCATCCGGACCGTTCCGCCGGCCCGGTTCGGGACAGCGGATGATCGGCCCGGACGCCTGACGACATCGCAACGAAGAGCGATGCCGACTTGTTTCAAATGTAAACTCCAGAGTCGGATGTTGACAATGAGCTTTCCCGCCACGGCCCTGCACGAAACATCCGCAACCGCCGCGACGCTGCCGCCCTCGCCGGACGCCATTGCGGCCGTGACGCAGGCCCTGGCGGCGTCCTTCGGCAACCGGCTGGTGACGAGTCTCGCCGTTCGTCAGCAGCACGGGCACACGCTGACCTGGATTCCAAATCAGCCGCCGGATGCGGTCGTCTATGCGCAGGACACGCAGGAGGTCTCGGAGATCGTGACGCTGTGCGCGCGGCACGGGGTCCCCGTCATCGCCTTCGGCACCGGCACCTCGCTCGAAGGCCATGTCAACGCCCCCTATGGCGGTGTCTGCATCGACCTGAGCCAGATGAAGCGCATCGTCGCGGTGCATGCCGAGGATCTCGACTGCGTCGTCGAGGCCGGCGTCACCCGCAAGGAGCTGAACGAGCATCTGCGGGACATGGGGCTGATGTTCCCGATCGACCCCGGTGCCGACGCCTCGATCGGCGGCATGGCGGCGACGCGGGCCTCGGGCACCAATGCGGTGCGCTACGGCACGATGAAGGACAATGTGCTCGCCCTGACGGCGGTGATGGCGGACGGCTCGATCGTCAAGACCTCGACGCGGGCCCGCAAGACTTCGGCCGGCTATGATCTGACCCGCCTGCTGGTCGGCTCCGAGGGCACGCTCGGCATCATCACCGAGATCACGCTGAAGCTCCATGGCATCCCCGAGGCGATCGCCGCCGGCGTGTGCCCGTTTCCCTCGATCAAGGCGGCCTGCGACACCGCCATCATGACGATCCAAACCGGCATCCCGGTGGCGCGCATCGAACTGCTCGACGAGGTGATGATCAAGGGCTTCAACCTGCATTCCAAGCTCGGCCTGCCGGAGACGCCGATGCTCTTCGTCGAGTTCCACGGCACCGAGGCCTGGGTGAAGGAACAGTCGGAGCGCTTCGGCGAGATCGCGACGGAGTTCGGCGGCGGCCCCTTCGACTGGGCAACCAAGGCCGAGGACCGGACGCGACTCTGGGAAGCCCGCCACAATGGCTACTGGGCCGGCCGCGCGCTGCGGCCGGGCGCCGACACGCTGGCGACCGATGTCTGCGTGCCGATCTCGCAGCTTGCCGACTGCGTCGAGGAGACCAAGCGCGACATCGAGGCGACCGGGTTGATCGCGCCCATCGCCGGCCATGTCGGCGACGGCAACTTCCACACCCAGCCGCTGCTCGATCTCGCCGACCCCGACGAGGTGGCGCGGGTCCAGGGCTTTCTCGACCGGCTGGTGAAGCGGGCGCTGGCCATGGGGGGCACCTGCACCGGCGAGCACGGCGTCGGCCAGAAGAAGATCAAATATCTCGAAGGAGAGCACGGCGCGCCCGCCCTCGAGGTGATGCGCACGCTGAAGCGGGCGCTCGATCCCCGCAACATCCTCAACCCCGGCAAGATCGTCGTGGTCTGAGGCCGCGGGCAGGGGCCGGAGCTGCGAAAAAGCCGGCGAGGCCGCCGGAATTGTCGTGATCTCGCCGCGACTTGCCTGCATGATGCCCGTCGGCGTGACTGCGCTGCTCCATCCCACGACGAGGACAATGCCGGACGTTGCGTGAGACCCTGACAGTTCTGGCCGGCTTGCTGGTGTTGGCGCTGCTCGCCGCGCTGGTCGGGCCGGGCTTCGTCGATTGGCGTGACCACAGGCCGCAATTCGAGGAGCGGCTGGCGAGCGCACTCGGCGTCGAGACCCGGATCGGCGGCGGCATCGGCCTGCGGCTGCTGCCCTCGCCCCGTTTGACGCTCCGGGATGTCCGCTTCGGGGGCACGGAGTCGGATACGAGCAGGGCCGCGGTCGAGACGCTCACCGTCGAACTCGCGCTGTCGGCCCTGATGCGTGGTGAGTTCCGCATCGCGGATGCGCGGGCGGAGGGCGCGACGGTGGTCGTGGCGCTCGACGAGGCGGGCGCGCTGCGCCTGCCGGCGCGCACGGGCTCGGGCCTGCCGACCCAGACCAGCCTCGATCACCTCTCCGTCGGCCGCTCGGTGCTGGTCTGGCGCGAGGCGGGCCGCGAGCCCGTGACCATCGGACCGATCGCCGCGGACATTGCTGCTGTGACGCTCGCGGGTCCCTGGCGGATCGAGGGTGAGGCCGCCGGCGCGTCCGTGCGCGTCACCACCGGCGGGATGGAGCCCGACGGCAGGCTGCGGGCCAAGGCGTTCGTGACGGGGCACGACATCCAGCTGAGCTTCGACGGCAGCTTCCTCCTGCCGGGGGCCGGGGCGCCGCCCGGTCTCGACGGAGCCTTCACCCTGGCGCCGGGCGGCGCGCTGGCCCTGTCCGGCAAGGTGACGGGTGGCTCTCGCCAGCTCGATGTCGCCGGCCTGACCGTCGATGTTGCCGGTGGCGCGGCGCGGCTGGAGGGCGAGGGGCAGTTTCTTCCGGCGACCGGGACAGGCTCGCTCGCCCTGCGGGCCCGCCGGCTGGATGCCGATGCCCTGGCGGAGGCGCTGGCCGCGCGCCCTGGCTTCGCGCGCGTGCTGCAGACGCTACCGGGACGTCTCGACCTGTCGCTCGACCTCGACCAGTTGATCTGGCGGGGGGAGGATTTCTCAGCCCTTGGCCTGCGCGGCCGACTGGACGGCAATGGCCTCTCGGAGGCGACCGCTTCGGTCCGCGTGGCGGGCGCCCTGCTGGGTGCGAGCGGGGCGGCCGATCTCGACGGCGTGGCGGGGCGGCTCAACCTCAAGGCCGACGATTCGCGGCGGATCGCGCTCGTCCTCGCCCGGGCCGGGCTCGACCCGGCGCTGGCCGATCTCGTCGCCGCGCTCGGCCAGATCGACGCCGAGGCGATTGGCGCCTGGGACGGCGGGCGTGTCGGCCTGCAGCGGCTTATGGTGACGGGCTCTTCCGGCGTGCGGCTCGACCTTTCCGGCGATGTCACGCCTCAGCGGCTCGCCGCGAAGGCGGTTCTCAACGGGTTCGACCTCAATACGCTGCCGCCGGGGACGAGCTTCGCGGGGCTGATCGGCGCACGCGATCTCGCGCTCGACCTCAGCCTGACTCAGGCGCGCTTCCGCAACGCGCCGCCGGGCTCGGCCAGTCTCGATCTGCGCCGGGAGGGCGCGGTCTGGCGCCTCAGCCGCCTGGCGATCGACGGCTTCGGTGGCGTGAATGTCACAGGCTCGGGGGCGCTGTTGGCGGAAGGCGGCGAGATCGCGGGCCGCATCCGGGCGCCGCGCTTCGAGACGCTCGCGGCCCTGGCAGGCCCGCTCGTCCCCGAGGCGGCGCGGCCGGTGCTCGGCCGCGTCGGCGATGGGCTGTCGCGGCTCGATGTGGGGTTTCGTCTGACCCGGGCTCCCAGCGGCGAAACCGGGCTGGTTCTCGACGGGGCGGCGCAGGCCGGGCGGCTTTCCTTGACCGGGCGGCTCGACGGCGGCGGAGGCTGGATCGGTGCCCGCCTGCGCTTCGATCTCGCCGACCGCCGCCAGGCCTTCCAGGCCTTCGGGCTGCCGGTGCCGCGTCAGAGCGGGCCGGGCGAGCTGGTGCTGGAGCAGGATGCCGCTCGCCGCGTCGCGACGCTGGCCGGTCCCGGGCTGTCGATGGTGCTGGAGCAGGACGGCCCGGCCGCCTCGCGGCTGACGCTCCAGGCCGAGGGGCCGGGCCAGATCCTGCCCGACGGTGCCGCGCGTCTCCTGCCCGACGGGCTCGTCGATGCCCATGCCCGCCTTGCGGTCACGCCTGATGCAGTCACGCTCGACGAGGCGGTGTTCAACCTGGCCGGCGCGTCGGCGAATGGCACGCTCGCTCTGGCGCGCGAGGGCGGCCGGCTGACGGGCCGTCTCGCCCTGCCGTCGGTGGATCTGCGCGGGCTGCTGGGCGCTGCGCTGGGGGCTGCTCCGGCAGGCGCCTCGACCTGGTCGACCGCCCGCTTCGGCCCACCGGCGAGCCTGCCGGAATTCGATCTCGCGATTGAGGCCGGCGCGGTGACGGCGACGGACGGCATCATCCTGCGCGGGGCGCGGTTTGCCCTGCGCGCCGATCAGGACGGCTTGCGGCTGGACGATCTGAGCGCGCCCTTCGGCGGCGGCCGCGTCGGCGGCCGCTTTGCCACACGGCGCGAGGGCGGGCTGGCGCAGTTGTCGGGCCGCGTGACGCTCGAAGGCGTCGATCTCGCGCCGCTGACGGGTGGCGGCCTCGGTGGCAAGGTGTCGGGCCAGATCGAGGCGGGCGGCTCGGGCGAGAGCCCGGCACGTTTGATCGCCGGGCTCGGCGGCGCGGGCGCCCTGACCTTCGCGGAGGCGCGCCTCAGCCGCTTCGATCCCGCGGCCTATGCCCGCATCATCGCGACGACCGGGGAGGACGCGTCCGAAAGCGATGCCGCAAGGCTTCAGGAGCGCCTGTCGGAGGCGCTCGATCGCGATGGCTGGGCGCTCGGCAGCGTCACTGTGCCGTTCACGCTCGCGGGGGGGCTCGTGCGGCTGCAGCCGCTGACCTTCGAGCGCAGCGGGCTGCGGACGGAGGCGAGCGGCATCGTCGATCTGCGGGCGCTGACGCTCGATCTGCGCCTCGGCCTCAAGCCGCTGGGTGCGCTGCCGAAGGGCTGGCCGGCCGATGCGCCGCAGATCGGTGTGGCGTGGCGCGGGCCGCTCGCCGCGCCGCGGCGCGAGACGGATGTGAATGCGCTGTCCAACATGGTCGCGGCGCGGGCGCTGGCGCGCGAGATCGAGCGCGTCGAGGCCTTCGAGGCTGATGCGCGCGAGCGCGCGACCCATTCCCGGCGCCTGCGGGCGGAACGCGAGATGCGCGAGAATGCGCGCAAGCTCGCCGAGTTCCTGAAGGCGGAGGAGGAGCGCCGCCTGGCCGAGGAGAAGCGCGCCGAGGAGGAACGCCGGGCCGAAGAAGCCCGTCGCCTCGTCGAGGAGCGGCGTGCGGAGGAACTGCGCCGGGCCGAGCAGGCGCGTATGGAGCAGGAGATGCGGCGCCGCATGGAGGCGGAGGAGCGGGCCGAGCGGGCGCGCGCG
>NZ_JAUXYO010000040.1 GCF_030694325.1 Allobosea sp. | reverse complement strand
AGCGCCAACCGGCGCCGGCGGCGACCGCGCGCGCGCCGCTGCATGCGGTGCCGAACCCGGCTCCAGCCGCGCTGCCGCGCGTATCGGCGGAGTGAGGCATGGGCGTTTCCCTCAAAGATGCGCAGGATGGCGACCTCGGCGAGGTCAGCGACATCAACGTCACGCCTTTCATTGACGTGATCCTGGTGCTGCTGATCATCTTCATGGTCGCCGCGCCGCTCTCGACGGTCGATGTCGCCGTCGATCTGCCGGTCTCCAACGCGCAGCCGCAGCCCAGGCCCGATACGCCGGTGTTCCTGACGGTGAAGAGCGACCTGTCGCTGGCGCTCGGCAATGACGGCGTGCCGCGCGAGGCGCTGGGCGCGACGCTCGACCGGCAGACCCAGAATGATCGCGAGCAGCGTGTCTTCCTGCGCGCCGACGGGGCCGTGGCCTACCGCGAACTCATGGAGGTGATGAACCTGCTGCGCCAGGCCGGCTATCTCAAGATCGCGCTGGTCGGGCTGGAGGATACCGGCCAGGGGGCTGCCCAAGCCGCGCCTGCGACACGAGCGCCTGCGCCATGAGGACGCTCGCCGCGCTGCTGGGAGGCCGCTCCGACCGCGTCGGTTCCAGGCTTTGGCCGGCCGTCCTGCGCTGGGCAGTCGCCGTGGTCGTCGTGGCCGGCGCCCATGGCGTCGCGGGCTGGATGCTGGTGACCTGGCAGCGGGCCGAGGCGGCGATGGGAGCGCCGCCGGCCGCGGTGATGATCGAACTCGCGCCGCTGCCGGTTGCGCCCGAGGCGCCGCCGCAGGAGGTCGCGCCCGGCCCCGAGATGGTCGAGGCCCAGCCCGAACCGCAGCCGCAGCCGCCGGAACCCGTGGTCGAAAAGCCGCCGGAGCCCGAACCGCCGCCGCCCGAGCCGGTCGTCGAGCCGCCGCCCGTGGAGCCGCCGCCGGAGCCGGTGCCTCAGCCCGTGGTTAGGCCGGAGCCGGAGATCAAGATCCCGGAGCTGCCGCCGCTGCCCGACGCCGCGGCCGTGCTGGCACCGCCGCCCCCACCGCCCCCGGCCCGTCCGCAGATCGTGGAGCGCAAGCCGCCGCCGAAGAAGGTCGTGGAGCGGCGCAAACCGGTCAATCGCGACAAGCCGCCGGCCGAGCGCACCACGGCACCGCCGAGCGCGCAGGCTCAGCTCGCGCCCAGCGCCGCGGCTCCGGTGGAGGGCGCTGCAAGCGCCTCCGCCGCCTCGCGCGCCAGTTGGCGCGGCACGCTGCTGGCGCATCTCAACCGCTACAAGCGCTTCCCCGGTGGCGCCAATCCGGGCACGGTCCAGGTGTCGTTCAGCATCGACCGGTCGGGGCGCGTGCTCACGGCCCGTCTGGTGCGCGGTTCCGGCGATGCGCTGCTGGACGAGGAGGCGGTGGCGATGATCCGCCGGGCGAGCCCGGTCCCGGCGCCGCCCGAAGGGCTGGGCGGTGGGACCATCGCGCTCGCCGTCCCGGTGAAGTTCTCACGCTGAAGGCCGGCTGTGGCCCCGCTGTTTCCGGACTGCAAAGAAAAAAGGGCCGCGCGTGAGCGCAGCCCAAGTCTAGGGAGGAAACGCCCAAGGAGGGCGACGCAGCATCGCTGCTGCGGTGCGTCATACATAGGTAGAGGCGCCCGGCCCCACAAGAGGAAAAGGGCAGCATCATTGTCCTAATTTTTGGGCAGACGCCTGCCGGGCGTCCTCGTCAAGCGAGGCCTCGGCGCCCCTAGGTTGCCTCAAACCGCCTCGGCGGCCCGCGCTCCGCCTGCCTGTGCCCTGCCCAGCGCGTGCCGATTTTTCGCCGTTGACAGGCAGTTTGGGCCTCTTCAAATTCGTAGGCATACAAATGAATTCGCGGCTGACGCGGTTTCGTCGGCATGCGACATCTGTCGAAGAGCGCTGGGGCATCCGCCACCGGGCCAGACATGGGGAACAGGCATGACGATCGACCGTCGCAGTCTTCTGGCCGGCGCATCCGCCGGAGCCGCCATCCTCGCCGCACCGTCCCTGGTGCGGGCCCAGGGGGCGGGGCCCATCAAGGTGGGCGAAATCAACAGCTATACGGCCCAACCCGCCTTCCTGAAGCCCTATCGGCAGGGCTGGGAACTGGCGCTGGAACAGGTCAATGCCGCCGGCGGCGCGCTCGGCCGCAAGATCGAGACGGTCTTCCGCGACGATGGCGGCAAGCCCGAGGACGCGGTGCGCCATGCCGGCGATTTGATCAACGCCGAGAAGGTCGATCTGCTCTCGGGCGGCTTCCTCTCCAATGTCGGTCTCGCGATCGCGGATTTCGCCAACCAGAACAAGCGGCTCTACGTTGCTTCCGAGCCGCTCTCCGACGCGCTCGTCTGGGCCAAGGGCAACCGCTACACCTTCCGCCTGAGGCCCTCGACCTACATGCAGGCGGCGATGCTGGTCGAGGAGGCGGCGAAGCTGCCGGCCAAGAAATGGGCCGTCGTGGCGCCGAACTATGAATATGGCCAGTCGGCCGTGAAGTGGTTCAAGGAACTGCTGAAGAAGGCCAAGCCCGATGTCGAGTTCGTCGCCGAGCAGTTCCCGGCGCTCGGCCGGATCGATGCCGGCGCGACTGTGCAGGCGCTGGAAGCCTCCAAGCCCGACGCGATCTTCAACGTCACCTTCGGCGGCGACCTGACGAACTTCGTCCGGCAGGGCAACACGCGCGGGCTCTTCGAGGGCCGCACCGTCGTCTCCATGCTGACCGGCGAGCCGGAATATCTCGATCCGCTCGGCGCCGAGGCGCCCGTCGGCTGGATCGTCACCGGCTATCCGCAGGCCGACATCAAGACGCCGGAACACCTCAAGTTCCGCGAGGCTTACGTCAAGAAGTTCAACGATTATCCGCGGCTCGGCTCGGTGGTCGGCTTCGACACGATGAACTCGATCGCAGCGGCGCTGACCAAGGCCGGCTCGACCGACACCGAGAAGCTGGTCGACGCCCTCAAGGGGCTGAAGTTCCCCTCCGCCTTCGGGGCGGCCGAGTACCGCGCTATCGACCACCAGTCGACGCTCGGCGCCTATGTCGGCAAGACCGCGCTGAAGGACGGCAAGGGCACGATGGTCGACTGGCGCTACGCCGACGGCGCGAAATACCTGCCCGGCGACGATGTGGTGAAGACGCTGCGCCCGGCGGGGTGAGATCCGTCATTCCGGGGCGATCGGCAGGATCGAACCCGGACCCACGACCGGGTGAGCCCGTGCCGCCGCGGTTCCTTCTGACTCGCCCAGTCGTGGGTTCCGGGTTCGGCGCTGCGCGCTGCCCCGGAATGACAGGATTGCCAGCATGATCGACCTCATCCTCACCCAGACGCTGAACGGCCTGGCCTCGGCCTCGTCGCTGTTCCTCGTGGCGTCGGGACTGTCGATCATCTTCGGCGTGACGCGGATCGTGAACTTCGCGCATGGCTCGCTCTACATGCTGGGTGCCTATCTGGCCTGGACGCTGGTCGGCCGCTTCGGACCGGCGGACGCGCTCGGCTTCTGGGGCGGCGTTCTGGCGGCGGCGGCCCTGACCGGGCTGATCGGTGTCGTCATCGAGGTGTTGATCCTCAGACGGATCTACCAGGCGCCGGAGCTCTTCCAGCTGCTCGCGACCTTCGGCGTCGTGCTGATGCTGCAGGATGTGGCGCTGGCGATCTGGGGGGCGGAAGACAAGATCGGGCCGCGCGCGCCGGGCTTCAAGAGCTTCGTCGTGATCTTCGGCAACCGCTTCCCGACCTATGAGCTGTTCCTGATCGCGGTCGGGCCGATCGTGCTCCTGATCCTCTGGCTGCTGTTCCAGAAAACGCGTTGGGGCACGCTGGTGCGGGCGGCGACGCAGGACCGCGAGATGGTCGGCGCGCTCGGCGTCAACCAGCGCCTGCTGTTCACATCGGTCTTCGCCTTCGGTTCGATGCTGGCCGGCCTGGGCGGCGCGCTGCAACTGCCGCGCGAGGCGGTGACGCTGCACATGGACCTGGCGATGATCTCCGAGGCCTTCGTCGTGGTCGTCGTCGGCGGGCTCGGCAGCGTTACGGGGGCTTATCTGGCCGCCGTGCTGATCGGCATCCTGCACGCCTTCGGCATCCTGATCTTTCCCAAGATCACGCTGGTGCTGGTCTTCCTGGTCATGGCGGTGGTGCTGGTGGTCAAGCCCTATGGGCTGATGGGCAAGGCGCCCGTCGGCCATCAGAGAGCCCATGGCCCGGCCGAGCCGCTCCTGCGCCCGGCCGACGGCACGACGAAGCTCGCCGGGCTGATCGGCCTCCTGATCCTGGCGCTGGCGCCGCTGGTCACGCCCGACCACATGCTGGTGACGCTGACCGAGCTGGTGATCTTCGCGCTGTTCGCCGCCTCGCTGCACTTCATGATGGGGCCGGGCGGCATGGCCTCCTTCGGGCATGCCGCCTATTTCGGGCTGGGTGCCTATGGCGCGGCACTGGCCGTGAAATGGCTGGGCGCGCCGATGGAGCCGGCGCTGCTGCGGCTG
>NZ_JAUXYO010000037.1 GCF_030694325.1 Allobosea sp. | reverse complement strand
CGCGCGGCAGGTCGATCCGCTCGCCGTGGAGTTCCCGGCCGTGGCGCGGGCCGCCGCGTCCGAATATCTCTCGATCGACGCGCGCCGGAAGGGCGTCCAGATCGCCTTCGCCTCGATGTACGGGCTGATCGCCGTCATTCTGCTGCTCTCGGCGATCTGGCTCGGCCTGAGCTTCGCCAACGCGCTGGTCGCGCCGATCCGGCGGATGATCCACGCCACCGACCAGGTCTCCAGCGGCAATTTCTACGTTCAGGTCCCGATCCGCCGCTCCGAGGGCGACCTCGCCCATCTCGGCGAGACCTTCAACAAGATGACCGCCGAGTTGCGCCGCCAGCGCGACGGGCTGGTCACCGCCAGCGAGGTCATCGACCGAAGGCGCCGCTTCACCGAAACCGTGCTGTCGGGCGTCTCCTCGGGCGTGCTCAGCCTGGACGGCGACGGCCACATCACCATCATCAACCGTTCGGCCGAGAGCCTGCTGGGCACCGGCGGCCGGCTGCTCGGCCAGCCGATCGCGGCCGTCGCCCCCGAGATCGCCACCTTCGTCACGGAAGCGCTCACCGGGCGCCAGCGCCAGACCTCCGGCCAGATCGCCATCACCCGCGCCGGGCGCGACCGCATGGTCAATGTCCGAGCCGCCCGCGAGGGCGAGGGGGCCGGCGCCGGCCTCGTCGTCACGCTCGACGACATTACCGACCTGGTTTCGGCGCAGCGCACCGCCGCCTGGGCCGACGTGGCGCGCCGCATCGCCCATGAGATCAAGAATCCGCTGACGCCGATCCAGCTCTCGGCCGAACGCATCCGACGCAAGTTCGGCCGCGTGATCGTCGAGGACAAGGAGGTCTTCGAGCAGTGCACGGCGACGATCGTCCGCCAGGTCGAGGACATCCGCCGCATGGTCGACGAATTCTCCTCCTTCGCCCGCATGCCCAAGCCCTCGCTGGCCCGCGACGACATCGCCGAAACGGTCCGCCAGATCGTCTTCCTGATGCGCGTCGGCAATCCCGAGCTGACGATCACCGAGAATCTGCCCGAAGGCTCGGCCACGGCGCGCTTCGACCGCCGGCTGCTCTCCCAGGCCCTGACCAACGTGATCAAGAACGCCACCGAGGCGATCGAGGCCGTGCCGATGGACGAGCGCGGGCCCGGGCGGATCGATGTCGTGTTCGAGCGGCGTGAGGACGGCCGCATCGTCATCGACGTCATCGACAACGGCAAGGGCCTGCCGGCCGACCAGCGCCAGAAGCTGCTCGAGCCCTATATCACCACCCGCGAGGGCGGCACGGGCCTCGGCCTGGCGATCGTCGGCAAGATCCTCGAGGACCATGGCGGCGGCATCGACCTGCTCGACCGCCCGGATGCGGGCGAGGGCGGGCGCGGCGCCCGCGTCCGGCTCTGGTTCCCCGAGACCGGACCGGCGGAGGAGAACCCGGAAGGCGGCCGTGGCGACCAAGCTCGCGACGCGGCGGCGGCACGGCAACAACATGATGGGGCACGCGTATGAGCGCTGACATTCTGGTCGTCGATGACGAGGCCGACATCCGCGAACTTGTCGCCGGCCTGCTCGAGGACGAGGGCTATCGGACGCGCAAGGCGAGTTCCGCCGACGAGGCGCTCGCGGCGATCGCGGCGCGCCGGCCCAATCTCGTCTTCCTCGACATCTGGCTCCAGGGCAGCCGCCTCGACGGCCTGCAGGTGCTGGAGTTGATCAAGCAGGCCCATCCCGACCTCGCGGTCGTGATGATCTCGGGCCATGGCAACATCGAGACCGCGGTCTCGGCCATCAAGAGCGGGGCCTACGACTTCATCGAGAAGCCCTTCAAGGCGGACCGGCTCGTGCTCGTCGCCGAGCGCGCGCTCGAGGCCTCGCGGCTGCGGCGCGAGGTGCGCGAGCTGAAGAAGGGCTCGGTCCAGGCCAGCCGCATCGTCGGCAAATCGACGGTCGTCAACCAGCTGCGCCAGACGATCGAGCGCGTCGCGCCGACCAATGCGCGCGTCCTCATCACCGGCGAGCCCGGTTGCGGCAAGGAGCTGGCTGCCCGCACCCTGCACGAGGCCTCGACGCGCGCCACCGGCCCCTTCGTGGTGATCAACGCGGCCACCATCACCCCCGAGACGATGGAGGAGGAACTCTTCGGCGTCGAGGCCGGGGACGGCCGCTCCCGCCGCGTCGGCGCGCTCGAGGAGGCCCATGGCGGCTCGCTCTACATCGACGAGATCGGCGACATGCCGCGCGAGACCCAGAACCGCATCCTGCGCGTGCTCGTCGACCAGAACTTCCAGCGCGTCGGCGGCGCGACGCGCGTGCATGTCGACGTCCGCGTGATCTCCTCGACCAGCCGCGACCTCGCCCAGCTGATCTCGGGCGGGCAGTTCCGCGAGGACCTCTATCACCGGCTCTCGGTCGTTCCGGTCAAGGTGCCGGCGCTGTCCGAGCGCCGTGAGGACGTGCCGGAGCTGATCGAGTTCTTCATGGAGCAGATCTCGATCGCGTCCGGCCTGCCCAAGCGCCGGATCGGGCAGGACGCCATGGCCGTGCTGCAGTCGCATGAATGGCCGGGCAACGTTCGCGAACTGCGCAACAATGTCGAGCGGCTGATGATCCTGACCAAGGGCGACCCGACGGCCGACATCACCGTCGACATGCTGCCGGCCGAGGTCGGCGCCATGGTGCCGACGACGCCGTCCGGCTCCGGCGGCGAGCGGCTGATGAGCCTGCCGCTGCGCGACGCCCGCGAAATCTTCGAGCGCGAATACCTGATCGCGCAGATCGCCCGGTTCTCCGGGAACATCTCCCGGACCGCCGAATTCATCGGAATGGAGCGCTCGGCCCTGCATCGCAAACTGAAATCGCTCGGGGTTGGCTGACGCCGGCAGGCATGGGTTGCATGCGCGCCTGCGCAGGGCGCAGACCCGTCGCCGCGTTGCGAAGCCATGTTGCACTTGCGTTGTCGGCGGAGTCGGCGGTCTAATGTCGGATCGGTGTCTCGAAGCGGCGCAGCGGTTTGCGTCGCCAACGAGACGAATTGGATCGCGGGCGTGAACCCGATGAGCGATCCCAACAACAGGGGCTACCCATGGCCGCAGAGCGGGCTCAGAATCTTCAGGACACGTTCCTCAACTATGTACGCAAGCAGAAGATTCCGCTGACGATCTTCCTCGTCAATGGCGTCAAGCTGCAGGGCGTCGTCACCTGGTTCGACAATTTCTGCGTACTGCTGCGCCGCGACGGGCATTCGCAGCTCGTCTACAAGCACGCGATCTCGACCATCATGCCCGGGCAGCCGGTGCAGCTGTTCGAGCCCGAGGAACAGGACAAGGCCTGACCCCGATGGGTGCCCGCAGCGATGCGGATGAGGCGCGGGCGGCGACCAAGCCGCTCGACGCCATCGAGCGCGACATCGCGGCCAATACCCGCGCCTATGTGATCGGGCCCTATCAGCAGCGTCGTGGCGCCGCCGATGCCAATCAGCGCTCCTTCGCCGCGCGTCTCGACGAGGCCGTCGGTCTGGCGGCGGCGATCGACCTTACCGTGGTCGAGCCGATCCAGGTGCTGCTGACGGCGCTGCGGCCGGCGACCTATCTCGGCAAGGGCAAGGTCGAGGAGATCGCCGAGCGCATCAAGATCGAGGAGATCGGGCTCGTCGTGATGGATTGCGCGCTGTCGCCGGTGCAGCAGCGCAATCTCGAAAAGGCCTTCGGCTGCAAGGTCATCGACCGCACCGGGCTGATCCTCGAAATCTTCGGCCGCCGGGCGCGCACCAAGGAAGGCGCGCTGCAGGTCGAACTCGCCCATCTCAACTACCAGAAGAGCCGGCTGGTGCGGTCCTGGACCCATCTCGAGCGTCAGCGCGGCGGCTTCGGCTTCCTCGGCGGCCCCGGCGAGACCCAGATCGAGGCCGACCGGCGCATCATCCAGGAGCGCATGACCAAGATCGAGCGCGATCTGGAGGCGGTCAAGCGAACCCGCGGGCTGCACCGCGCCAGCCGGAAACGCGTGCCTTATCCGGTCGTTGCGCTCGTCGGCTACACCAATGCCGGCAAATCGACGCTGTTCAACCGGCTCACCTCGGCCGAGGTCCTGGCGCAGGACATGCTCTTCGCCACGCTCGACCCGACGGCGCGGGCGCTGAAGCTGCCGCATGGCGCGAAGATTATGCTCTCCGACACGGTGGGCTTCATCTCCGATCTGCCGACGCAGCTCGTCGCCGCGTTCCGCGCCACGCTGGAGGACGCGATCGAGGCCGATGTGCTGCTGCATATCCGCGACGTCGCCCATGAGGACACCACGGCCCAGGCGGCCGACGTCCAGGCGATCCTGCGCGATCTCGGCATCGATCCCGATGACGGCCAGCGCGTCGTCGAGGTCTGGAACAAGTCCGACCTGCTGGCGCCGGAAGAGCGCGAGCGCCAGCTCGGCCTCGCCGGGCTTAAGCCCGAGGTCTCTCGGCCGGTGCTGGTGTCGGCGGTGACCGGCGATGGCATGGGCCGGCTGACCGACGCGATCGAGAGCCGCATCGCCCGCAGCCGCCCGGTCTATCGCCTGGCGCTGCCGCCGGGCGACGGCCAGTCGCTGGCTTGGCTGCATGCCAATGGCGAGATTCTCGAACGCCGCGACGCCGAGGACGGCACGCTCGATCTTACGGTCCGGCTGCCGCCCGAGCGGGAAGGGGCCTTCGGTGCGCGCTTCCCCGAGGCTCAGCGGGAGAACTAGGCGGACCGACGCGGTCGCAGAGGCGATCGCGCGCCTCGAGCGAGGCTGACGCGCTGGCGCAGAGGCGTCGCGGGTGCGATCGTTCATCGCCTCTTAACGCTGGGGCGATACCCCTTGGAGCCTGCCTTCCAAGCGAGCCTCCGCGGTTTCTCATGCGTCATTCCGGCCTTCACAATTCCACGCAAGAGATTGCTGCGGAAGGGTTTTCCGACGAATCTGCCGAGCTGCCGACCGATCACGGCGGGCCCGTCTATGTCCGGACGCGTGCCAATCCGCTGGCGCTGGTGAAGCCGGGCCAGGTTCCCGCCGCGCCGCCTCCGCCCGAGCCGCCGCAGGTCCGATTCTGGCGCACGCCCGACCGTCTGATCGGTAGCGTCTGGGCCCGCAGCGCCGGGGCCGAAGCCCGGCTGCGCGAATATGAATTCGATGCCGATGCGGTCGAGGCCGAGACGGTCGTCGACATGTCCGGCCACGGCGCTCTCGATGAGATTGTCGTCGATGCGGCTT
>NZ_JAUXYO010000087.1 GCF_030694325.1 Allobosea sp. | reverse complement strand
CGCGACGGGCTGAAGACGGCGCTGACGGCGCAGGAAAACCTCGCCTTCGCGCAGGCGCTGCTGGGGGAGGCATTCCTGTCGCCTTCCGAGGCGCTGGCCGCGGTCGGCCTGCCCCATGTCGCGGCGCTTCCGGTGGGCTATCTCTCCGCCGGACAGCGCCGCCGCGTCGCGCTCGCCCGGCTCCTCGTCGCACGGCGGCCGATCTGGCTTCTGGACGAGCCGATGTCGGCGCTCGATGCCGCGGCCCAGGCGATGCTGAGCGGCCTGATGCGGGACCATCTGGCACAGGGCGGGGCGATCCTGGCCGCAACCCATGGTCCGCTCGAGCTGGACGGTGTGCGCGATGTGAGGATCGGGCCGTGAGCCGCGCCTTCCTGACCATCCTGAAGCGCGATCTCGCGCTCGCCTCGCGGGCCGGCGGCGGGGGCGAACTCGCGCTCGTCTTCTTCCTGACGATCGTCGTGCTGGTGCCCTTTGCGCTGGGGCCGGATCTCAACCTGCTCTCGCGAATCGGCCCCGCCATCCTGTGGCTGGGCGCGCTTCTGTCGGTGCTGATCGGGCTCGACCGGCTTTTCCAGGCCGACGAGGAGGATGGCTCGCTCGACCTGATCCGGGCGTCGATGCTGCCGCTCGAACTCGCCGTGCTGGCGAAGGGGTTGGCGCATTGGCTGACGACGGGCCTGCCGCTGGCGCTGGCCGCGCCGCTGCTCGGCCTGCTGGTGGCGCTGCCCGGCGAGGCGATGCTGCCCGTGGCTGCGACCCTGCTCGTCGGGACGCCGGCGCTCAGCTTCATCGGGGCGGGCGCGGCGGCGCTGACGGCGAGCCTGCGGCGTGGCGGGCTGATCCTGCCCGTGCTGGTGGCGCCCCTCACGGTGCCGGTGCTGATCTTCGGCGTATCGGCGTCGAACGCGGCGCTGGGCGGAACGATCCCTTTCGCGACGCCGTTCCTGATCCTCTGTGCGCTGTCGCTGGCTGCGATCGTCGTCGGGACGCTGGCCGCTGCGGCGGCGCTGCGGCAGGCGCAGTAGCGCCTCAGTGCGCCGCGACTCGACCGCGGTCGTCGCGTCGGCCGCCGAGTTGGACGGCGCAGCCATACTGGCTGGCGAGGCGGGCCACGCTGGCGGCGACCGTGCCGATCTCAAGGCCCTGTCCGCGATGACGGCCGAGAATCTCCGTCACCGTGGCATCGACGTCGAGCACGCGCGATTCGCCAGCCTTGGCGCGAACCATGGTTTCCACGTCACGCTGGATGTCGTCCGGCAGGTGCCGCATCATGCCCACTCCTTTCCGGATTCGCCAGACCCTAACAAGCGAACCGGACCCGGACAACCGCAATCGGCGATATATCAATCGGTTCAATCTCTTAGCATTTGAGTGAAGAATCGCGGGCATGAGCCGGTCGGGCCGGTGCGGGGGGTCGGCGGCCCCGCCGGGCGCTGCCAGATCAGGCGCACCATTCCCGCCGCGGCGGTCGCCGATCGGGCGCGAAAGGGAGCCGGACGTCCCGGTGTCGCATGGCCGGCAAGCGGATTGCTGCGGCTGGTCTGCCTTGATAAGGCTGCGTCGACCGCTTTGGGGGCAGGCTCCGAGCATGATGCGATGACATGGCTGGCCTGATCGATCTCGCAAATCCGACGCGCTTCATGCGCCTCTCCGCCGCGCTGCTGCCCTGGTCGACGGGCGTGGCCGGGGTGCTGCTGAGCGTGGGCTTCTATCTCGCCTGGTTCGTGGCGCCGGCCGACTATCAGCAGGGCGAGACCATCCGCATCATGTTCGTGCATGTGCCGGCCGCCTGGCTCGCCATGATGTTCTACACGATGATGACGCTCTCGGCGCTGGGCACGCTGGTCTGGCGTCATCCGCTGGCCGATGTCGCGCAGAAGGCCGCGGCTCCGATCGGCGCGGCATTTGCCCTGATCTGCCTGCTCACCGGCGCCTTCTGGGGCAAGCCGATGTGGGGGACCTACTGGGTCTGGGACGCGCGGCTGACCTCGATGCTGGTGCTGCTCCTGATCTATCTCGGCATCATGGCGCTGTGGCGGACGCTCGACGAGCCGTCCCAGGCCGGACGGGCGGTGGCGATCCTGACGCTGGTCGGCTTCGTCAACGTGCCGATCATCAAGTTCTCGGTCGACTGGTGGAACACGCTGCACCAGCCGGCCTCGGTGCTCCGGCTGGACGGGCCGACGATCCATCCGTCGATGCTCTGGCCGCTGCTGATCCTGGCAGCCGGCTTCACCCTAATGGCGCTGACGCTTCATCTGGTGGCGATGCGCGCCGAGATCATGCGGCGGCGCGTGCGGACGCTGACGATCCTGGAAGCAGAGCGGCTCGACCGGCTGGCGACAGGGAACGCGCCGGCATGAGGGCCGATCGGTCATGAGCGGACTCGGGCCGCATGCCGGTTTCATCCTGGCCTCCTACGCTGCGGTCGCGATCGTGCTGGGCGGGCTCCTGGCGTCGATCCTGCTCGATTACAGGGCCCAGAAGCGGGCTTTGGCGAAGCTCGAGCAACGCGGGGCGGGCCGTCGCGCGGAACGGGAATCGCGATGAGCCAGCTCGAGAGCCAAGCCGATAACAGGGTCGAAGCGGAGGTGGAGGCGGCGCCACGCCGCCGTTCGCCGCTGCTGTTCCTGCTGCCGCTGCTTCTATTCGGCGCGCTGGCGGTCGTTTTCCTCGTCGGGCTCTTTGCCGGTGACGCCAGCAAGGTGCCATCCGCACTGATCGGGAAGCCGGCGCCGCCCGTGACGCTCTCCGCGCTGGAGGGGCTGCAGCGTGAAGGGCGCCCGGTTCCCGCCTTCGGGATGGCCGATCTCGCGGCCGGCCGCGCGACGATCGTCAACGTCTTCGCGAGCTGGTGCGCGCCCTGCCGGGTCGAGCATCCCTTCCTGGTCGCGATGGCCGATTCGCCGCCGGTGAAGGCGGGTCGCGTCGCCGTGGTCGGCATCAACTACAAGGACGAGGCGGAGAACGCCCGCCGGTTCCTCGGCGCGCTCGGCAACCCCTATTCCGCCGTCGGGGTCGATGCTTCGGGCCGCGCGGCGATCGAATGGGGCGTCTATGGCGTGCCGGAAACCTTCGTGATCGGGCCGGACGGGCGCATTCTCGAAAAGCATGTCGGGCCGCTCGACGCCGCGAGCGCCGGACGGCTGCTGGCGCGGGCGGTTGCGGGCAAGTGAAGCAGGCGCGTCATGCTCGGGCTTGCCCCGGGCATCTCATGACGCGAAGTCTCCGGTTCTGCCTTCCGGCCTGAGATTCCCGGGTCTGCGCTTCGCTTCGCCCGGGAATGACGCGGTCAGGCCGCCTTCTTCCCGCCCATCAGGCTTTCGAACAGGCCGCGGCCATCGGTGCCGCCGGTCAGCGAATCGATCAGGTTCTCGGGGTGCGGCATCAGGCCGAGCACGTTGAAGCCGGGCGAGTAGATGCCGGCGATGTTGTTGAGCGAGCCATTGGGGTTGGCCTCCGCCGTGACCTGCCCCTGCGCGTCGGCATAGCGGAACGCGACGAGGCCCTCGCCTTCCAGCAGCGCCAGGGTCTCCGGATCGGCGACGTAGTTGCCCTCGCCGTGGGCGACGCAGACGTCGATTACCTGGCCGCGCGCATAGGCGGCGGTGTAGGGCGTGTCGTCGCGTTCGACGGTGAGGTGCTGGCGCCTGCAGACGAATTTCAGATCGGCGTTGCGCATCAGGATGCCGGGCAGGAGGCCCGCCTCGCAGGCGATCTGGAAGCCGTTGCAGATGCCGAGAACATATCCGCCGCGGGCGGCGTGCGCCCGCGTCGCGTCCATGATGTTGGCGCGGCCGGCGATGGCGCCGGTGCGCAGATAATCGCCATAGGAGAAGCCGCCGGGCAGGACGACGAGATCGGTGCCGGCCGGGAGGTCGGTGTCGGCGTGCCAGACATGGGCCACCTCGGCCCCGGCCTGCTTCAGCGCCTTGGCGACGTCGCCGTCACGGTTGGAGCCGGGAAAGGTGATGACGGCGGCTTTCATCGGATCACGCCCCGATCTCGACGCGGTAGTTCTCGATCACGGTGTTGGCGAGCAGCTTCTCGCAGGCGGTCTTGAGGGCGGCCTCGGCCGCCGCCTTGTCGGAGCCCGACAGCTCGATGTCGAAGACCTTGCCCTGGCGGACGGAGCCGACGCCGTCGATGCCGAGGGATTTCAGCGCGCCCTCGATCGCCTTGCCCTGCGGATCGAGCACGCCGGTCTTGAGAGTGACGGTGACGCGGGCTTTCATGGCGATCTCCAGAGGGCGTTCTGCGGCTGCCTTAACGGCGAATCGAACCGGGCTCAACCGGAATGGCGGTTTCACGTGAATCAGCGGCTGCGCCATGCGGCCACCGCATCGCGGCGGGCGCTCCCGGCGTCGGGCGAGACGGCGATGGCCAGGACCAGTCGGTCGCCCTCGCGCCCATGCAGGATCGCGGTCGCGGCGCTCTTGGTGCTCGCATCGAGCGCGCGGATCTCGACGAGGAGGCCGCTCGTGCCCTCGGCCTCGAAGCGGCTGACGCGGGTCGTGCTCTTGGGCCGCGAATCCGCTTTTCCAGCGGCGGGCTTCGGCGCGGCCGGCTTTCGCGCGGGATCGGACGGCGGCTTCGAGAACAGGCGAGCTAGGCGCTGCGGATCGGCCTTCAGGGCCTGCTCCATCCGGCCAGCCTCGGCGCCTGAAAAGACGAGGACCGAGGCGAAGCCCTGCTGCGCGCACGCCTCGCGCGGGCAGACGACCATGGTGCGCGCCTCGATGCCGTCGTTCAGAACCCAGCCGCCGATCGGGAGACGCTCCCAGCCCTGTGCGGCGGGCAGTTCCGCGATCCCTGCGCCGAAATCACCGGCGCAACCGGACAGCAGCAGCACGGTGGCGAGCGGGCCCGTGATGCGAAAACGGGAGCGCAGGCGCTCCCGTTTCATGGTCCGGTGCGGCGGCGAGCCGTCATCCATGGCGGCGTCGGCTTACTGGACGAGGCGGGGGCCCACCGGGCCGGCCTTTTCGTTCTCGCCGAGGATGCCGAGGCGGCGGGCGACTTCGGTATAGGCCTCGATGAGGCCGCCCATGTCTCGGCGGAAGCGGTCCTCGTCGAGCTCGTCCTTGGACTTTATGTCCCAGAGCCGGCAGGAGTCGGGGCTGATCTCGTCGGCGACGACGATGCGCATCATCTCGCCTTCCCAAAGGCGACCGCATTCCATCTTGAAATCGACGCGACGGATGCCGGCGCCGAGGAAGAGGCCGGAGAGGAAGTCGTTGACGCGAATGGCGAGCGCCATGATGTCGTCGATCTCCTGCGGCGTCGCCCAGCCGAAGGCCGTGATGTGCTCCTC
>NZ_JAUXYO010000072.1 GCF_030694325.1 Allobosea sp. | reverse complement strand
CCCAGCGCACAGGGGCAGGTGATGATCAGCACGGTGATGGCGATGATCAGCGCCTGCTGCCAGGCGAGGCCGAAGACGATCCAGCCGACCAGCGTGGCCAGTGCCGTGGCGTGGACGAGCGGCGCATAGAGCCGCGCTGCGCGATCGGAGAGGCGCACATAGCGCGAGCGGCTCTCGACGGCCTGGGCCATCAGCTTGTCGATCTCGTCGAGCAGCGTGCCGGTGCCGGCCGCCTCGACGCGGACCGTCAGGGCACCTGACAGGTTCATCGTGCCGGCATGGACTTGGCCGCCGGCCGCGATCGAGGCGGGGTCGGTCTCGCCGGTGACGAGGCTGCGGTCGATTTCCGAGCGGCCGCTCTCGACAACGCCGTCGACGCAGACGCGCTCGCCGGGCTGAACGAGCACGAGGTCGCCTGCGGCCACGGCTGCGATCGGGACGATGGTCGTCATACCGTCGGCCGCCAGCCGCGTCGCCGTCTCGGCCTTGAGCGCGGCGAGATTTCCGGCGAGGTCGCGGGTGCGCCGGCGCATCATCTGGTCGAGATAGCGGCCGATCAGCAGGAAGAAGATCAGCATCACCGCGCCGTCGAAATAGGCGTGCTGGGAGTGGTTGGCGGTCTCGACGACCGACATGCCGAGCGCGAGCACGATGCCGAGCGTGATCGGGACGTCCATGTTGACGCCGCCGGCCCGCAGCGCCCGCAGCGCACTCTCGAAGAAGGGGCGCCCGGCATAGGCGGCCGTCGGCAGGGCGATCAGGGCCGAGAGCCAGTGAAAAAAGTCGCGCGTGACCGGGCTGATGTCGCCGCCATGACCCGACCAGACCGAGACCGAGAGCAGCATGATGTTCATGGCGGCGAAGCCGGCGACGGCGAGATAGCGCAGCAGCCTCCGCTCCTCCTGCGTGACGCTGTCGCGCTCTGAGGAGGGGAGGAAGGGATAGGCCTTGAAACCGAGCGCGGCCAGGCGGTCGATGACGCCTTCGGGGCGCAGCGCACCCTCTTTCCACTCGACGGTGACGCGCTTCAGGGCGAGGTTGACGCGCGCCTTGAGGATGGACGCGTCCTTCGCCAGCCCGCTCTCGATGGCGTGCATGCAGCCGGCGCAGCGGATGCCCTCGACCGCCAGCTCCATGCCCGCGACGCCGCCTTCGCCATGGCGCACGAAGACGGAGAGATCCTGCTGGGTGGCCATGTCGGTTCAGTCCTTCAGCACGACGCGACTGCGCGAGACGAACACGGTTTCCGTGTCCCGAGCGGCTTGGACGGTGAGCGTCCAGCGACCGCCATGGACCGCCGGGAGTGTGGCGGTGTAGTCCCCGGCTGAACCTTCGCTCAACAGGGCCACATGATCCTCGCGACGCGTCGCGGGATGCTCGAGCCGCGCCTCGACGCGAAGGCCAGTGACCGGAGCGCCCGCGCTGTCGCGCAGCGACAGCGTCACCACGGCATCGGCTCCCGACCGGCGGATTTGCGCGCTGGCTTGCCAGCCGCGCTGCTCCTGCGCCTGCATCCGCGCGATCTCGTCGTTGAAGCGCTGGCTCGTCTCATAGGCGCTCTTCACGTCGACACCGGGCATGGTGGTGATCGCGATCGTCATCATCACGGCGTTCATTCCGGCGACGACCAGGAAGAAGCCGAGCAGCGCGCCCAGCACCATGCGGCCGCTGAGACGGAAGGGCTGGTCGCTGCGCGGACGAACCGGCGCTGTCAGGTCTACGGGCATGATGAAGGCTCCACAGCAGGACATGGCGTGCCCCCTCAGGGCGCAATGAAATGGTCGGTCGCGGTCACCCTCTCGCCCGCGAAGAGATCGGCGGCGGTGAAGGTGATGGTCTGGGTCTTTTCGGGGTGGATGTCGGGCGGCAGGGTGACGAGGACGCGCACCTCCCGCGAGGAGTCGGGCGCGACCGAGACGACCGGGCGCAGATCCGCCGTCGCGGCGACGCCGACCGCCTCGATCCGGACGCCCGGCAGGCCATGCACCGTCAGGGCGACGGGGCGTTCGTCGGGTCGCTTGTTCAGGATGCGGATGGTGTAGGCGTTGCGGATCGAGCCGTCGCTCAGCCGGACGAAGAGCGGCGAGCGGTCGTGCAGCACCGACATCTCGATCGTGCGGCGCGTGGCGAGCTGGAAGACCATGGCGCCGCCGACCACGAGGATCAGCGCCGCGTAGATCATCGTGCGCAGCCGCAGCGGGTTGTAGACCGGCTTTTCGCCAGCGATGCGGCGCTTGACGTTGTCGTCGGTGTCATAGGCGATCAGCCCCTTGGGGCGGCTGATCTTCTCCATGACGTTGTCGCAGGCGTCGATGCACAGGCCGCATTGGATGCAGTCGAGCTGGGCGCCGTCGCGGATGTCGATGCCGGTCGGGCAGACGGCGACGCACTGGCGGCAGTCGACACAGTCGCCGGCGGGATGGCCTTCTTTGCGCAGGCGTTCGGCCTGCTTCACGGAGACACGCGGGTCGCCGCGATCGTAGCGATAGGTGACGTTCAGGGCGTCGTCGTCGGTCAGCGCGGCCTGGATGCGCGGCCAGGGGCACATGTAGTTGCAGACCTGCTCCCGCATGATGCCGGCCAGCGCATAGGTCGTGAAGGTCAGGATCGCGATGAAGGCATAGGCCGTGAACGGGGCCTGCAGCGTCGCGAGGTCGCGCACCAGCGTCGGCGCGTCGGCGAAGTAGAGCACCCAGGCGCCGCCGGTCCACCAGGCGATCATTAGCCAGACGAAGTGCTTGGCCGTCTTCCGCCAGACCTTGCCTGCGGTCCAGGGACCTTCGTCGAGCTTGATGCGCTCGCGCCGGTCGCCTTCGAAGAAGCGCTCCACCGTCAGGAAGAGATCGGTCCAGACGGTCTGCGGGCAGAGATAGCCGCACCAGACCCGACCGGCGACCGCGTTCATCATGAACAGCACGAAGGCGGCCATGATGAGCAGGCCGGTGAAATAGTAGACCTCCTGCGGCCAGATCTCGATGAAGAAGAAGTAGAAGCGCGCATTGGCGAGGTCGGCCAGAACCGCCTGGTTGGGCAGGTTCGGCCCACGGTCCCAGCGCAGGAAGGGCAGCAGGTAGTACACGCCGAGACAGAGCCCGAGGATCAGCCACTTGGCGCGCCGATAGCGGCCGGACACGCTTTGCGGATAGACCTTCTTCGTCGCCGCGAAGAGCGGTAGATCCCCGAGTTCGGTCTCCTGGAGGGCCATGACTACTGGCCCCCTCCGAGCGAATGGACGTAGAGGGTCAGGGCCTTCACCGTGGTGGGGTCGAGGCGCTGCCCCCAGGCCGGCATCACGCCGGCGCGGCTGTTGGTGAGGGTCTCGGTCAGCGAGGCCATGTCCATGCCGTAGAGCGAGATCGCATCGGTGAGGTTCGGTGCGCCGAGCTCCTTGTTGCCCTTGCCCGCGTCGCCATGGCAGGCGGCGCAGTTGGTGGCGAACAGCTCAGGTCCCTTGGCCAGGTCCACGCCCCGCTCCGTCGGCAGGCCGGCAAGCGCGCGGACATGGTTGGCGACGACGCGGATCTCCGCTGGCTTCAGAACGCCGTCCTTGCCGAAGGCCGGCATCTGGCTGATGCGCGTCTCGGCGTCGCCGGCGACGCGGATGCCATGCTGCAGCGTCTGGTGAATCTCGCCGAGGCTGCCGCCCCAAAGCCATTCGTCGTCGTTCAGATTGGGGTAGCCCTTGGCTCCGCCGCCGCCGACGCCGTGGCAGGCGGCGCAGTTGTCGCCGAAGACCGCCTTGCCCTGCGCCATGGCGATGCGGAAGAGCGAGGGATCAGCCTTGATCTGTTCGAGCGACGCGGTCAGCCCGGCCGCCTGGCTGGCGCGCTGCTGCTGCAGCAAAGCGAGATCTCGGGCGATGTCGTTGCGCGAGGCGTAGCCGATCACGCCCTGGGTCGTCGTGGTGATCAGCGGCCAGGCCGGATAGACGACCCAGTAGCCCACGGACCAGACGATCGTGGCGTAGAAGATGCCGAGCCACCAGCGCGGCAGCGGCGTGTTGAGTTCGCGGATCCCGTCCCATTCATGGCCGGTCGTGGACACGCCGGTATGGGCGTCCACCTCGTGGTGGTCCTGATGCTGAGCCATGATTTCAGTCGTCCTGCAGCGGGGTGCGGGCCGCCTCCTCGAACCGGGCCCGGTTGGCCGGCCAGAAGGCGTAGACGCAGGCGGCGAGAAAGATGCCGACGAAGTAGAGAAGGCCGGCTGATTGCGCGAAGCGCGCGAGCCACTGATAGGTCGTGTCCATGGTCCCCTCGCTCAGCGGATGTTGGCTTTGTTGTCGTAGAGCTTGAAGTCGACGAGCGTGCCGAGCACCTGCAGATAGGCGATCAGCGCGTCGGCCTCGGTGATGCGGGCCGGGTCGCCGTCGAAATCGCGGGCCTGGGCCTTCGGATAGCGCGCTTCGAGTTCGCCCTGCTTGGGATGGTCCGGCGTGGCCTGGGCGCGCAGGTCGCTCGCGGCCTGGGCGATCATCTCGTCGGTGTAGGGCACGCCACCGCCGCGATTGGCGCGCAACTCGTCGGCGATGTCGTCGAACTTCAGCTCGGTCTTGGTCAGGAAGGGGTAGCCCGGCATGATCGACTGCGGCACGAGCGCACGCGGATCGATGAGATGGGCGCGCTGCCACTCGTCGGAATACTTGCCGCCGACGCGGGCGAGGTCCGGCCCTGTGCGCTTCGAGCCCCACTGGAAGGGCTTGTCGTACATGCTCTCGGCCGCCAGCGAGTAATGCCCGTAGCGCTCGACCTCGTCGCGCAGTGGGCGGATCATCTGGCTGTGGCAGTTGTAGCAGCCCTCGCGGACATAGATGGCGCGGCCGGCGAGCTCGAGCGGCGTGTAGGGCCGCATGCCCTGAACCTTCTCGATCGTGTTCTTCAGGTAGAAGAGCGGGGCGATCTCGACCAGGCCACCGACCGAAATCACCAGCAGGACGCCGATGATCAGGATGATGGAGTTGGTCTCGAAGATCTTGTGCTTGGACCAGAGCGACTTGCGCGGGGCCTTGTGTTCGATGGTGGTCATGAGAGCGGTCCTTACTCGGCCGGCACAAGGCGGGGCTGAAGCGGGGCGTTGTCCTGGGCGCTCTCGGTCTCGCCGCTGGTGATGGTCATCCAGACGTTGAAGACCATGATCAGCGCGCCGGCCAGGAAGAGCGCGCCGCCGAGCGCGCGGATGACGTAGAAGGGGTGCATCGCCGCGACCGTCTCGATGAAGGAGTATTCGAGGAAGCCGAGCGAGGTGTAGGCCCGCCACATCAGGCCCTGGAGGATGCCCGAGACCCACATCGCCGAGATGTAGAGCACGATGCCGAGGGTCGAGACCCAGAAGTGCCAGTTCACCAGCTTGAGCGAATACAGCTCCCTGCGGTTCCAGAGCCAGGGCACGAGGCAGTAGATCGCGCCGAAGGAAATATAGGCGACCCAGCCCAGCGCGCCGGAATGGACGTGGCCGATGGTCCAGTCGGTGTAGTGGCTGAGCGAATTGACTGCCTTGATGGACATCACCGGCCCTTCGAAGGTCGACATGCCGTAGAAGGCAAGAGCGGCCACCATCATGCGGATGATCGGGTCTGTGCGGATCTT
>NZ_JAUXYO010000055.1 GCF_030694325.1 Allobosea sp. | reverse complement strand
TGCCCGCGCATGCGCTCCAGCGCCTCGGGAACGCCCGAGGCGCTGCCATAAGGCAGCCCGGCGATGATCGCTCCACCGGCGAAGAGCTCCGGATAGGTCGCGAGCATCGCAGCCGCCATCGCCCCGCCCGCCGACAGGCCGGTGATGAAGACGCGGCGGCGGTCGAGCCCGTAACCAGTGATCGTCCCCTCGATCATCTGCGCGATCGAGAGCGCCTCGCCCGAGCCGCGGGCGATGTCGCCGGAGGCGAACCAGTTGAAGCAGAGATTGGCGTTGTTGGCGCGCTGCTGCTCCGGAAACAGCAGGGCAAAGCCATGCCGGTCGGCGAGGCTGGACCATCCCGAACCGAGGTCATAGGCCGCCGCGCTCTGCGTGCAGCCGTGAAGCACCACGACGAGCGGCGCGCCGGGCTCGAGCCCTTCGGGTCGATAGCGGTGGGCCCGCAAGGCGCCCGGATTGGAGCCGAACCCGGCCCATTCGGTCAGCCGGGACGGGACGACGGGCCCCGGTCCCTGGCCGCGGGCGGCGGCGAGGCGGGCGATGGTATCCGACAGTCGGGGCATGGTGCGCTCCTGCGCCGGCCGCGGCGGCATGACGACGGCCTTTGATCCTCAACGCGATCATAGCCACTTATGTTGCAACGCAACATCGCCGATATGACACCGGGATTGCTTGGGAGAGCCCGATCGCGGAGAGTGACGCGCCCTTCCATGGACGACGTCTTGCCGTGCGCATCCTGCTGATCAATCCCAACACGACGGCGGAGGTGACCGCGCTGATGGTGCGGGTGCTGGCGCCGATGCTGCCGCAGGGCGTCACGCTGAAGCCCGTCACCGGCCGCTTCGGCGCGCGCTACATCGCCAGCCGCAGCGCCGCCGCGATCGCCGGCCATGCCGCGCTCGACGCCTTCGCCGAGCATGGCGGCGATTGCGACGCGGTGTATCTCGCCTGCTTCGGGGATCCCGGGCTGCTCGCCCTGAAGGAGCTCGCCCCCATCCCCGTGATCGGCATGGCAGAGGCGAGTTGCATCGCGGCGGCCGAACGCGCCGAGCGCTTCGCCATCGTCACCGGCGGCGAGCGCTGGGGGCCGATGCTGCGGGAATTCGTCGGCACGCTCGGTCTGGGAGACCGGCTCGCCGGCATCGAGACCGTCGCCCCGACGGGGGCGGAGATCGCGCGCGACCCCGACGGGGCCGTCGAACTGCTGGCGCAGGCCTGCCGCGACGCCGCGGCGCGTCACGGCGCCGGCACCGTCACTCTCGGCGGCGCGGGACTGGCCGGCCTCGCGGCGCGCATCGCGCCCCATCTCGACATGCCTGTCATCTGCTCGGTCGAGGCCGGTCTCGCCGCCGTCCTGGCGGCCCTGCGGGACCCGCCCGAGAAGCCGCGGCACGGAGATCTCGCCTTTCCCGCGGGGATCGCCAGCACCGGCCTCGGCGAAAGCCTCGCGGCCCGTCTCGCCGACCCGGCCGGAACCGGGTCGGTATAGGAGACGGGCGGTCTCAGCCTTTGCGGGCCAGAGACAGGCCGTTCTCGGCGGCGATGAAGTCCGACAGCATCGGCACGTAATCCTCGGCCTTGCCGGCCGCGACCGCGCGGGCGAAGCTGTTCTTCACGGCGTTGCCGATCGGGTTGGGGACACCGGCCGCATTCGCCACGCTTTCGAGATAGCGCACGTCCTTCAGCGCGTTGGCGAGCGTGAATTTGTGGGCGTCGCGGTCGCGCTCGAGCACATACTGCATGAAGGTCTGGTAGAAGCCGCAATCCATCCGGCTGCCGCGTAGCACGCTGTCGAAGGTCTGCGGCGTGATGTCGATCTTCGCGGCCAGCGTCAGCGCCTCGGCATAGATCGCGGCATAGCCCATCGAGAGGAAGTTGTTCAGAAGCTTCATCTTGTGGCCGTCTCCGACCGGGCCGAGATGCACGACCTTCTGCGCCCAGGCCTCGATCGCCGGCTTGATCCGCGCGAACACCTCCGGCGTCGTCCCGACCATCGCCGAGAGCTGCCCGAGCGCGGCCTGGGCCGGGGTTCCGCCGAGTGGTGCATCGGCCAGATGCAGGCCCTTGGCCTCGAGTTCCGCAGCGATCCGCACCGTTACCGTCGGGTCCGAGGTCGAGCAGTCGACGATCACCGTGCCGGGCTTGGCGCCGGCCGCGATGCCGTCGGGCCCGTTCACCACGGCCTCGACCTGGGCCGAGCCGGTCACGCACAGGAAGATGATGCTGGCGTTCTGGGCCAGTTCCCGGGGCGTCTTGGCTTCCTTGGCGCCACCGGCGACGAGGGTCTCGACCGGCTTGCGATTGCGATGCCCCATCACGGTCAGGGGGAAGCCCTTGTTGAGCAGGCTCTGGGCCATGCCCTGCCCCATCAGCCCGACGCCGATGAAGCCCACTGATTCTTTGGTTGCAGTCATCTTCTATTTCTCCTGTTTATATGAGAATGACGGATCGACATGATGGAGCGCCTGCCCAGGAACCGGTCGCAGGGTCGCGTTTCCGACGCCGGAGAAGAGCGTCATGACCAGCAGCGGCCCCGTCAGCGCCCGCTCTTCCGTCAAGCCCCCGGCCGCGCTGTCGGTGGCGCGCGGTCGCGTCACGCTTCAGATCATCGCCGACCGGCTCGCGGTCTCCACTGCGACGGTGTCGCTCGCGCTGCGCGGCTCGCCGCTGGTGGCGGAATCGACGCGCGCCCGCGTCCAGCAGACGGCGCGTGAGCTGGGCTACAGCTACAACCGCAGCGCCGCCTCGCTGCGGACCGACCGCACCAACATCCTCGGCGTCGGCTTCCACGACATCACCAACCCCTATTTCGCCGAACTCTTGGCTGCGATCGAGGAAACCACCACGGCCCATGGCCGCTCGATACTGCTCGGCACCTATGGCGAGGACCTGGAGCGGCAGGATCGCGTGCTCAACACGCTCAAGGAGTACCGTCCGGACGGGATGATCCTCTGCGCCGCCGGCGGCTCGACGCCGGAAACCTTCGCCCATCTGATCGCGGCCGGTGTTCCGATCGTCCAGCTCTCGCGGGAGATCACGCCTGATCTCGACTTCGTCGGCTCCGACGACCGCCACGGCACCATCCTGGCGATGGAACATCTCATCGGCCTCGGCCACCGGCGCATCGCCTTCATCTGCCAGAGCCAGAAGATCTCGACGGGCGCCAACCGCTACCGCGGCTATTGCGAGGTCCTCGCGCGCAACGGCATCCCGGTCGACCCGGCGCTGGTCTATCCCGGGCATGGCACGCGCGAGAACGGCTCCAAGGGCATCCAGGCGGTTCTCGATGCGCAGGATCCGCCGACGGCAGCCGTCTGCATGAACGATCTCGCCGCCTTCGGGGCCATGCTGGGGCTGCGCCACCGCGGCCGCGAGGCCGGCCCCGACTTCTCGATCATCGGCTGCGACGACGTGCAGGAGGCGGCGCAATGGTACCCGGCCCTGACGACGATCCGCAATTTCCAGGACGAGATGGGGCGCACTTCGGCTGAGTTCCTGATCAGCCGCATCGCCGATCCCGCCGCGGCGCCGCGCCGGCTCTTGCTGACGCCTGCCCTCGTCGTCCGCGGCACGACCGCCCCGGTCCGTGGATAAGCCCGGGGCAGACGGCTCATGCATCGTTGGCGGGCTTGGCATTGAGCGCGCGATAGGCACGCACCACCTGCGAATCGTCGCGGCCGCCATGGCCCAGCCCCGACGCCGCCAGGAACATCTGGTGAGCGGCGGCAGCCAGCGGCAGCGCCGTGCGCGCCGCCCGGCCGGCATCGAGCACGATCGACAGATCCTTGACGAAGATGTCGACGGCGCTGGTCACCGCCGGCTCCGACTCGTGCATCCGCGGCCCGCGATCCTTCAGCATCCAGGAGGAGGCGGCCGAGCCGCCCATGATCTCGAAGAGCACGCGGCCGTCGATCCCCGCCTTCTCGGCGAGCGAGAGCGCCTCCGCCGCTACCGCGATATGCACGCCGCAGAGCAGCTGGTTGACCGTCTTGACCGTCGCGCCCTGCCCCGGCGCCTGGCCGACATGGAAGACCTTGTCGCCCATCGCATCCAGGATCGGGCGCGCCAGCGCCATGGTCCCGTCGGGCGCCCCGACCATGATCGAGAGCGTCGCGGCGCGGGCGCCGACCACGCCGCCCGACACCGGCGCATCGACGAAGCGCCGGCCGCTGGCGGTAACCTGCGCCGCGATCGCCTCGACCTCGCCCGGCGGGCAGGTCGCCATCAGGATCACCACCGCGCCGGGCGCCAGCGCCGCCAGCCCCCCGGCCTCGAACAGCACGGCACGGGCTTGGGCCGCATTGACGACCATCAGGACCATCGCCTCGGCGCCCGCGGCCGCAGCCGCGGCGCTCTCCGCCGCATGGCCGCCGGCGGCGACCAGCGCCTCGC
>NZ_JAUXYO010000054.1 GCF_030694325.1 Allobosea sp. | reverse complement strand
CCGAGGCGGCCTTCAAGGCCATGCTCGACAAGCCGGAGACGCGGGTGCTCGGCCTGCGCGGCCTCTTCGTCGAGGCCAAGCGCCGCGGCGACATGGCGGCGGCGCGCGCCTTCGCCGACGATGCCGTCCGGCGCTCGCCTTCGCTGGCCTGGGCCAACGATGCCCTGCTCGATTTCCACACCCATGCCGGCGACTGGCAGGCGGCGCGCACCGCCGTCGAGCGCCGGGCCGCGCTGCGCCTCGCCGACAAGGCGGACGCCAAGCGCCAGAGGGCGGTCCTGCTCGCCGCCGAGGCGCTGGAAGCTCGCGGCAACGCGCCCGAGAAGGCCCTCGCCGCCGCTCTCGAAGCGGTGAAACTCGCGCCGGGGCTGACGCCTGCCGCGGCGCTCGCCGGGCGGATGCTCGCCGAGCGCGGCGACGTCCGCAAGGCGGTCAAGCTGCTGGAGGCCGCCTGGAAGGAGGTCTCGCATCCCGACATCGCCGCCGCCTATCTCGATGTCCGCCCCGGCGACAGCGCGCAGGACCGGCTGGCCCGCGCCTCGACGCTGGCGAAGCTGCGTCCGGCCGATCCCGAGGGTGTCCTGGCGCTGGCGGGCGCCGCCATCCATGCCCGCGACTTCGCCAAGGCCCGCAGCACGCTGAAGCCGCTGCTGGCGGGCGGCGCCTCGGTGCGGGCCTGCCTGCTGATGGCCGAGCTCGAGGAAGCCGAGCACGGCGCTGCCGGGCGTGTGCGCGAATGGCTGGCGCGGGCGACGCGTGCGCCGCGGGATGCCGCCTGGGTCGCCGACGGTCTGATCTCCGACCACTGGATGCCGGTCTCGCCGATCTCGGGCCGGCTCGACGCCTTCGTCTGGACCGTGCCGCCGGCGACGCTGGGCAGCCAGGCGCCGGCGCTCGACGATGTCCTCGGCGATCTCGACCATTCGACGCCGCTGATCGAGGCGAAGGCCGAGGCGGTCGAAGCGGAGCCCGTAGCGGTCGCCCCGCCGTCACCGCCGCCGCCAGCCGCGCCCCCGCCGCCGCCCGTCGTGCCCGCGCCGGTCAAGGAGGCGCCAGTGGAGGTGCCGAAGGCGGCCTCGGTTTCCGAACCGGAGCCTGCGCCCGTGCCCGCGCCTGCCCCCGCAGTCGAGCCCGCGCCGAAGGTCGAGGCCCTCCCGGAGAAGACCGAAGCGAAAGCCGCGGGCCCGGCCGAGGCGCCGGCTGCGACCTCTCCCGCCGATGCGCGGCTGAAGCCGGTGATCTTCCCGGTCGCCCATGCGCCGGATGATCCGGGGCCCGACGAGGCGTCGCCGGCGCAGGACAAGAAGGGCAAGTTCCGCCTGTACGGCTGATCGCCCCGACGCGCGAAAAGGCGTGCGGCGCCGCGCCGCCCGGCCTATAGCGTCCGGCATGACTTCAGACGCGACGCACGACACCGGGGCCGCAGGCGCCGGCTCCACCCTTCATGTCGGCCCCGAGCAGGCGGGCGAGCGCCTCGACAAGGCGCTGGCCATGCTCGCCGGCGAGATCTCGCGGGCGCGCCTGCAGCAGGTCATCAAGGAGGGCGGCGTCACGCTCAACGGCGTCGTTGCCGGTGACGGCAAGCGCAAGGTCTCCGAGGGCGACGTGATCGCGCTGGTGATGCCGGCGGCGCGGCCGCCCGATCCGGTGGGGCAGGACATTCCGCTGCAGGTGGTCTTCGAGGACGAACACCTGATCGTCATCGACAAGCCGGCCGGGCTGGTGGTGCATCCGGCGGGCGGGCATGAGGACGGCACGCTGGTCAACGCGCTGATCGCCCATTGCGGCGAGAGCCTCTCGGGCATCGGCGGGGTGCGGCGGCCCGGTATCGTTCACCGGCTGGACAAGGATACGAGCGGGCTGCTGGTCGTCGCCAAGCACGACCGCGCGCATCAGAAGCTCGCCAAGCAATTCGCCGATCACGGCCGCACGGGGCCGCTGCAGCGGGCCTATCTGGCGATCGTCTGGGGTGCGCCGCGGCGGCCGCATGGGACGATCCAGACGCAGATCGAGCGCTCCAACAAGAACCGCGAGAAGATGATGGTCGTCGGCGAGGAGCGCGGGCGCGAGGCGATCACGCACTACACCGTGATCGAGCGTTACCCGCCGCTGCTCAAGGCCGGCGAGGAGACCGAGGCGCTGGCCAGCCTGGTCGAATGCCGGCTGGAGACGGGCCGGACCCACCAGATCCGCGTCCATATGAGCCATCTCGGCCACCCCCTGCTGGGCGACGCGCTCTACGGCTCGGGTTTCGCGACCAAGGCCGTGCGCCTGCCCGAGGCGGCGCGTGACGCGCTGACCGCTCTCGGACGCCAGGCCCTGCATGCGGCCGTGCTCGGCTTCGAGCATCCGGCGAGCGGAGAGGAACTCCTGTTCGAGTCCGAGCCGCCCCCCGAGTTTGCGCAGCTGCAAGATACGCTCGCGGCTCTGTGAGGGGATCTGGCCCGTTTGCCCACTTTCCGCCAAGCTGTCTTGGCATATACTGACCATCGGATGCGGATGGCCAAGGGGGCGCCGCAAGTGAACCGGCCCGATCGAACCTGCGTAAGGTTGAGACGTTGGGTCTGTTCACGACATCCGAACCTGCGCGAAGGTTGATCGCGCGGTGGGCCTGCCGCACAGCGGGGGCCCGAGAAGGAGAATGCGCATGGCGAGTGCCTCGCTTCCCGTCCTGTCCGCCGAGGGCGGGCTCTCACGCTATCTCGACGAGATTCGGAAGTTCCCGATGCTGGAACCGAATCAGGAATTCATGCTGGCCAAGCGCTGGCGCGAGCATGGCGACCGCGACGCGGCGCACCAGCTCGTGACCTCGCATCTGCGTCTCGTGGCCAAGATCGCCATGGGCTATCGCGGCTACGGCCTGCCGATCGGCGAGGTCGTCTCCGAGGGCAATGTCGGCCTGATGCAGGCGGTGAAGCGCTTCGAGCCCGACAAGGGCTTCCGCCTGGCTACCTATGCGATGTGGTGGATCAAGGCCTCGATTCAAGAGTACATCCTGCGCTCCTGGTCGCTCGTGAAGATGGGCACCACGGCCAACCAGAAGAAGCTGTTCTTCAACCTGCGCAAGGCCAAGAGCAAGATCTCGGCGCTGGGCGAGGGCGATCTGCGCCCCGAGCAGGTCAAGAGCATCGCGACCAAGCTCGGCGTCAACGAGCAGGACGTGATCGACATGAACCGCCGGCTCGGCGGCGACGCGTCGCTGAACACGCCGCTGCGGGAGGATGGCGACGGCGAGTGGCAGGACTGGCTGGTCGACGACAGCGAGAGCCAGGAGCGTCGCCTCGTCGACGCCGAGGAGGCCGACAACCGGCATTCGGCGCTGCGCGAGGCGCTCGACGTGCTGAACCCGCGGGAGCGTCGCATCTTCGAGGCGCGCCGGCTGGCCGACGACCCGATCACGCTGGAGCAGCTCTCCGAGGAGTTCGGCGTCTCGCGCGAGCGGGTCCGCCAGATCGAGGTGCGGGCCTTCGAGAAGGTGCAGGACGCGGTCAAGAAGGCGCTGGTGCGGATCGAGGCGCCGCGTGCGGCGCTGCCGGCCGCCTGAGCGGTCCTTACAGCAGCGACGTTTTCAGGGGCGCGGTCTTCCGCGCCCCTTTTTTGTGGCCCAGTGTGCAGGATGTCGATCAAGAAGCGCGCCGTCATCCCGGGCGCAGCGAAGCGCAGACCCGGGATCCAATCCGGAGCCTTTCCGGATTGGGTTCAGGCGCGGATCCCGGCGCGGCTTCGCCGCTTGTCCGGGATGACCGCGCCGTTGCCGCGTCGTTTCAGTAGAGCGCCGGCAGCGGCTGCAGGGGCAGGCGGATCGGACCGAGATAGATGCGGCCCTCGCGCAGCACGATAGGCGGCAGGGCGGTGAGGCCGGGCGCCGCTCCGGGCAACTGGGCGCTGAGGCGCCCCCCGAGCAGGCCACCGAGGCCGGCTGCCAGTCCACCGACGGGAATGCCGGCGATCTGGCGGATACCGGCCAGCGAGGCCTGGAGCTGGCCGGCCGGGCGATGCGTCTGGTCGATCAGGAACTGGCCGGTCGCCTCGATCCGAGCGGGACCCTTGACCGAAACGAGCTTCGTCACCTCGATCTGGCCGCCGGCGCCGCGCCAGGCCTCCAGCGCGTCGGGATTGAGCCCGATCCGGAAGGCCTCGGATTGGGTCAGCGTCGCCTGGATGTCGACATCGCCGGCTTCCGTCGTGCCTAGCACCGCGTCGAGCGCCGGCAGAACCGAGCCCTTGACCGCGATGGCGAGATCGACGGCCTGGTCCGCGGCGGGTCGCGAGGGATTGCGGCGCAGATGCGCCTCCAGGCTCGTGGCCTTCCAGGTTTCGGTGGCGAGACCCGGCGCACTCAGGCGTGCGTCGGGAGCGGCGACGACGAGCGAGACCCGCTCGGGTCGGCCGGCCGCATGGCTCAGGCTGGCCTCCAGTCGCGTCCAGCCGACGTCGAGCTTGCGGCCCTCTGGCAGGCTGGCCTGCAGCGGGCCCGTGATCTGCGCGATCACGAGATTGGGCGAGTAGATCTGCCCGACGGCCACGGCCGGACCGGTCTGGACGCGGACCTCTTCCCCCCAGCGGGCCGAGGCCAGCGCAAGGGCGCCGCAACGCAGCTCGACGCGGAAGGGAAAGCCGCTGACCGAGCGGTCCGTGCAGTTCCAGCTCCGGCCAAGCCCGGCCTCCCGGGCGAGCGCGGCGTCGACGGCGTCGATGACGCGGCCGCGGACGACGAACCAGAACGTGGTCCAGCCCAGCGCAAGGATGAGAAGCAGCCCGAAGGGGGCGTAGAGCCAGGTTCGGCTGCTGCGGCTGGAAACGGGGGCTGTCATGCGGGAACGGTCCATTGCGCGGATGCGGCGGGATTGTTAGCTCCGGCCGTGGACGGAGGCCAGCCGGCATCGCTCGCCGGTGAGGCTTTGAAGCAGGCCGCCGCGGCCAAATTGTGGGATGGCGAGAAGGGTGGGACGGGCATGACGGCGCCGCTGGGAGAGACGGAGCTCTGGGTTTTCGGCTATGGCTCGCTGATCTGGCGCCCCGGCTTCGCCTTCGAGGAGAGCGTTCCGGCGCGGCTGCACGGCTATCACCGCTCGCTCTGCATCTTCTCGCATGTGCATCGCGGCACGCCCGATCGCCCGGGGCTGGTGCTCGGACTCGACCGCGGCGGCATCTGCCGGGGGCTCGCCTTTCGCGTCGCGGCCGCGCGGGCGCAAGAGACGGTGGATTATCTCCGGGCCCGCGAGCAGGCGACCGCGGTCTATCTCGAGCGGCGGCTGCCGGTGCGGCTGGTCGACGGGCGCAGCGTGATGGCGCTGGTCTACATCGCCGATCGCAAGCATCTGCAATATGCGGGGCGCCTGCCGCGCGAGCAGCAACTGGAACTGGTCCGCCATGGTCGCGGCAGCTCGGGCGAGAACCCCGACTATGTGCTCCTCACCGACGAGCATCTGCGCAAGATGGGCATCTTCGATCCCATCCTCGCCGGGCTCGCCCAGGCACTGGCTCCCGGCGCGGCGCCGCGGCCGAAGCTGTAGATCGGGGCGGTTATCTGCCGAAATCTCCCCGTCATCCTGGACAAGCGGCGAAGCCGCGCAGGCCGGGATCCATCATGGGGCGCCGCGTCTGCCCGATGATGGATCCCGGCCGACCTTCGGTCGCCCAGAATGACGATGGTGGTTTCGGCTAGATCTCCGGCATCAGGTCGAGCAGGGCGGCGCGGCGGCTGATCCCGTCCTCGGCGAGCAGATGGACATGGATCTCGCTCGCCCCGGCCAGCGCGACGGCATCGCGCCAGCGCGTCAGCGCCGCCTCGATGCCGAAGGGGCCGCTCTCGCGCGCCGCCAGGATGCGCCGGTCGGGCGAGACAGCCAGCAGCACGGCATCGGTAAAGCCGAGCGCGTGCTCGTCCGCGACCGTGAAGACGGAGGCGACATAGCGCCGGCCGGAGCGGCCGCGCCAGGCGGTAAAGCGGCGCTCGCCGAGGGCGGCCGTGCTGCGCATCGGCAGCTCCCGGACGATTTCGGGCCGGGCCTCCGACATCAAGTCGATGCGAAAGAGATCGCGCTGGCGCTGGCTGCCGGGGAGAGGGCGGTACTGGCGCTGAGTCTGCGGATGGTGGGCGAGGGCAGCCATGTCGTTCCTCCTTTGTTCTGTAGACAAAATGAGAACGGCCGGGGTGTAAGTCAAGCGGCGCAGCGGGCGGGGATCAGCTCTGCTGCCGCGGAATGTCAGCAGTCGTCGCCAGCGGATCGAGCCCGCGCGCGGCGAGTTCCGCCCGTCCGAGGGCAAGCAGCCGGTCGCTGGCCGTCTCGATCCGCTCCTGCAGCAGGGCGTGGAAGGCGGCCTTGTCGAGGCCGGCCGCGATCGGCGGCAGGATTTCGATGCGGATCGTACCCGGCCGGCGCAGGAACTTCCGCCGCGGCCAATAGAGCCCCGAATTGAGTGCGACGGGCACGCAGGGCAGCCCGAGCTCGCCATAGATATGGGCCACGCCGAACTTGTAGGCCGGGGGGGCGCCGGGAGCGCGCCGCGTCCCCTCCGGGAAGATCAGCAGCTGGCGCCCGTTCTCGCGCAGCTCGGTCTTGGCGCGCCGCGTCACCTGGGCGAGCGCGCGGGCCTTGCCGCCCCGATCGACGGGGATCATCCTGAGCTTGATCAGGCACCAGCCGAAGAACGGGATCCAGGTCAACTCGCGCTTCAGGATGAAGACCGGGTCGCGGAAGACGGTGACGAGGGCGAAGGTCTCGAGGAAGGACTGGTGCTTGGCGGCGACGATCATGCCGCCGGGGGGAATGTTCTCGCGCCCGACGATCTCGTAACCGGTGCCGGCGACGACCTTCATCAGCCAGAGCGCGCTGTGAGCCCAGGCCACGGCGACGGCGAGCAACGCCTTTTTCGGCAGCAGCAGGGCCGGCGTGGCGGCGAAGACCAGCCACAGGGCGAGGTTCAGATAGAAGAGGACGTTGAAGAGGAGCGAGCGCAGGACGAGCATGGCGCGCAATGACCCCGCGGCCCCGCCGCCGTCAAGCGCGGCAGCCGGCTTCAGCCGTCGTGATGGCCGTTTTTCAGCTGGCTGCGTCTTTCCTGCTCGGGCCCCATCAGTTCCGCGGGCTTGGACGAGACGGGTTTGCGGCCGCCGACGATCACCGACAGGCGCGAGGTTTCCGGATCGGTCTCCACGATGCTGCGCAGGCGTGCCGCCAGGTATTTCGCATATTCGGGCAGGAGAACGCGGATCGCGCTCCAGCGATGCCACCAGCCGGCGGTGTCGATCTGGTCGGTGACGACCGGGTGCGGCACCAGCCTGAGCCCCGGCATGGCATGGGAGAACTCGGCGATGGTCCGGGGCATGTGGTAGTTCGAGGTGACCACCAGCAACGAGCGGAAGCCGTGATTGCGTACCCAGCGGCGCGCCTCGATCGCGTTGCCGATGGTGTTGCGGGCGCGATAGTCGAGATCGACGCAGCAGGAGAGCAACTCGCGGGCCGAGGGGTTGAGCTTGGCGAGTTCCTCGCGGCCGGTTTTCTCGTTGACCCCGCTGATCAGCAGGCGCGCCCCGCGCTCGGCGCCGAGCAGGCCGATGGCATCGCCCACGCGCTGCGAGCCGCCCGTGACCACGACGATCGCGTCGGTGCGCGGCACCGCCATGGGCTCGCGCGAGACGATGGCGGAGGCAAAGCGGATATAGCCGAAGAGCAGCGCCAGCCCGCAGGCGAGCGAGAGCGCCAACGCCCCCAGGACGATCACGCGCCGGAGCCTGACCCCCCTCCCAGCGGAACGGGGCGCGAGCGAGCCCGCTGCACGGGCCTGCGGGTCCTGCCTGAGACCGATCATCGCCATCCTGTGGCCAGCCTATCGCGGCAATCGGGCATTAGCGCGGCAGGGCCTCTCCTGTCCCGGCCGGAGTCCCGCCATGGCCGGTCGATCCTCATGGCGCGCCTCCCGCGAGGGCGCGCAGATGGTGCCGGACGGTGATGCGCGAGACGAGGCCGGAAATCGCGGCGACGACCATCGCGACGAGGACGACCGCGCCATAGCCGGCCCAGCCGATTTCGAAGGCGCCGAACATCGCCTGCAACTGCTCGGCCTCGGGCGCGGCACCGAGGCGCGACGAGAGAAGTCCGAGCAGGGCGATGACGAGAATGGCCGCGATGCCCCCGATGGTGCCACCGCGCAGGCCGAGACGGACGAAGCGGCTCTGGAACTCGCGCGCGATGAAATCGTCGTCGGCGCCGACCAGATGGAGCACCTCGACGCTGTCCCGGCTGCCCGCCATGGCGCCGCGGGTGGCGAAGGCCACCGCCAGGGCGGCTGCGGCCAGGACGAGGAGGACGACGGCCGCGCCCGAGAGAATGATCGTGCTCGCCATCGTCGAGAGCCTGCGGATCCAGAGACGGTGGTCGTCGAGGATCGCGCTGGGAACCTCGCGCCGCAGCGCCTCGCGGAAGGCAGCAAGATCCGGGCCGGTTCCGGGGTTTAGCTTCAGCACGATCAGCCGCGGCACCGGCAGCTCGACCAGATCCAGCCCGGTTCCCAGCCAGGGCTCCAGCAGCTTGTCCGATTCGCTGCGGGGCACCGGCTGCACCGAGGCGATTCCCGGGACGGCGCGCGCCATCGTCGCGGCGCGGGCGATGTCGGCCTCGATGTCGCGCCGTGAATCGGGGCGGATCTGCAGCGTCATCTCGTTGGCGACGGCGCCGCGCCACTGCTCGGAGGCGCGCGCGGCGAGCACGGCGGCTCCGGCGCTCAGCGCCGCGAGGAAGGTCAGGATCGCGATCACCGCCATCAGCGCCCGTCCGGCGACGTTGTCGATCGGCACCAGCGGCTGGTCGCGCCGCAGATTGCTCGGCAGCGGTCGCTCGTGGCGTTCGAGCTCATGGGCGGCGGCGTCAGGCATCGACGTGCAGATGTCCGTCGGCGAGCACGAGGCGCGGTGCGTCGTAGAGCTCCATCAGGCCGAGATCATGGGTCGCGATCACGACGGCGGTGCCGAGCGACTGCAATTCCATGAACAGGCGCAGCAGCCGCCGCCCGAGCGCGGGATCGACATTGCCGGTCGGCTCGTCGGCCAGCACCAGTTCCGGGCGGCCGATCAGGGCGCGCGCGATCGCCGCGCGCTGCTTCTCGCCACCCGACAGCACCGGAGGAACGGCGTGCATGCGCTCGCCCAATCCCACCCAGCGCAGCAGCTCGACGACCTCGGCGCGGTAGCTCGCTTCGTCCTTGCCGAGCACGCGCAGCGGCAGCGCGACATTCTCGTAGAGGGTGAGATGGTCGAGCAGGCGAAAATCCTGGAAGACCACGCCCATGCGGCGCCGGAAGGCCGTCAGCGTCGCGGCATCGAGCCGCGAGACGTCCTGCCCGAACAGGTTGACCAGGCCACGCGTCGGCTGCAGCGCCATCAGCACCAGGCGCATCAGCGTCGTCTTGCCGGCGCCCGAAGGGCCGGTGAGATACTGGAACGAGCGCGGTTCGATGCTGAAGGTAATGTCCTTCAGCACCTCCGGGCCCATGCCGTATCGCAGACCGACATTCTCGAAGCGAACCAATCCCGATGTCCTTGCGCCAGGCCGCGAATCTCTGCAGCCGATCCTACACCTCTTGCGGCATGGGGCCGAAGGCCGTCGCGAATCGACCATGGCGAAGAGTTCTTCACGCGACGTTAACCATGGCCGCCGCCAATGGGATGGCGCCCCGCGAAGACGGGCGCGGTCTGCAACCGCAGGGAACCGCCGGCCGCCACCATGCTGATCGTCTGCCCCTCCTGCGCCAGCCGCTATGAACTCGACGGCGCCAAGCTCGGCCCGGACGGCCGCAAGGTGCGTTGCGCCAGCTGCCAGACGCTCTGGCATGTCGCGCCCGAGCCGGAGCTTCCGGAGGTGCCCAGCGCCGAGGAAATGCAGGCGCTGCTCAACGAGGAACTCGAGCGGGCCGCGGCGATCGCAGCCGAGATCTCGGCGCAGGCATCGATCCAGGCTGCCCAGGGCGAAGGCGGGGAGCCCTCTGCCGAGCCCGCGCCGCGCAAGCGCAGCGGCACGAGGCCTTCCCGCAAAACCTCCGCCAAAGCGCGTCAGAAGCCGTTCCGCGCCACCGTCCTGGCCACGTCGCTGGCGGTCGTCGGCCTCGTCCTGCTGGGCGGATTGGTCTGGCAGCGCACGCTCGCCTCGCGGGTCGCGCCGCAGCTGGCGGACGTGTTCGAGATGCTCGGCTATCCCATCAATGTTCACGGGCTGAAGCTCGGCGCCGTCGAGAGCGGCCTGGTCGAGGATGCGACGGGCCGATTCCTCGTCGTCGAGGGCGACGTCACCAACATCACGAGCAGCCAGACCCGCGTTCCGCCGATCGAGGTCGCGGTCAAGGACGCCGCCGGGCAGACGCTCTACACCTGGAAGACCGATCCGCCGCGCCAGGACATCGAGCCGGCCGAGCTGATCCGATTCCGGGCGCGGCTGGCGGCGCCGCCGGCGGAGGGGCAATCCGTCCTCGTGCGCTTCGCCTCCTCCGCCTCAGCCGAGCCGGGCACGGCCCGCCGCTGAGCCCCGGACGGGCTTTCCGCACGGGGCCTGTTCAGCCAGCGCCGGCCGCTCTAAACCTCAGACGACAGACCCCATGAAACGCGTCCGCCGGAGCCTGCCGCGCGGTGTGCCGGCGCGATGCGAGAGGATGACGAGACCATGTCGGAGCCACGGCGCATCAGGGTGCTTTACGACGAGGCGACGATCGCCCGCCGCAATGAGGAGATGGCGAAGGCCATCGCCGCGACGGCGCCGGCCGACCTGCTGGTCGTCGCGGTGCTGAAGGGCAGCTTCATGTTCGTCGCCGATCTGATCCGCGCGATGCACCGCGTCGGCATGGCGCCGCAGGTCGAGTTCGTGCATCTGTCGAGCTATCGCGCCGCCACCGTCTCCTCCGGCCAGGTCGAGATTCTCAGGGATGTGCAGAGCGACGTGCGCGGTCGCGAGGTCCTGCTCGTCGACGACATCCTGGAATCGGGACGCACGCTCGCCTTCGCCAAGGATCTCCTGGCGGCGCGTGGCGCCGCGAAGGTCTCCTCCGTCGTGCTGCTGGAGAAGCCGGGCAAACGCGCGGTCAACATCGTCGCGGACCATGTCGGCTTCGAATGCCCCGACTATTTCGTCGTCGGCTATGGAATGGATGTTGCTCATTCCTACCGGCAGTTGCCGTTCGTCGGCGTCATCGAGACCGCCGACCAGGCCGGTCTGCCGGGGATCTGAGCCATGTCGCGCATTCTGGTGGTCGATGACGAGGAGCCGCTGCGGACGCTGGTGGCCCGCGGCCTGACCCTGGACGGGCATTTCTGCATGACGGCCGCCGACGGGGCCGAGGCGCTCGACACGCTGATGGCCGAGGGCGGGCATTTCGACCTGCTGCTGACCGACATCCGCATGCCGCTGATGGACGGGATCGCGCTGGCGCTGGCCGCCAAGCAGGCCTTTCCGGACCTGCCGATCATGCTGATGACGGGCTATGCCGAGCAGCGCGAGCGGGCCCGCAGCCTGGACGCGATCGTCTCAGAGGTGATGACCAAGCCCTTCACCATCGCCGAGTTGCGCGCCGCCGTGCTGAACGTGATCGAGCGCTCGATCGGCTGAAGCGCTGCTAGCGGTTCAGCCACCAGATCGAGACGTTCAGCAGCGTCGCGAAGGAAACCCAGGCGACATAGGGCCACTGCAGATTCGCAGCGAGACGATCGACGCGCCCAAACAGCGCGATCGTGACGAGGATCATCGCCAGGAAGGGCAGGATCACCAGCAGGCCGCCGAGCGGGCTGTTGAGCCCGAAGAAGACGCAGGACCAGGCGAGATTGAGCGCGAGCTGGACGTGATAGGCGATGAGCGCCTGCGGCTTGCCGGGCGTGCCTGGGGGTGTGCGCAGGATGCGATAGACCCCATAGGCCATCAGCGCGAACAGCGTCGTCCAGACCGGGCCGAACACCCAGTTGGGCGGGTTGAAGGGCGGTTTGGCTATGGTCGGGTACCAGGTCGTCACCTGTGGGATGGTGACGGCGTTGCCGAGCAGCGAGACGGCGACGACGGGCCCGATCGCGATCAGCGCGTCGATCCAGAACGGGCGGGGGCGTGCGGGCGCGAGGGATGGCGGCGTGCTCATGATCGTGACATGGAGGCGTCCTGCGCCCATGGCAAGGTCGCGGCTCTTGCATCGAAGCCGTTGCCTGCGCCAGATGCCCTTTTAGTCCCTCCTGGAACTTTCACGGATCGTCATGCCAAAGCGCCCGCTTCACCCCCGCTCCCTCGCCGCGCAGGCCATGGGCAAGATCGACCCGCTGACCAAGGGGGTGGTGCCGCCGATCCATGTCTCGACGACCTATATTCGCGACGAGGACAACGGTTATTCCGGCGGCTTCATCTATGGCCGACCGGACAACGAGACGACCCGCGAGGCCGAGAGCGTGCTCGCCATGCTCGAGCAGGCCAACGCCGGCGCGCTGCTCTTCGGCTCCGGCATGGCGGCGGCGACCGCCGTCTTTCAGGCGCTCTCGCCGGGCGACCATGTCGTCGCCTCCAAGGTGATGTACTGGGCGCTGCGCTCCTGGCTGCTGACGGAAGCGACCCGCTGGGGCCTCGTCATCGACTTCGTCGAGACCGACGATCTCGCCGCGCTGGCGGCCGCCGTAAAGCCCGGCAAGACCAAGCTGGTCTGGGCCGAGACGCCCTCCAACCCGCTCTGGACGATTACCGACATCGCGGCCGCCGCCGAGATCGCCCACAAGGCCGGCGCCAAGCTCGCGGTCGATTCGACCTGCGCCTCGCCGGTGCATACGCAGCCCTTGCAGCTCGGCGCAGACATCGTCATGCATGCCGCGACCAAGGTGCTGAACGGCCATTCCGACGTGGTCGCCGGCGCGCTCTGCGCCCGCGAGGACGATGAGTTCTGGAACCGCGTCAAGACCGTCCGCAAGGGCCAGGGCGGCATCCTCGGGCCGTTCGAGGCCTATCTGCTGATGCGCGGCATGCGCACGCTGCATGTCCGGCAGGAGCGCCAGAGCGCCTCGGCCATGGCGCTGGCGCAGCGCCTCTCGGCGCATCCGCTGGTGGCGCGCGTGCTCTATCCCGGCCTGCCGCAGCATCCCGGCCACGACATCGCCGCGCGCCAGATGGAAGGCGGCTTCGGCTACATGCTCTCGGTGCAGGTGGTCGGCGGCGAGGCGGCGGCGGTGAAGGCAGCCGCGCATGTCGAACTGTACAAGCGCGCGACCTCGCTCGGCGGCGTCGAG
>NZ_JAUXYO010000030.1 GCF_030694325.1 Allobosea sp. | reverse complement strand
TCAGCGCGACGACGCCGCGGCAATGCCCAACCTCATCCATGATGAGGACGATGGCGAAATACTCGATGAAGAACTCTGTGTTGTAGCGCAGCGCCTGGCCATAGAGCGTGTGCAGCATGGCGTGGCCGGTGCGGTCGGCGGCGGCGCAGGTGCGCTGGGCCGGCGGGCCCTCGCCATATTCGGTGGTCATGCCGCCGAAGGGACGCTGGTAGATCTTGCCGTCCTCGGTGCGCGAGAAGGGCACGCCCCAATGCTCGAGCTCATAGACGGCGGCCGGCGCGTTGCGGACGAGATACTCGATCGCGTCCTGGTCGCCGAGCCAGTCCGACCCCTTGACGGTGTCGTACATGTGCCACTGCCAGGTGTCCTTGCCCATATTGCCGAGCGAGGCGGCGACGCCGCCCTGGGCCGCGACCGTGTGCGAGCGGGTCGGGAACACCTTCGAGATGCAGGCGGTGCGCAGCCCGGCCTGCGAGCAGCCGACGGTGGCGCGTAAGCCCGCGCCGCCGGCGCCCACCACGACGACGTCGAAGGTGTGGTCGGTGATCGGATAGGCCTGGCCGGTATAGGCCGGGGCCTGTCGGGACTTGGTGATCGCCATCGGATCAGCCTCCAAAGGACAGCTTCAGCACCGCATAGGCGCAGGCGGCGCCGATCGCGATCGCGAAGAAGGTATTGGCCATCACAGCCGCGATCTTGGCGCCTTCACCGTGGATGTAGTCCTCGATGATGACCTGCATGCCGATCCGCATATGCACGCAGCCCGATACGACAAAGAGCAGCATCAGGATCGCCACCAGCGGGTGCGACAGAATGGCGAGCGCGGCCGGATAGGGCTTTCCGACGAGCGAAATCGCGATGCCGAGGAAGATCAGCGTCAGGACGAGGTTCGAGACCGCCGTCATGCGCTGCAGCCAGAAATGCCCGGTGCCGGACTTGGCCGAGCCGAGGCCGCGGACGCGCGAGAGCGGGGTGCGCAGCGAGGAGTTGGATTGCATCGTCTCTCTCCTCAGCGGACGGCCAGGGCGACGATCCAGACGAGCAGGGTCAGCCCGCCCGAGACCACCACGCTGTACTTCGCCAGGTTCATCCGGGTCTGCGGGTCGTAGCCGCGACCGGTGTCCCAGATGAAATGGCGCACGCCGCCGGCCATGTGATGCAGCAGCACGAAGGAATAGCCGAACAGGACGAGGCGGCCGAACCAGGAGCCCGCGATCGCCTGCGCCGTGTCGAAGGCGGCGGGGCCCGAGGCGGCGGCGACGAGCCAGGCCGCGATCAGCACCGTGCCGGCATAGAGCGCGACGCCGGTGGCGCGATGGGCGATCGACATCGCCATCGTCCAGGACCAGCGATAGATCTGCAGATGCGGCGAGAGCGGACGCGCCGCCTGTTTGATCTCGGCCAAGATCGTACTCCGTGGGGACTGCCCGATGGCGGGCCTATCCATTTGGGATCATTCTAGAGTGTCTGGCTGTCTATCGAAACCGCTCCGCCGCTGCAATGCGGCATGACGACGGCGCGGTGACAGAATACAGAATCTGTCAGCGGTTACGGAATCGTCAACGCGGCAGCAGGGCCCAGTAGTCGAGATCGAGGATGACGTCGGGGTCATAGCCCTCGCCGGCCTTCAGCGGATGGTCGGCGCAGGGGCGGTTCTTGGTCGCGACCAGCCGCAGCCGCAGCGCCCCGACATCCTCGCGTCCGGGCAGGGCGGCGGCCTCCAGCACCTCGCTCCAGGCGAAGACGGTGTCGCCGGCAAACAGCGGCGCGACATGGCGCCCGCCATTCAGGGCGGCGATGTGGAAGGCGTTGCCGAGCCCGTTGAAAGAGAGCGCCCGGGCCAGGCCGATGACATGGCCGCCATAGATCAGCCGCTTGCCGAAGCGGGTCGAGCGGGCGCCGTGCCCATCGAAATGCACCTTGGCGGTGTTCTGGTAGAGGCGGGTCGCGATCTGGTGCTCGGCCTCTTCCACCGTCATGCCGTCGACATGGTCGATGCGCTCGCCCGCCGCATAATCACCCCAGCGGAAACGGCTGCCGGCGAGCGCATCGTCATAGGCGGCCAGATCGATGGGCGGGCAGCCCTCGCCGAGCTCCTCCGGCAGCACCGCCCTGGGCAGCTCCGGCACCTGCTCGGCATGGGCCGGCGTGCCGGGCGAGCGCTTGCGCACCAGCACCCAGCGCGCATAGCTCAGAACGATCTCAGCCCTCTGGTTGCGGCCGATCGAGCGGACATAGACGATGCCGGCATCGCCGGCGGAGGTCTGCTTCAGCCCGATCACCTCCGAGGTGGTCGAGAGCGTGTCGCCCGGGAAGACCGGCTTCAGGAAGCGGCCATCGGCATAGCCGAGATTGGCTACCGCATTGACCGAGACGTCCGGCACCGTCTTGCCGAAGACGATGTGAAAGACGAGCAGGTCGTCGACCGGCGCGGTCTGGTAGCCGATCGCCCGGGCGAAGGCGTCCGAGGACTGCACGGCGAAGCGCGGGCCGTAGAGCGCCGTGTAGAGCGAGACGTCGCCGGCCGTGACCGTGCGCGGCGTCGCATGGACGATCACGTCGCCGAGATGGAAATCCTCGAAGAAGCGCCCGGCGCTGGTCTTCGGGATGGGATGCTGTGTCGATCCGGGCATGGGTCCGCTCGCTGGCTGGCGCGATTGTGCGCTGCGATGGGCGGCCGCATCAAGCCCCGGCGGATGCGACGAAGGATGGGCACGACGTCATTCCGGGGCTTCGCGAGGCGAAGAGCCCGGAGCCCATGAACACGGCCCGCCCCGGAATGACGACAGAGGCGCCGTCCGCCTCAGATATACTGCCCGTGGCAGTGCTTGTACTTCTTGCCGGAGCCGCAGGGGCAGGCCTCGTTGCGGCCGACCTTGCCCCAGCTCGCGGGATCGGCGGGATTGCGCTCCATCACCTCCGCATCGCCCTCGACCGCGGCGAACTGCATGCCGCCCGAGCCATAGCCGCCGAAGGGCGGGGGTAGCGCGTCCTGCGCCGGCGGGCCGGCCTCCTCGGGCTGCTCGAAACGGACCTCGATGCGCATCAGGTTGCCGGTGACCTGCTCGCGCAGCCGGCCGATCAGCCCGTCGAACAGCTCGAAGGCCTCCTGCTTGTACTCATTCAGCGGGTCGCGCTGGGCATAGCCGCGCCAGCCGATGACCTGGCGCAGATGGTCGAGCGTGACCAGATGCTCGCGCCAGAGCGTGTCGAGCGTCTGCAGCAGCACCTGCTTCTCGACATAGACCATCACCTCTTCGGTGTTGCGCTCGATGCGGGCCGCATAGTCCTCATCGGCGATCTTGCGGATGCGCTCGCGCAGCTCGGCATCGGCAATGCCCTCTTCCTTGGCCCACTCCTCGATCGGCAGGTCGAGATTGAGGAACTGCAGCACGCCCTCCTTGAGCGCGGCGGTATCCCACTGCTCGGGATAGGCCTCCTCGGGAATGTGGCGCGTCACCAGCTCGTCGGCGACGCCCTGGCGCATGTCGTCGATGGTCTCGCGCACGCTGGCCTGGCGCATGAAGTCGCGGCGCTGCTCGAACACGACCTTGCGCTGGTCGTTCATGACGTCGTCGTATTTCAGGATGTTCTTGCGGATGTCGAAGTTGCGCGCCTCGACCTTTCCTTGCGCCTTCTCGACCGCCTTGTTGATCCAGGGATGGACGATCGCCTCGTCCTCCTTGAGGCCGAGCTTGGTCAGCATGCCGTCCATGCGGTCCGAGCCGAAGATCCGCATCAGATCGTCCTGCAGCGACAGGAAGAACTTGGAACGGCCGGGGTCGCCCTGGCGGCCGGCGCGGCCGCGCAGCTGGTTGTCGATGCGGCGGCTCTCATGGCGTTCGGTGCCGACGATGTAGAGCCCGCCAGCCTTGAGCACGCGCTGCTTGAAATCGGCGACCTCGGCGCGGATGCGGGCGGCTTCTGCGTCGCGCTCGGGGCCCTCCTCCATGCCGGTGAGATCATGGGCGATCCGCATCTCGGCATTGCCGCCGAGCTGGATGTCTGTGCCGCGGCCGGCCATGTTGGTGGCGATGGTGATCGCGCCGGGCACGCCGGCCTGGGCGACGATATAGGCCTCCTGCTCGTGGAAGCGGGCGTTGAGCACGGCGAAGGCGCGCGAGGGCTTGCCCTGGCGGGCCGCCTCGTAGATCGGCTCCAGCGCCTTGGGATCGGTGAAGTCGATCAGCTTGAAGCCGTCCTTCTCCAGCATCTCGGCGATCAGCTCGGAGCGCTCGATCGAGGTGGTGCCGACGAGCAGCGGCTGGCCGGCCTCCTGCGCCGCCTTGATCTCGCGGATCACGCCGCGGACCTTCTCCTCGAAGGTGCGGTAGACCTCGTCGTCCTCGTCCTTGCGCGCGACGGGGACATTGGTCGGGATCTCGACGACCTCGAGCTTGTAGATCTGGAAGAACTCGTCGGCCTCGGTCGCCGCCGTGCCGGTCATGCCGGCAAGCTTGGAGTAGAGCCGGAAATAGTTCTGGAAGGTGATCGAGGCCAGCGTCGCGTTCTCGGGCTGGACGGTGACGCCTTCCTTGGCCTCGAGCGCCTGGTGCAGGCCTTCCGAGTAGCGCCGGCCGGGCATCATGCGGCCGGTGAACTCGTCGATGATGACGACCTCGTCGCCGCGGACGATGTAGTCCTTGTCGCGCGTGAACAGCGAATGTGCCCGCAGCGCCTGGTTGACGTGGTGGACCAGCGTGACGTTCTGGGCGTCGTAGAGGTCGCCCTCCTTGAGCAGCCCCGCCTCGCGCAGCAACTCCTCCATATGCTCGTTGCCGGCTTCCGTCAGCGAGACGGCGCGCTGCTTCTCGTCGATCTCGTAATCGCCCTTCACCAGACTGGGCAGGATCTTGTCGATCGAGACATAGAGATCGGACTTGTCGTCGAGCGGGCCGGAGATGATCAGCGGCGTGCGGGCCTCGTCGACCAGGATCGAATCGACCTCGTCGACGATCGCGAAGTGGTGGCCGCGCTGGCTCATCTGCGCGACGTCGTACTTCATGTTGTCGCGCAGATAGTCGAAGCCGAACTCGTTGTTGGTGCCGTAGGTGATGTCGCAGGCATAGGCGCGCTGGCGCTCCTCGTCCTCGATCCCGTGGACGATGATGCCGACGCTCAGGCCGAGGAAGTTGTAGAGCTTGGCCATCCACTCCGCGTCGCGGCGGGCGAGATAGTCGTTCACCGTGACGACATGGACGCCGTTGCCGGCGAGCGCGTTGAGATAGGTCGGCAGCGTCGCGACCAGGGTCTTGCCCTCGCCGGTCTTCATCTCGGCGATGGCGCCCTCGTGGAGCACCATGCCACCGATGAGCTGGACGTCATAGGGCCGCTGGCCGAGCACGCGCTTGGCCGCCTCGCGCACGGTCGCGAAGGCCGGAACCAGCAGGTCGTCGAGCTTGGCACCCTTGGCGAGCTGCTCGCGGAAAGCGGCGGTGCGGGCCTGGAGTGCCTCGTCGCTCAGCGCCGAGACCTCCTTTTCCAACGCGTTGATCGCGGCCACGCGGGAACCGTAGCCCTTGACGCGCCGGTCGTTCGACGAGCCGAAGAGTTTCTTTGCGAGCGCGCCAAGCATGTTGGGCCTTTCGGTGGTGTAGGTCCGGCGCCGCGCTGCCCTTGCGCCGCGTCCAGCCGGATCCGGAATTCTCAATGCGACGGCGTGTTTAGACGCGCGCGAAGGCGGGGTCCAGCATTGCCTTGCAGCGCCGCACGCCTCTGGCGCGCAGCGCGGTACGAACCCGCGCGGACCGCCGGGATGTAGGGTCGGTGGCGCGATCTTCCAAGTCCGGGCTCCTGCGGGGGCGGCTGCGCGTCAGCAAAGCTTCGTGAAGCGGCGCCCGAGGGGTTTTCGTGCCTTGCCTTTGCCGCGTTCAACTGGCAGTGCACCCGCAAACACTCGGTTCGCTCTGTCCTGCAAGAAGGCATGTCCCATGAAGTTGTCTCGTCTCGGCATGGTTTCGCTCGGCTTCGTGCTCGTCGCGACGCCGGTCTTCGCGCAGGCGGACAAGATCGTCGCCAGGGTGGACGGCATCGCCATCACCGAGCGCGAGATCGGCCTGGCGACCGAGGATCTGGGCGAGCGCCTGGCGCAGCTCCCCGACGAGCGCAAGCGCGACGAGGTCATCAACTATCTGGTCGATCTCAAGCTCGGCGCGAAGGCGGCGATCGCCGCCAAGACGGCCGATGGCCCCGACTTCGCCGCCCGCCTCGCCTATTTCCGCGAGAAGGTGCTGCTTGACCAGTATCTGACCGCAGAGGGCAAGAAGGCCGCGACGCCGGAAGCGGCCAGGAAGCTCTATGACGAGACCACCAAGGCGATGGCTCCGGAAGAAGAGGTCAATGCCCGCCACATCCTCGTCGAGGACGAGGCCCAGGCCAAGGCCGTCGCCGAGCGCCTGAAGAAGGGCGAGGACTTCGCCAAGGTCGCCGCCGAGCTCTCCAAGGACCCCGGCTCCGGCAAGGAAGGCGGTTCGCTCGGCTGGTTCACCAAGGACCGCATGGTGCCGGAATTCGCCGAGGTCGCCTTCAAGCTGGACAAGGGCCAGGTGTCCGACCCGGTGAAGAGCCAGTTCGGCTGGCATGTCATCAAGCTGGAGGACAAGCGCAACAAGCCGCTGCCCGATTTCGCGATGGTGAAGCCGCAGATCGACCAGTATCTCGAGCGCAAGGCCCAGCAGGACATCATCGTCGGCCTGCGCGAGAAGGCCAAGGTCGAGCGCCTCGACCAGCCGGCAGCGCCCGCGGCCCCGGCCGAGCCGAAGAAGCCCTGAGGCAGGCTGCGGCGTCGCGACGCCGCATTCGACAATCCCGAGGCCCGCGCCGGATCGCGGGCCTTTTTCATGCAGCGCTCACGACCAGCCGCCGCGGGCCGAGGCGAGCAGCCAGATGAAGAAGGGCGTGCCGATCACGGCGGTGAGGATGCCGAGCGGCGTCTCGACCGGGCCGGCGGTGCGCGCCAGCGTGTCGATGACGAGCAGATAGCCGCCGCCGAGCACGGCCGCCGTCGGCAGCAACCGGCTGAAATCGGGCCCGACGAGGAAGCGGGCGAGATGGGGCACGACGAGCCCAACCCAGCCGATGATGCCGGCGGCCGCGACGCTGGCCGCCGTCACCAGCGTCGCGGCGGCGACGATGGCCAGCCGCAAGGGCCCGGTGCGCAGGCCGAGCGCGCGGGCCTCCTCTTCGGGCAGCGACATCGCGTTCATGCGCCAGCGCAGCGCCACCAGCACGGCCGAACCGGCGAGCACAGGGCCGAGCAGCGGCACGAGATCGCTGCGGTCCGTGCCGGCGAGGCTGCCGAGCAGCCAGAAGGTGATGGCCGGAAGCTGGTTGTAGGGGTCGGCCCAGTATTTGATCAGGCCGATGCCGGCGCCGAGCAGCGAGCCGATCACGACCCCGGTTAGGACGAGGACGAGGACGGGATCGCCGCGCCGGATCGTCGAGCCGACCGCGTAGACGGCGCCCACCGCCAGCAGGCCGCCGGCGAAGGCGGCGAGCTGGATCGCGAAGAGGCCGAGCGAGAGATAGATGCCGAGCACGGCCCCCAGCGCCGCCCCCGAGGAGGCGCCGAGGATGTCGGGCGAGACCAGCGGGTTGCGGAAAAGGCCCTGGAAGGCGGTGCCCGCCACCGCCAGCGCGGCGCCGCAGAGCAGCGCCGCCAGCACGCGCGGGCCGCGGATGTTCCAGATCACGGTCTCGAGCTGCGGCGACAGGCCCGAGGGCTGGCCGCTCAGGCCCGACCAGAGGATGCGCGCGAGATCGCCGGGCGCGACCGGGAAGCGCCCGAGCCCGAAGGCGAGCAGGATGGCGAGGGCGAGCAAAGCGAGCGCGATGGCGTTGCCGCGCAGGAGCGAGGGGCGCATGGGGTCAGGCCCCCACAGGCCATAGAACCGCGCCATCATTCCGGGGCTTCGCGAAGCGAAGAGCCCGGAACCCATGAACACTGGTCCGTAACGGTAGAGCACGGCCGCTGGCTGGCCGCCTTGGAACGGCGGTGTTCATGGGTCCCGGGCTCGGCCCTGCGGGCCGCCCCGGAATGACGCGGAGGATGATACAACCATCATCATCCCCGCCCCGCGAGGATGCGGTCGAGCTGCGGCTCGCTCGGCGTGACCTGGTAGAACAGGGTGTGGAAGTCGCGCGCGATGGCGCGGATGTCTTCGGGGAAGGCCTGCGGATAGAGCAGTTTCGCCAGCCACCAGAGCCCGGCCATGCGGTTGACCGAGGGCGGGAAATCGACCCAGCCGAAGGGGATCTTGGGCGAGAGATGGACGCGGCCGGCCTTCACGGCGCGCACGCCGGCCCAGGCCGGATCGCGGCGCACGCTCTCGGAGAAGGCGAGGTCGATGGTGACGATCACCTCCGGGTCCCAAGCGAGAACCTGTTCGAGCGAGACCTGTGCGAGGCCGCTGCCCGGCTGGTCGGCGACATTGCGGGCACCGAGGAAGGAGAGCGTCTCGACATTGATCGAGCCGCCGAGCCCGGTCTCGAGCCCGCGCGGTCCGCGGGCATAGTAGACAGAGGGACGCTGCTCGGGAGCGATGCCGGCGATGCGGCCGCGGATCGTGCCCATCGCGGTCTCGCACCAGCTCGCGAGCATCTCCGCACGCTCGCTGCGGCCGGTCAGCCGGCCGAGGATGCGGTAGCTCTCGGGGATCGCGCCGAAGCGACCATCGAGCAGCGCATAGGGGATGCCGGTCTGGCCCTGCACCCGCTCGGCCAGCTCGACATAAGTACGGCCGGTCGAGCCGGCATCGACGATCAGGTCGGGCTTGAGCTGGAGCACGGCTTCGAGATTGGCGCTGTTGCCGCGCCCGGTGATGCGGCCGATCTCGGGGCGGTCGCCGATGCCCGGCAGCAGGAACTCCCGTTCCTCGGGCCGGTTGGCGCGGGGCCAGCCCAGCAGCAGATCGGGCGCGAGCGTGTAGAGCTGGATCGCGGCGGGCGGCCCGGCGGGAAAGACGCGGGTGACCGTGGCGGGGACGGCGACCTCCCGGCCTGCGCCATCTCGCACCGTCGCTGCTTGCGCCAAGCGAGGGTACGCCGCGAGTGCGGCAAGGCCGGTCAGGAGGGCGCGGCGGTCAGGACGGGGCATGGCCGGGCTCCGTTGGCGGGCTGTGCCGGCAGCGATGCGGCTTGATGTCGAGCAGCGGCGTGCCGTCGAGGCAGTCGAGCCCGCGCACCAGCAATGCGCCATCCTCGACGCTGAGCAGCCGCACGCGTGAGAGTGCGATCGGGTTGGGCCGCACGGGGGAGCGGAGCGCGAAGGTGCCGAGCGCCTCGCCGCCGCGCGGCGTCTGGGTGACGAGGTCGCGCCTCGCCTGATGCATCCAGTAGAGCAGGTCGAGCCAGGCGAAACCCTCGATCCCGGCCAGCGCCGCCTGCCACGCCCCGTCGATCTCGACGCGGCAAACCGGGCCGGCTTCGGCATCGCCCTGTCGCGGGCACTGGTCGCGGGTCGCGAAGGGCGTTCGCAGGCGGCCGATGAAAACGAGATGCGCGTCCCTCCGGTCGGGCAGGGGCACGCTGGTTTCGCCCGGTCGTGTCGCCTGCCAGTCCATCGCGTCTCCCGTCAGCCGCCTTCGCGCGGCAGCGTCGGCGCGGAAAAGCCGTGCCGGGCCAGGATCGCCTGACCCTCCTGCGCGAGGATGAACATGGCGAGGCGCCCCGCATTTGGCGAGGCCCCACTCATCACGGTCAGCCCGTATTCGGCGCCCACCGTCAGCTCCGGCGGCAGCCTGACGAGACGGATCCGGGGCTGTTCCTTCGCGATCGGCGCCGCATTGGTGCAATAGGCGAGGAAGATGTCGGCCGCGCCGCTGGCGAGGTTGTGACCGTAGATGTTGAGGCCGTCCGGCGCCGGCGCGGTGCCGGGCCCGCCCGTCAGTTGCATCGCCTTGGCCTCCAGCGCTGCCCGGGCGCCGGGTTTCACGGTCTCCGCCCGCGCGAAGACCTGGAAGGCATAATCGCCCGACGGGTCGGCGCGTGGGGTCGAGGTGCCGAGCTTGAGGCTCGCATCAAGCATGCGCTCCAGCAGCGTCTCCGGCGTTACCGCGACCTCGGGCCGGGCGAAGGCGCAAAGCTCGTTGCGGGCGAACAGCACGACCGGGCCGCTGCGCCCTGCTTTGGCCAGGACACGCGGATTGCCGAGATCGGCGGAGGCGAAGACCTCAGCCGACTCGCCCTTGGCGATGCGCTCGCGCAGCAGGCCCGACGCGCCGAAGGCGGACTTCACGGCAAGCCCGCTCTGCGCGGTGAAGGCTTGTGTCACCTCGGTGAGCGCGGCCCGCAGGCTGCCGGCCGCATGCAGCAGAACCGGCTCCTGCGCGCAGGTCGCGGGCCCCGCGACGACAGCCGCCATCAGGACCAAACCGGCGAGGGATCGGCGCACGGGATCACGCGCCCGCCTGCGTCGCATTGGCGAAGAAGAGCTGCTGCCCCTCGATCTTGTAATCGGCGATCGCCTTCTGCCCCTCGGGGCTGACCAGCCAGTTCACGAAGGCCTGCCCGTCATTGATCTTCACATGCGGATGTTTGGCCGGGTTCACCGCGATGACGCCATACTGGTTGAAGAGGCGGCGGTCGCCCTCCACCGCAACGGTGAGGTCGCCGCGATTCTTGAAGGAGATCCAGGTGCCGCGATCCGCCAGCACATAGGCGCCCATGCCGCCGGCGGTGTTGAGCGCCGCGCCCATGCCCTGGCCGATCTCGCGATACCAGGCACCCTTCTTGGCGGCGAGATCGACGCCCGCGACCTTCCAGAGCGCGAGTTCGGCCGAATGCGTGCCCGACTTGTCGCCGCGCGACACGAAGGGCACGCCCTTCTCGGCGATCTTGACCAGCGCGGCGGCGATGTCCTTCGTGCCGGCGATGCCGGCCGGGTCCGCCTTCGGGCCGATCAGGACGAAGTCGTTGTACATCACCGGCTTGCGCTCGAGCCCGAAGCCGTCGGCAACGAATTTCTCCTCCTGCGCCTTGGCGTGGACGAAGACGACGTCGGCATCGCCGCGCCGGCCGGTGTCCAGCGCCTGGCCGGTCCCTTGAGAGACGACGCGGACCTCGATGCCCGTCTTCGCCTTGAACAGCGGCAGGATATGGCCGAACAGGCCGGAATCCTGGGTCGAGGTGGTCGAGGACACCGTGATGAAGCGCGCATCGGCCGCCGCAGGCGCGGAGGCGGCGGGCGGCGTCGCCGTCGTGGTTTGGGCCAAGGCGAGGCCGGTCAGTGCGGCACTGAAGCCGGTCGCGAGAAGCAGGCGGCGGGTCGTGGTCATGATCGTCTCCTTGGGTTTCTTATGGGTCAGGGCAGGACTCACCAGATCAGCTCTCCGGCGAGGAAGGCGCGCGCTTCGGGCAAGCCGGGATCGGCGAAGAAGTCGGTGGCCGGCGCATCCGCGATCAGCCGGCCGCGATGCAGGAACAGCACGCGCGAGGCCAGCCGCCGTGCCTGGCCGAGATCATGCGTCGACATCAGCACCGTGATGCCTTCCGCCACGAGCCCGGCGAGCAACGTTTCGATCTGGCGGGTGGCGGCAGGGTCGAGCTGCGAGGTCGGCTCGTCCAGGAAGAGCAGTTCCGGGCGCAGCGCCCAGGCGCGGGCGATGGCGAGGCGCTGCTGCTCGCC
>NZ_JAUXYO010000051.1 GCF_030694325.1 Allobosea sp. | reverse complement strand
CCGCAGCTACGAGATGGCCTATGTCGCGGCACCCGAGCGCGATCTCGTCGGCCTGCGCAGCCATGCCCGCAAGGAGGATGTCCGCCTCTTCCGGATCGCCGCGACACCGGCCCAGGCCCGCGACGTGCTGCTGGCCTATGTCGCGGACGTCAACGAACTGGCGGGCCGGCCGCGCTGGTACAACACGCTGACGACCAACTGCACCACGGTCGTCTACACCCTGGTCGGCTCGGTCGCGCCGGCCTGGAAGTTCTCGCTGCCGCTCGATCCGCGCGTGCTGCTCTCAGGCTTCCTGCCCGGCTATCTCCAGCGCATCGGTGCGGTCCGCAGTGACATCCCGCTCGACGAACTGGTCCGCCAGGCCCGGATCGGCGAGCGCGCGCGGGCAATCTCGCTCGACGATCCCGACTTCTCGAAGAAGATCCGCGAGGGCGTGCCGTTGGGGCGCTGAAGTCCGCCGTGAGGTCCCTCAGCCCTCATCCTGAGAAGCAGCCGCAGGCTGCGTCTCGAAGGATGCTCCAGATGGTTCCGGAGCCTCCTGGACCATCCTTCGAGACGCCGCGTCCCGCGGCTCCTCAGGATGAGGGCTGAAAATACCTGGAGACGACTCTCAGATCGCCGCGCCATCGCTGACCGTGTCCGCGCCGAGCCCGAGGCGGATCGAGCGGACGATGTCGGCCTCCGCCGCACCGCCGCGCTTGCGCGGATGCGGCTCGGTGATCTTGTGCTCGGCGATGATCTGTCCCGGAGCGCCCGACAGGATCACCACCCGGTCGGCGAGATAGGCGGCCTCGTCGATGTCGTGGGTGACGAAGAGGATGGTCTTGCCCGTGCGCTGCCAGACGCGGACCAGCTCGTCCTGCAAGCTCTCGCGGGTCAGCGCGTCCAGCGCCGAGAACGGCTCGTCCATCAGCAGGATCTCGGGCTCGACCGCGAGCGCGCGCGCCAGCGAGACGCGCTGGCGCTGTCCGCCCGAGAGCTGATGCGGCCAGCGCTGCGCGAGTGCTCCCAGCCCGACGAGATCGAGCATCGCCTGGGACCGCGCCAGCCGCTCGGCCCGCGGCGCCTGGCCCTCGAGCCCGAAGCCGACATTGGCGATCACCTTGCGCCAGGGCAGGAGCCGCGAATCCTGGAAGACCAGCGCCACCGGGCGTCGCGTGCTGTCGGCGGCATGGATCACGACCTCGCCGGCACTCGGCTTGGCGAGGCCCGCGATGACCCGCAGCAGCGTCGATTTGCCGACGCCCGACGGCCCGACGATGGCGAGGAACTCGCCGCGCGCGACCGAGAGGTCGAGCTGGCGCAGCACCTGCGTCGCCTCCCCGTCGCGGGTGAAGGTCAGGGAGAGGCCCAGGATCTGGATCACAGGGTTCTCGATGACGGGCTTGTCGGTCACGCTTTCCAACGCAGCACCCATTTCTGGAAGGCGACGAACAGGGTGTCGAGGAAGC
>NZ_JAUXYO010000001.1 GCF_030694325.1 Allobosea sp. | reverse complement strand
AGGTCAGCTATCGCGACGCGGCTCGCGCCATCGGGGCCGGGCCGGTCAGCCTCGTAGGGTCGGCCGCGCTCGCTGTCGCCAACGAGGCCTGGGCGATCGGGCTCGACGCGTTGGTGCTCGACGACGCCCGCGCACCCGACGTGACCTGGGTCGCGCGCCTCGGACTGATCGCCGACCCACAGACGGCACCGCCGCGGCCGCTTTATCTCAAGGCTCCCGAAACGACGCCGCAGGATCGCGCCCGCCTGCCGAGACGATAGCGGCGGAACGGGTCGGCGACGCCGGTGACGCAACAGGACTTGCCAGACGGTCTGACTGTGCCATCAAGCGGCATGGACTGGCTGCGGCGACTTCTCCACCCTCGAGCCTGCCCGGTGCGGACGGAACGCCTCGATGCGCGCCACGCCCGGGACGTCGCCGCCCTGCACGGCCAGGGCGGCTTCGCGCGCGGCTGGGATCCCGGGGAATGCGCGGCGCTGATGGCCGATGCGGTGGTAACGACCGATGGCGTCTTCGTGGGATCTGCGGCGCGGCCGGTCGGTTTCGTGATGTCGCGCCAGGCTGCCGACGAGGCCGAAATCCTCTCGATCGTGGTGACGCCGGCCCAGCGCGGCAGCCGGCTCGGAGCCAGTCTCCTTGGCGCCCATCTGTCGCGCCTCGCGGGCCGCGGCGTGACCCAGGTTTTCCTCGAGGTCGAAGAAGGCAATGTCGCCGCCGAGCGGCTCTATCGCCATCTCGGCTTTCGCGAAGTGGGGCGCCGCAAGGGCTATTATCCCAAAACCGGCGGTGGCCGCGCGACCGCGGTCGCGATGCGGCTCGACCTGGCATGAGGGAGCGGACCTGACATGCAGGGGCTCGCTCCCGGCGCGGTTCTGCGTCTGACGGCCCTCGCCATGGGCATGGTCGCCCTGATGCCGGTGCAGATGCTGGTGATGCGCGTCGCGCCGTCGCGCGGGGCTGCGATCCCGCGGCTGTTCCACCGGCTGACCTGCCGCTGCCTCGGGGTGCGGCGACGTGTGCGGGGCACGCCGCCCCCGGCCGGCAGCAGCGGATTGATCGTCGCCAATCACGTCTCCTGGCTCGACATCGCTGTGCTCGGGGCCGAGAGGCCGGTCTGTTTCGTCGCCAAGAGCGAGGTCGCGACCTGGCCTGTGATCGGCTTCCTGGCGAAGCTCCAGCGGACGGTCTTCATCGACCGCTCGCGCCGGGCGGCCACGGCCGATGTCGCCGCGCAGATGGGCGAACGGCTCTTGGCCGGCGAAGCCGTCGTGCTCTTCGCCGAAGGAACGACGGGCGACGGAACGCGCATCCTGCCGATGCGCTCCTCCCTGCTGGGCGCGGCCCATGAAGCGCTCGGCAGGGGCAAGGCGGAACCAGAGGCCGATATCGCCGTCTACCCGCTGACGATCAGCTATACGGGCTTCCACGGCATGGCGGGCGGGCGCGCCGAGCGCTCGCTGCTCGCCTGGTATGGCGACACGGAACTCGCGCCGCATCTGAAGACCGTGCTGCGGGCCGGCGCGATCGATGTCGAGCTGGTCTGGGGAGAGCCGATCGCCATGGGCCGCGAGACCTCCCGCAAGGAAGCGACACGGCGCGCGGAGGCTGCGATCCGCAAGGCGCGGCAGGAGACCGTCAGCGGCCGGACCGAGCCGTGAGCGGCCCCTTGCAGGGACTGACTCTCGCCGAATGGCGGAGATCGGGCGGGAAGCCGTTTCCTCCCGGCGCGATCCGGAGTAAGGAAGCGGTTTGGAGACCAGACCCGGCGCGATGAAGAAAGTCCACATCAAGTCCTTCGGCTGCCAGATGAACGTCTATGACGGCCAGCGAATGGCCGACATCCTGGGCGAACAGGGCTTCGAGGAAACGGCGACGCCGGAAGGCGCGGATCTGATCCTGCTGAACACCTGCCATATCCGCGACAGGGCGGTGCAGAAGGTCTATACCGAGCTCGGCAAGCTGCGGGACCTCAAGACCGCGCAGGCTGCGGAGGGCCGGGAGACCCGCATCGTCGTGGCGGGCTGCGTCGCCCAGGCCGAGGGTGCAGAGATCCAGCGGCGCCAGCCGGCGGTCGATCTCGTCGTCGGCCCGCAGGCCTATCACCGCCTGCCCGAATTGCTGCAGCAGGCCCGTGCGAAGCGCGTCGTCGACACGGATCTGCCGATCGACGACAAGTTCGGCCATCTGCCGGCCCCGCAGCCTCAGGCGATCCGCCGGCGCGGCATTTCGGCCTTCGTCACGGTGCAGGAAGGCTGCGACAAGTTCTGCGCCTTCTGCGTCGTGCCCTATACGCGCGGCGCGGAATTCTCGCGCCCTGTCGCGCAGGTCATGGCCGAGATCGAGCGGCTGGCGGCCTCGGGCGTGCAGGACGTCACGCTGATCGGACAGAACGTCAACGCCTATCACGGCGAGGGTCCCGACGGGCGGATCTGGGGGCTGGCGCGACTGATGCATCGCGTTGCGGAGGTCCCGGGAATCGCCCGGATCCGCTACACCACGAGCCATCCCCGGGACATGGACGACGACCTCATCGCCGCGCATCGCGACCTGCCGCAGGTGATGCCGTTCCTGCATCTGCCGGTGCAGGCCGGTTCGGACCGGATCCTGGCGGCGATGAACCGCAAGCACACGGCCGACGAGTACCGGCGGCTCGTCGCCCGGATCCGCGAGGCACGGCCCGACATAGCCCTGTCCTCCGACTTCATCGTCGGCTTCCCCGGCGAGACGGATTCCGATTTCGAGGACACGATCGCGCTCGTCGACGAAATCGGCTTCGCCTCGAGCTATTCCTTCAAATACTCGCCGCGTCCGGGCACGCCGGCCGCCGATCTCGGCGAGCAGGTGCCGGCGGCGCTGATGGACGAGCGGCTCTACCGGCTGCAGGACCGGATCGAACACCACCGCCAGGCCTTCAACCATGCCATGGTCGGGCGCACGGTCGAGGTTCTGCTGGAGCGGGCCGGGCGGCATCCCGGACAGCTTGTGGGGAAGTCGCCTTACCTTCAGGCTGTGCAGATCGAGACGGAGACGAATCAGATCGGCGACCTCGTGCAGGTGGTGATCGAGCGGGCGGGTTCTAATTCGCTGTTCGGCCGGACGGCCGGGGATCCGGCGGCGCCTGCGCTGCCGCGCCCGTCGAAGGACATGGCCGCGTGACGGCGCTCCAGCCCCCCTGTCCCGCATCGACCGCCGTTCCGGCGGTCCCCTGTCATCAGACTGCCAACCTCGCGGCGGCTGATAGGGACGAGCCATCCGCTCAACCACCCGGCCTCACGCTCCTGTCCGGCCGGAACAGGCGCCAGGGAGACGACGCTTTTGGCACAGGCTGACTCGACGAGACCGGAACGGAGCCCGCGGCGCGAGCTGGCGCCGACGCGCATGGACAGTCTGACGCGGGATGGTCTGCCGGCCACCGAGGTGGTGCTGTCCTTCGAGGACAACCGGCTGGCGAGCCTCGTCTTCGGACATTACGACCAGAACCTGGCGCATCTGGAGCGTCGCCTCGGCGTCGTGATCAGCCCCAACGGCAATCATGTGACGATCAAGGGCCCGCGCGAGACTGCCGAGCAGGCCGGGCGCGTTCTGAAGACGCTCTACACGCGCGCCAAGGCCGGAGCCTCGGTCACGCTGGGCGAGGTCGACGGCGCCATCGAGGAGAGCAACGTCCAGCGCTCGCTGTTTCCGGCGGCCGATACCGGCAAGGCGTCCTTCGACGCCATCGTGACGCGCAAGCGCGGCCCCGTTCGGGCGCGCAATGCGGCGCAGGACGCCTATCTGCGCCAGCTCAAGCGCAACGAACTCGTGCTCGCCGAAGGCCCGGCCGGCACCGGCAAGACCTGGCTCGCGGTCGGCCATGCCGTCTCCCTGATCGAGCAGGGCGTGGTCGAGCGGATGGTGCTGTCGCGGCCGGCGGTGGAGGCCGGCGAGAGGCTCGGCTTCCTGCCCGGCGACATGCGCGAGAAGGTCGACCCCTATCTGCGGCCGATCTACGATGCGCTGAACGACTTCATGGAGGCGCGGCATGTCGAGCGTGCGCTGCAGACCGGCATGATCGAGATCGCGCCGCTGGCCTTCATGCGCGGGCGCACGCTGACCAATGCGGTCGTGCTGCTCGACGAGGCGCAGAACGCGACCTCGGTGCAGATGAAGATGTTCCTGACCCGTCTCGGCGAGGGCTCGCGGATGATCATCACCGGCGATCCCTCGCAGATCGACCTGCCCCCGGGCCAGCGCTCGGGGCTGATCGAAGCGGTGAAGCTGCTCTCGGGCGTCGAGGGTGTCGGCTATGCCAAGTTCGAGGAGGGCGACGTCGTGCGC
>NZ_JAUXYO010000038.1 GCF_030694325.1 Allobosea sp. | reverse complement strand
AGAAGGCCTCGAGCTTGGCGAGACAGCCGGGATCACGATGGATCACGCCCGGGAAATTCATGAACTCCGCCAGCCCGATCACCTTGGGATGATCCATCATCGGCGTCAGGTCTCCGGCATCGAGGCGGGCGCCGGCCGTTTCCAGATGCGTCGCCGGCACGCAGCTCGACAGGTTGACGCGCAGATCCATCCGCATCGCCTCGGCGCAGGCCAGGAAATAGGCGATGCCTGCGACGCCGAGCACATTGGCGATCTCGTGGGGGTCGCAGATCGCGGTGGTGACGCCATGGGGCAGCACGCAGCGCTCGAATTCGAGCGGCGTCACCAGCGAGGATTCGACATGCAGATGCGTGTCGATGAAGCCGGGCACCGCGATCAGCCCGGTGGCGGCGAACTCGGCTTTGCCTTCGTAGCGGCCATGGGTGCCGACGATCGTATCGCCGCACAGCGCGATGTCGGATTCGACAAGATGGCCCGTCACGAGATCCAGCAGCCTCGCCCCGCGGATCACGAGATCGGCAGGCTCGTCGCCGCGCCCCTGTGCGATCCGGCGGGCGATGGTGGCGGCATCGGTCATGGGGCGGACTTTCCGGTTGTCTCGACTTGCTTGGTTGCGGCGCCACAATGCCCGCCACCACATCATGTATCCAGCCTGACACGGTCGTCCCGGGCAAGCGGCGTAAGCCGCGCCGACCCGGGACCCATTCCGGAACGAGGCTGGGTTCGCTCGCATCGTGCCGTTCGTCCTACTTCTACGACTGTTCCGGAATGGGTCCCGGGTCTACGCTGCGCTTCGCCCGGGACGACCGCGCGAGGATGCTTGGATGTGGGTCTATCTGCTCGCGAGCAAGAAGGGCGGAACGCTTTATGTCGGCGGGACAAACTCCCTGTCACGACGGGTGTCGGAACATCGCGATGGTGAGGGCTCCGAGTTCGCGCACAAGCATCGGGTCTTCCGTCTCGTCTACGCCGAGCATCACGACGATCCCGATGCCGCCATCGCCCAGGAGAAGCGGATCAAGCATTGGCGCCGCGCCTGGAAGATCGAGCTGATCGAGAGCTCCAATCCGCGCTGGAATGATCTATATCCCATGGCCCATCTCGACTGACCGCCTCGCAGGAGCCTTCGCATGAAACTGACCTGGTACGGCCATTCCGCCTTCCGCGCCGAGATCGACGGCGCGACGATCCTGATCGACCCCTTCTTCACCGGAAACCCGGTCTTCGAGGGCGACATCGCGGCGATCTCGCAGGGGGTGAGCCATATCGTCGTCACCCACGGCCATGGCGACCATGTCGGCGACACGCTGGCCATTGCGCAGAGCACCGGCGCGACCGTCATCACCAATTACGACCTCGCCATGCATCTGGCCTCGAAAGGCCTGAAGGCCTTCCAGCCGGTCAACACCGGCGGCACGATCGATCTCGGTGCCTTCAGCGTCACCTGGGTCCGGGCCGATCATTCCGCCGGCATGGGCGAGGCCGGCATCTCCGTGCCGCTCGGCAACGCCAATGGCGCGATCCTGAAGGCAAAGGGCGAGAAGACGCTCTGGCACATGGGCGACACCGACATCTTCTCCGACATGGCGCTGATCGCCGAGATCCATGGCGTCGAGGCTTGCATCTGCCCGGTCGGCGACCGCTTCACCATGGGCGGCAGGGTCGCCGCGCTGGCGATGACGCGCTTCGTCAAGCCGAAGGTGGCGATTCCCTGCCATTACGGTTCGTTCCCGATCATCGACGCCAATGCGGACGCCTTCGTCGCCGGGCTGCAGGGCAGCGACGTGCAGGCGCTGGTCCCGAAGAAGGGCGAGGCGTTCACGGTCTGACGCCAGCGTCATTCTCGGGCGAAGCGGAGCGCAGACCCGTGAATCTCTGGAACATGAGATGGTCGGGTCAAGCCCGACCATGACGGCGCGAGTCTGGCCCCTTACTTGCGCGCCGCCATCTGCTATAGCGCGACGAACCCTGATCCGGCGCGTTGCGCCCACCAACCCGGAGTCCGCCATGTCGGTCGATCTCGCCACCGTCAAACGCGTCGCGCATCTGGCGCGCATCGCCGTTCCGGAGGCCGATCTGCCGAAGCTGCAAGGCGAGCTCAACGCCATCCTCGGCTTCGTCGAGCAGTTGAACGAGGTCGATGTCTCCGGCGTCGAACCGCTGACGTCTGTCACGCCGATGGCGATGAAGCAGCGCGAGGATGTGGTGACCGACGGCGAGATCGCCGCGAAGATCGTCGCCAACGCCCCGGCGTCGGAGGACGATTATTTCATGGTGCCCAAAGTCATCGAGTAGCGCGAGACGCCACATGCCTCCCGTCATTGCGAGCGAAGCGAAGCAATCCAGGGCGGCCGTAGAGCGCTGCCGCTCCTGGATTGCTTCGTCGCTGCGCTTCTCGCAATGACGGTTCCGCTGCCCGACTTTCATCCGGATATCGCCCGTGACCGATCTCACCCGCCTGACCCTGACCGAAGCCCGCGACGGGCTGAAGGCCAAGAGCTTCTCCGCCACAGAGCTGACGCAGGCTCATATCGCCGCCGTCGAGACAGCGCGGGCGCTCAACGCCTATGTGCTGGAGACGCCCGAGCACGCGCTGAAGCAGGCGGCCGCCTCCGACGCGAAGCTGGCGAAGGGCGAGGCCGGCCCGCTCGAAGGCTTGCCGCTCGGCATCAAGGATTTGTTCGCCACCGAGGGCGTGCGGACCACCGCCTGCTCGAAGATCCTCGGCAATTTCTTGCCGCCCTATGAATCGACCGTCTCGGGCCAGCTCTGGCGCGACGGCGCCGTCATGCTCGGCAAGCTCAACAACGACGAATTCGCCATGGGATCGTCGAACGAGACCTCGGCTTTCGGAAACGTCGTCAATCCCTGGCGCCGGAAGGGCTCCAATGTCGGCGCAGGCTCGGCCGGCGCGGTCGAGGGCAACCATCTCGTGCCGGGCGGCTCCTCGGGCGGCTCGGCCGCGGCGGTGGCCGCCCATCTCTGCCTCGCGGCCACCGCGACCGATACCGGCGGCTCGATCCGCCAGCCGGCTGCCTTCACGGGCACGGTCGGCATCAAGCCGACCTATGGCCGCTGCTCGCGCTGGGGCATCGTCGCCTTCGCCTCCTCACTCGACCAGGCCGGGCCGATCGGCAAGACCGTGCGTGACTGCGCCGTGATGCTGCGCTCCATGGCCGGCCACGATCCCAAGGACACCACCTGCGTCGATGCCGCCGTGCCGGACTACGAGAAGGCGGTCGGCCGCTCGGTGAAGGGCATGAAGATCGGCATCCCCAAGGAATACCGCCTCGACGGGCTCAATGCCGAGATCGACGCGCTCTGGCAGAAGGGCATCGACTGGCTGAAGGCGGCCGGCGCCGAGATCGTCGAGATCTCGCTGCCCCACACCAAATACGCCCTGCCGGCCTATTACATCGTCGCCCCGGCCGAGGCCTCGGCCAACCTCGCCCGCTATGACGGCGTCCGCTACGGCCTGCGCGAGCAGGGCAAGGACATCGTCGAGATGTACGAGAAGACTCGCGCCGCCGGCTTCGGCACCGAGGTCAAGCGCCGCATCATGATCGGCACCTATGTCCTCTCGGCCGGCTATTACGACGCCTATTACGTCCGCGCCCAGAAGGTCCGCACGCTGATCAAGCGCGACTTCGACGAGGCCTATGCGGCGGGAATCGACGCGGTTCTCACCCCCGCCACGCCGTCCGCCGCCTTCGGCATCGGCGAGAAGGGCTCGGCCGATCCTGTCGAGATGTATCTCAACGACGTCTTCACGGTGACGGTGAACATGGCCGGCCTGCCCGGCATCGCCGTCCCGGCGGGGCTGGACGGGCAGGGCCTGCCGCTCGGCCTGCAGCTCATCGGCCGCCCCTTCGACGAGGAGACGCTGTTTGCCCTTGGCGAGGTCATCGAGCAGGCGGCGGGCCGCTTCCCCGTCGCCGAGCGCTGGTGGGGCTGAGCCGGGCTGGCGGCATCGAATTGACTCCCCGCGTCGGACGGGTTCAGATCGCCTGACGCTTGGGCAATGGTCGTTCCGCGGTTTCCCGCTGGGCGCCCACCGACCCGGCCTGCTGGCCGTGCCGAAGACAGCTGCCTGAGCCCACGGAACCGGGGGGCTTTCTGGTGGCGCAACCAATCCATCCGGCCGCGACGCCGCATGTCCCGTCCTTCATCACGCCGCCGGACGCGACGGATATCCTGCTGGTTGTGGCGATCGTCACGGTCGTGGGCGCCGTTCTGGCCGTCGGTCTGATCTTCCTGCGGCTGCATACTTTGCCGGAGCGGATGGCCCACAAGGCGCACAAGCTCCAGTTCGAGATCGTCGCCGTGCTGGGGCTGCTGGCCCTGTTCACCCACGTCCATCTGTTCTGGGTCGCCGGCCTGCTGCTGGCGCTGATCGAAATTCCCGATGTCTGGAACCCGCTGCGGCGGATGGCCGGGTCGCTGGAAAAGATCGCAGGCCTGGCGCCGGGGCAGGGGGCAGAGTTGGGTGACGAGGCGGTCGAGCCCGCATCCGTTGCGCCAGCCCCGGACGTGATCGCGCACGATCCTCCACCGCCCCCGCCCGAGGCCAGACCGGTCCCCGTCGGAGGGCCGTCCCATGCTTGAGATCCTGCTCTGCTCGCTGCTGACGATCCTGCCCGATTATCTTTACCGCCGTTACGGGCAGGGTAAGCGGATCGGCCGGGAGATCACGCTCTATTCGGTCTGGTTCGAGCTGCGCTGGGGCATCATCACCTGCCTGATGCTGGCGGTGGGCCTGATCACGGTGATCTTCTACAATCACCCTTCGACAACCAATGCGACGCTGTTCTTCCGCACCGTGCCGATCGTGCCGGAAACCAATGGGCGGGTTGCCGAGATCTACGCCCGGCAAGGTGAAAAGATCGCCCAGGGCGCCCCGATCTTCAGGCTCGACAGCGCCAAGCAGGAGGCTGCGGTCGAGACCGCCCGACGCAAGATCGCCGAGGTCGATGCCGCCCTCATCGTCGCGCGCGTCGACATTCAGACCAACGAAGCCAAGATCCAGGAGGCCAGGAGCGCCCTCGAACAGGCTCTCGACGAACTGCGCACGAAACAGGAGCTCAAGACGCGCAACGATGGCATCGTCGCGGCCCGCGAAATCGAGCGCCTCCAGAACCTCGTCGATGGCCGCCAGGCGGCGGTCGCGGCCGCGACCGCCGCGCGCGAAGCGGCGCAGACGCGGATCACAGCCCTGCTTCCGGCCGAGAAGGCCAGTGGGGAGGCGGCGCTGGCTCAGGCCGAGATCGAGGTGTCCAAGACCGTGATCCGCGCCGGCGTCGCCGGACATATCGAGCAGTTCGCCCTGAGGGTCGGCGACGTCGTCAACCCGTTCATGCGTCCGGCCGGCATCCTGATCCCGGAAGATGCCGGGCGACGGGCGCTGCAGGCTGGCTTCAACCAGGTCGAGGCGCAGGTGCTCAAGGTGGGCATGATCGCGGAGGTGACCTGTATCTCGAAACCCTGGACCATCATCCCGATGGTGGTGACCGATGTGCAGGACTTCATCGCCGCGGGCCAGTTCCGCGGCGGCGAGCAGCTCATCGACGCCCAGCAGGTCAGGGCGCCCGGGACCATCCTCGCCTTCCTCGAGCCGCTCTATGAAGGCGGCCTCAACGGTGTGGTGCCGGGCAGCAGCTGTATCGCCAATGCCTATACCAGCAACCATGACCGTATCGCGTCCGGGAAGCTGGGGACGGCGCATGCTGTGGCCCTGCATGCCGTCGATGCCGTCGGCCTCGTCCATGCGCTGCTGCTGCGGATCCAGGCGACGGTGCTGCCGATCAAGCTGCTGGTCCTGGGCGGGCATTGATCACGGTCGGCCCACAGACAGGTCATCAAAAAAGGGCCGCGCGAGCGGCCCTTTTTCCGTATCGGTCGAGAGCCGGTGGAGGTCAGCCCTGCGCCGGCGCGTGATGCGTCGGCTCGGCCGCAGCCTTCGTCTTGCGCAGATCCGCCAGCCAGCGGACGACGACATAGAACACCGGGGTGAAGATCAGCCCAAAGAATGTCACGCCGAGCATGCCGGAGAACACCGCGATGCCCATCGCCTGGCGCATTTCCGCGCCGGCGCCCGTCGAGATCGACAGAGGCAGCTCGCCGAGGATGAAGGCGAGCGAGGTCATCAGGATCGGCCGCAGCCGGGTCCGCGCCGCGGCAATCGCCGCATCGCGCCGATTCATGCCTTCCTCCTCGGCCTGCTTGGCGAATTCGACGATCAGGATCGCGTTCTTGGCGGCGAGGCCGACGAGCACCACGAGGCCGATATCGACGAGGATGTTGCGGTCGAGCCCGGCATAGTTGACGCCGAACATGGCCGCCAGAATGCACATCGGCACGATCAGGATGACCGCCAAAGGCAGCAGCCAGCTCTCATAGAGCGCCGCCAGCAGCAGGAAGACGAACACCACGCCGAGCCCGAAGGCGATGACCGCGGTGTTGCCCGCGAGCTTCTCCTGCAGCGCGATCTCGGTCCATTCGAAGCCGAACCCGATCGGCAGACGCTCGGCCGCGATCTTCTCAACCGCGGCGATGCCCTGGCCTGTCGAGTAGCCATGCGCCATCGAAAGCTGAACCTCGGCGGCCGGATACAGGTTGTAGCGCGGCACGCGATAGGCACCGGTCGTGTTCTGGAAGGAGGCGACGGCGCCGATGGGCACCATTTCCCCATCCGCGTTGCGGGTCTTGAGGTTGGCGACGTCGCTGATTGTCAGGCGGAACGGATTGTCGGCCTGCGCGGTGACGCGATAGGTCCGGCCGAGCAGGTTGAAATCGTTGATATAGGCCGAGCCCATATAGACCGACAGCGTCTCGAAGATGCGCGTCACCGGCACGCCGAGCATTTCCGCCTTGGTGCGGTCGATGTCGGCATAGATCTGCGGCGTCTTGGTCGAGAACAGCGTGAAGGGCTGCTGGATGCCGGGGACCTGACCGGCCGACCCGGCCACGATCCAGGCGGCGCCTTCGAGCGCGGCCAGCCCGCGTCCGCCGCGATCCTGAACATAACCCTTCAGGCCGCCGCCGGTGCCGATGCCGGGGATCGCGGGTGGCTCGATCACGAGCGTGAAGGCCTCGGGGATCGTGAACATCTGCTGGCGCAGGTCGTTCAGGATGCCGGCCGTGGTCAGCCCTGCCTTCGCGCGATCGGGGAAGGGGGCGAGCGTCACGAAGGCGACACCGGCATTGGGCGCGATCGTGAAGGTGGCGCCGTCGAGACCGGCGAAGGCGACGGTGTGGGCGACGCCCGGCCGCGACTGCAGCAGCTCATTGGCCTTGCGCAGCACGTCGTCGGTGCGCTGGAGCGATGCGCCGGGCGGCAACTGCATGGCGACGATGAAATAGCCGCGATCGAGCTGCGGCACGAGGCCGGTCGGCGTCGTGGTCAGCCGCTGGGCGGTGAGCGCGATCAGGCCGGCATAAACGATCAGCAGGATGACCGAGAAGCGGATCAGGCGCGAGGTCAGGCCGCCATAGCCGCGCGACAGCCAGTCGAAGGCCGCGTTGAAGTAGTGAAAGAAGCCGCGGACCGGAGCGCCGAGCTTGTACAGGAAGCCGCGCTGCTCCGGGTGGTCCCCATGCTTCCTGTGAGGCTTGAGCAGCACGGCCGACATGGCCGGCGAAAGCGTCAGCGAGACGAAACACGAGATCGCCGTCGAGGCCGCGATCGTGACCGCGAACTGCTGGTAGAAGGTTCCCTGCAGGCCGCTGATGAACGCGGTGGGGATGAACACGGCGCACAGCACGAGCGAAATGGCCAGCAGCGCGCCGCCGACCTCGTCCATCGTCTTGTGGGCCGCCTCCTTGGGCGACAGGCCTTCCGCCAGATAGCGCTCGACGTTCTCGACCACGACGATCGCGTCGTCGACGACGATGCCGATCGCCAGAACGAGGGCGAGCAGCGAGATCGTGTTGAACGAGATGCCGACGGCCGCCATCACCAGGAAGGTTCCGACCAGCGAAACCGGGATGGCGACGATGGGGATGATCGCGGCGCGCCAGGTCTGGAGGAAGAGGATGACCACGAGGACGACGAGCGCCACCGCCTCGATCAGGGTCGTGATGACGGCGCGCACCGATTCCCCGATGAACTCGGTGGGATTGTAGATGATGCGGTGATCGAGACCCGCAGGGTACTGCCGGGCCATGGTGTTCATCGTCGCGATGATCGCATCCGATGTCGCAAGCGCGTTCGAACCGGGCCGCTGGAAGACACCGATCGCGACCGTGTCCCGGTTATCAAGATAGGCGTTGGTGGTGTAGTCCTGCGAGCCGAGCTCGACCCGCGCGATGTCGCGGATGCGGATCGTGCCCCCGTCGGCGTCGGAGCGGACCACGATGTTCTCGAACTCCGCGACGTCGGTCAGGCGGCCGAGCGTGTTGACCGACAGCTGGAACGCTTCGTCCGACCGTGCGGGCGGCTGGTTCAGTGCGCCGGCGGCGACCTGGACGTTGGCCGCCCTGAGCGCATTGACGACGTCGCCCGCGGTGAGGTTGCGGGAGGCCACCTTCGCCGGGTCGAGCCAGATGCGCATCGAAAAGTCGCGCGCACCGAAGATCTGCACGTCGCCGACGCCGTCGACGCGGGTGAGCACGTCCTTGACGTAGAGCGAGGCGTAATTGGAGATGTATTGCGGATCGCGCGAGCCGTCCGGCGAGATCATGTTGATGACCATCAGGAAGTCGGGCGACGCCTTGCGCACGGTCAGGCCGAGCTGACGCACCGACTCCGGCAAACGGGGCTGCGCCTGCGCGACCCGGTTCTGGACGAGAACCTGAGCCTGGTCGATATCGGTGCCGGCCTTGAACACGACGTTGATCGTCACCACGCCGTCGCCGGTCGATTGCGAGGTGATGTAGAGCATGTCGTCGACGCCGTTCACCTCCTGCTCGATCGGTGTGGCGACGGTGGCCGCGACCACTTCGGCGGAGGCACCGGGATAGACGGCGCGGATCGACACGGTCGGCGGCGCGATCTCCGGATATTCCGAGATCGGCAAGGTCCGCAGCGTGATCGCGCCGGCGATGGTCAGCAGCACCGAGAGCACGGTGGCGAAGATCGGCCGGTCGATGAAGAAATGAGCGAAACGGAACATGAAGGGGGTCCTGGCCTGGCGTCAGGGCAGGCGGCCGGCGGCCGCCCGGGGCTGGTTCGAGGCGCGGTTCAGTTGCTGCCGCTGGGCTTGATCTCGCCGGGCTGCGGCGTCACCGCCGCGCCGGGGCGCACCATCGGGTTGGCGAAGCCGCCGATGACGACCTTGTCCTCCGGCGAAAGGCCGGTGCGGATGACGCGCAGGCCCCGGGTGATCTGGCCGAGCACCACAGGCTTGGGCACGATCTTGTTCTCGGGACCCACGGTCAGGACGATCTTGCTGGCCTGGTCGGAGACGATGACGCTGTCGGGCACCAGCAGGGCGTCGGCCTCGCCGGCGAAGACGCGCAGCCGCCCGAAGGTTCCCGGCGTCAGGAACTGGTCGGGATTGGGAAACACGACGCGGCCGCGGATCGTGCCCGAGCGCGCGTTCAGCGTGTTGTCGACGAAGTCGATCCGGCCGCGGCGCTTCCACTCCTGCTCGTCCGAAAGCCGGACCTCGGCGACGATGCCGGCCTCGCGCGAGGCGGTCGTCCGCAGGTCGCTGGCGCGGCGCTGCCAGCGCAGATAGTCGGCCTCCGACGCGTCGAAGGTGAAGTAGATCGGATCGACCGCGACGATCGTCGTCAGCAGCGTCGCGCCGGACTGGCCGCCCGCGATCAGGTTGCCGGGGTCGACGCGGCGGTTCGAGATGCGGCCCGCCAGCGGCGCGCGCACCTCGGTCCATTCGAGATTGAGCTCGGCCGTCTTGAGATTGGCCTCCGCCCCCTGCTGGGAGCCGATGGCGCTGTTGAGGTTGGCGCGGCGCTGGTCGACGTCGCGGGCCGTGATGGTGCGGTTCTGGGTCAGGCCCTCGGCCCGCTCGACCTCGTTCTGGGCGAGTTCAACCTGTGCCTTGGCGCGCGCCACCTCGGCGCGGGCGGCATCGACCGAGAGCCGGTAGGGGCGGGGGTCGATGGTGAAGAGCAGATCGCCCTTCTTCACCAGGTCGCCATCCTTGAAGTGGATCGAATCGAGAAAGCCCGAGACCCGGGCGCGAACCTCGACCTGCTCGCTGGCCTCGAAGCGGCCGGTGAACTCGTCCCAGTTGGTGACGCGCTGGGCCAGCGGCGCGGAAATCTGGACGGGCGGGGCGGGCGGCGCGCCCTGGGCGCGCGCCTCGCCGAGGCCGAGAGCGGCGAGAAGCACGAAACCTGCGGCGGAAAGGGTCTGTGGCATCGGCGCCGGGCGGCGATGGGACATGGAAAGGCTCCGGATAGGTTCGGCCGGCACAACCTGAGTGTTTCCGGCCTTTGCCGCTACAAGGGGAGGATGCTGACGATTGTCAAGATCCGTCACCCCTCACAGGGACGGACTGAGGCACACTATGCCACAATCCCGCCAGCAGGTGTCGGGAGTGCAACAGAAGCTTGCCGGCTGCGCGCCGAGGTCGTAACCGTCAGGCGACCCCTTTCGAGCCGGAACACCGATGATGAACGCCCATGCCCGCCCCGCCGACCCCAAGAAGCTGATCAAGGGCGCGACCGGCGACTGGGAGGTGGTGATCGGCATGGAGATCCACGCCCAGGTCACCTCCAACGCCAAGCTGTTCTCGGGCTCCTCCACCGCCTTCGGCGCCGAGCCCAACGCCCATGTCAGCCTCGTCGACGCCGCCATGCCCGGCATGCTGCCGGTGATCAATGCCGAATGCGTCCGCCAGGCGGTGCGCACCGGGCTCGGCCTCAATGCACAGGTGAACAACCGCTCGGTCTTCGACCGCAAGAACTATTTCTATCCCGACCTGCCGCAGGGCTACCAGATCAGCCAGTATAAAAGCCCGATCATCGGCGAAGGCGAGATCGTCGTCGACCTTTCGCCGACCGAGCAGATCACCGTGGGCATCGAGCGGCTGCATCTCGAGCAGGATGCCGGCAAGTCGATCCTCGACCAGCACCCGACGATGAGCTTCGTCGATCTCAACCGCTCGGGCGTGGCGCTGATGGAGATCGTCTCCAAGCCCGATCTGCGCTCGGCCGACGAGGCGCGTGCCTATGTGACGAAGCTGCGCACCATCCTGCGCTATCTCGGCACCTGCGACGGCGACATGGAGAAGGGCAATCTCCGCGCCGACGTGAACGTCTCCGTCCGCAAGCCCGGTGCTGACCTCGGCACGCGCTGCGAGATCAAGAACGTCAACTCGATCCGCTTCATCGGCCAGGCGGTCGAGGTCGAAGCGCGCCGCCAGATCGGTATTCTCGAGGATGGCGGCACGATCGACCAGGAGACCCGCCTGTGCGATCCGGTGAAGGGCGAGACACGCTCCATGCGTTCGAAGGAAGATGCGCACGATTACCGCTATTTCCCCGACCCCGACCTCTTGCCGCTCGAACTTGAGAAGGCCTGGATCGAGGAGATCCGAAAGTCGCTGCCGGAACTTCCGGACCAGAAGCGCGCGCGTTTCGAGAAGGATTACGGCCTCTCACGTTATGACGCGGGCGTGCTGACCTCCGACGCCGACAAGGCGCTGTTCTTCGAGGAAGTCGCCAAGGGGCGCGATGCCAAGCTCGCCGCCAACTGGGTGACGCAGGAACTGTTCGGCTACCTCAACAAGGAAGGCCTGGAGCTGTCGCAAAGCCCGGTATCTGCCAGCGCGCTCGGCGGCCTGATC
>NZ_JAUXYO010000026.1 GCF_030694325.1 Allobosea sp. | reverse complement strand
CCGAGGTGGCCACCTTCGCCGAAGGCGGGATCGCCGGCTTCGACTCGGCGCTGTGGTTCGGCCTCAACGCGCCGGCCGGCACGCCGCAGCCCGTCATCGATCAGCTCAACGCCGAGATCCGCAAGGCGCAGGCACGGCCTGAGGTGAAGGCGGCCTGGGCCAAGCAGGGCACAGCCGGCATGGATATGAGCCCGGCCCAGTTCGGCGAGTTCATCAAGGCCGACATCGCCAAATGGGCGAAGATCATCGAGGCCGCGAACATCAAGGTGAATTGAGGCGATGGAGGCCGGCACGCGACTGACCGTCAATGGTGCGGGCCTCACCGTCAACGCGGTTCCGGAGACGATGCTGCTCGACGTTCTGCGCGGCGAGCTCGGCCTGAAGGCGGCACGTTTCGGCTGCGGCGAGGGGCTCTGCGGCGCCTGCCGCGTCCTCGTCGACGGCCACCCCGTCGCCTCCTGCAACACGCCGCTCTGGTCGGTCGCGGGGCGCGCCGTCACGACGCCGGAAGGGCTGGGCACGGCCGACGCGCCCCATCCCGTCCAGGCGGCGCTGATTGCCGAGCAGGCTGCGCAATGCGGCTACTGCATCTCCGGCATCGTCGTCAGCGCGGCGGCCCTGCTGGCGCGAAGCCCCGATCCCGACGACGCCGCCATCAGGGCGGCGCTGGACCCCAATCTCTGCCGCTGCGGCGCGCATAACCGCATCCTGCGCGCCGTCCGCCGCGCCGCCGCCATGAGGGACCGCGCGGCATGAGCGCCGAGGCCGTCCTTCCCCTGGGTCTGCGGGTCACGCCGCAGCTCGATCGCTGGCTGTCGATCGCGCCCGAGGGCCACGTCACGCTCTCACCCGGCAAGGTCGAGATCGGACAGGGCATCCTCACCGCGCTCGCCCAGATCTGCGCCGACGAACTCGACATCGCCATCGAGCGCGTGCGCCTGCGGCCCGCCGATACGGCGGCGAGCCCCAATGAAGGCGTGACGTCGGGCAGCCTCTCCGTTTCCGATTGCGGCCTGTCGGTGCGGCTCGCAGCGGCGCAGACGCGCGGGCTCTTGCTCGCCGAGGCCGCACGGCTGTTGTCGGTGCCGCAGGAGGCGCTCTCGGTCGAGGACGGCGCCATCACCGGCCCCGGCAATCTCGCCACGAGCTATTGGGAATTGGCCGACAAGGTCTCGCTCGCCCGTCCCGCCGATCCAGCGGTGCAGCCGAAGGCTCCAGGTGCCCGCACCCTCACGGGTCGCCCGGTCCCGCGCATCGACCTCGCCGGCAAGGTCTTCGGCACGCGGCCCTTCATCCACGATCTCGACGAACCCGGCATGGTCCATGGCCGGGTGCTGCGCCCGCTGCGCCCCGGCGCGACGCTGGAGAGCCTCGACGAGGCGGCACTGGCGGGCCTCGACGGGCTGATCGCGCTGGTGCGCGACGGCAGTTTCCTCGGCCTCGTCTGCGAGAGCGAGGTCCAGGCCGAGGCCGGCCTCGCCCGTCTCGCCACCGCGGCGCGCTGGGCGGGCGGCTTTCCGCTGCCGGACCAGCATGATCTCTCCCCCTGGCTGCAAGGCGAGCCGGCGGAAGCGTCCATCGTCGATCTCCGCGAAGGCGCGGCGCCATCGCCCGGGACCCGCCGATTGGTGCGCCGCTATCTCAAGCCTTATCTCGCCCATGCCTCGATCGGCCCCTCCTGCGCGATCGCCACCTGGGCGGAGGATGGCCTGCGGGTCCTCACCCACAGCCAGGGCATCTTCAATCTGCGGGCGGATCTTGCGCTCGTCTTCGGCCTGCCGGAGGACGGAATCGTCGTCGGACATGCCGAGGGCGCCGGATGCTACGGCCATAACGGCGCTGACGATGCCGCACTCGATGCCGCGCTGCTGGCGCGCGCCGTTCCCGGCCGCCCCGTGCGCCTGCGCTGGTCGCGCGCCGACGAACTGGCCCGGTCGCCTTTCGGGGCCGCGATGGCGATCGAGATCGCCGCCGAGGTCGGGGAGGACGGCCGCATCGCCGGCTGGAGCCACGAGATCTGGAGCAACGGCTATGTCGCCCGGCCGGGTCGCGCCGGCAGCCCGGCCCTGCTGGCGAGTTTCGACCTGGAAAAGCCGTTCCCGCTCTACATCTCGCAGGACCCGCCTCTGGCCGGTGGCGGCGGTGCCCAGCGCAACGCGGTCCCGCTCTACGACTTCCCCGCCTGGCGCATCGCCAAGAACCGCCTGCTGACCATGCCACTGCGGACCTCGTCGATGCGCGCGCTCGGGGCCTTCGGCAATGTCTTCGCCATCGAATCGATGATGGACGAGATCGCGCATGAGCAGGGCGAGGACCCGCTCGCCTTCCGTCTCCGCCATCTTTCAGATGAGCGCGCGCGCACCGTGCTGGAGCGAGCCGCGGCGAATGCGGATTGGGGCGGCGCAGTCGCGGAGGGCAGGGGACGCGGCCTCGCCTTCGCGCGCTACAAGAACACCGGCGCCTATTGCGCCGTCGTCGCCGAGATCGACCTCGCGGCCGAGCCTCGCGCGACGCAGCTCTGGATCGCGGTCGATGTCGGCGAGGCGATCAATCCAGACGGCGTCGCCAACCAGATCGAGGGCGGAGCGGTCCAGGCCACGAGCTGGACGCTGAAGGAGGAGGTCGCCTTCACCCGTGAAGAGGTGACCAGCGCGTCCTGGGAAAGCTACCCGATTCTGCGCTTCGGCGAGGTCCCGGAGGTCACCGTCGAGATCGTGCCCCGGCTCGACCTTCCGCCGCTCGGCGCCGGCGAATGCGCGCAGGGGCCGACCGCGGCTGCCCTCGCCAACGCCGTTCATGCGGCGCTCGGCGTCAGGGTGCGCCAGATGCCGATCACGCGCGACCGCATCATCGCGGCGATGGAGTAGTCGATGCCCGACATCAACATTCTCAGCGGCGGCGCCGCCCAGGCCCTGGTCCGGGCGGTCGAGCCGGCGTTTCGGCAGGCCACCGGCCATGGCATCGAAGGACAGTTCGGCGCCGTCGGGGCGATGCGGGCGAGGCTCGCCGAAGGCGCGCAGCCCGATGTCGTCATTCTCACGGCGGCCATCGTCGCCGAACTGGTCGCAGGCGGCCTCGTCGCGCCCGACAGCGTCGCGGATCTCGGCGATGTCGAAACCGCGATCGCGGTGCGCGACGGCGACCCCGTGCCACCCGTCGGCGATGGGGCCGCTTTGCGCGAGGCACTGCTGGCAGCCGACGCGATCTATTTCCCGGATCCCAAGCTGGCGACGGCCGGGATCCACTTCGCCGGGGTCATCGACAAGCTGGGCATCGGGGCGACGGTGGCGGATCGTCTGCGCACTTATCCCAATGGCGCCTCGGCCATGGCGGCGCTCGCAAGCGCGCCGGAAGCGCACCCGATCGGCTGCACCCAGGTGACAGAGATCAAGGCCGTCGCCGGAGTGGCTCTCGTTGCCGAACTCCCGCCGGGCCTGAGCCTCGCCACCCGCTATACGGCCGGGGTCACCACGCGGGCGTCGAAATCCGTACCGGCGCAGGACTTGGTCAAGTTGCTGACGAGCGACGCGACGGCCGATCACCGCCGGCGCACCGGCTTCGTCTGAAGGGCGGCGGCCGGACGACCGACATGCGGCCCGCGCATCGCCGCGCATTGTGAGGCGATGGCCGATCGACTATGGCTGACCCGATCGAAGCATTGCGAGCGCTCCGCCGAATCGCGCGAGCGGCCCTATGCAGCAATCGGGAAACCCGACCATCACGAGCGCCCGCCTTTATTATCAGCCGCAGGTCAGCACCGACGGGAAGGTGTTGATCGGACTCGAATGTCTCTTGCGCGCCGTCGCCCCGGACGGATCGGTCTCAGGTCCCGGTGCCATCCTCGATCGCCTCGCCGACGATGCCGAGGCTGACGCCCTCGACTGGTGGGTGATTCGCCAGGCGCTGACGGACGGTTTGCGCTGGCCGCAGCTCGCTATCGCGATCAACGTCAGCGCGCGGCAGTTTCAGGCGCCGGATTTCGCGCACAGGCTCCTGGCCGTGATCGCGGAGATCGGCAACGCACCGACCCAGATAGAGTTGGAACTGCTCGAGAGCGGGATCATCGAGAATTTCGAACGCGCGATCGAGACGATGGACGTCCTTCGGCGCAGCGGTATCCGGATCGCGTTGGACGACTTCGGCACCGGCTATTCGAGCCTCGCCTATCTGCAGAAGCTGCCGATCGACAAGCTGAAGCTCGACAAGTCGCTGATCGATGGAACCGGCGAGCTGAAGGCGGCGGCGATCGTCCATGCGGTCACCGCCCTGTCGCGGGCGCTGGGCTTGAAGGTGGTGGCGGAGGGGGTCGAAACCGCGGCCCAGCAGCAGTTCCTGCGCGTCGCGGGCTGCCATCAGCTGCAGGGCTATCTCTTCTCGCCGGCCGTCAGCGCCGACGAGATCGACGCGTTCGTCCGAGCCGGCTGGCCGGCGAACCGCTGACGGCGGTGCGGGCGCCTCAGCGTGCCAGATGGGCGGCGGTCGAGCCCGGTCCCACGCCTTCCGGCACGGGGATGTTGGTCGAGGAATACTTCGCGTTCAGCACCATGGTCGGGCCGGCCGAAAGGGTGAAGCGGCGCGCCACCACGATCGTATAGGCTGATTCCGCCGCCACCGGCTTGCTGGCGCCGATGTTCAGTTCGCCCTGGGGGAAGTAGAGCGTGCCGAGCAGCACTTTGGCGTCGTTGCTCAGGATCTCGTGCTTCTGGTTGACCGGCGAACTCCGGTCCTCGAAGAACAGGATGCCCGCCATCACGCCGTTCTGGGGGGCCGTGAGGTCGATTTTGGTGTCGGCGTCGAAGCGCAGCACCGCCCCCTTGCCGTTGAGATAAATCCCGACATTCGCGCCCTTGAGAGTGGCGCCGCCGGACACGTCGAGCGGGCCGTCCTTGAAGACGTAGACGCCGGGATTGAGCGTCACCACGGCTCCCTTGCCGATCCGAACGCCGCCGCAATAGGTGCCGGGGCTCAGCATCGTGGTGGAGGTGATCTTCAGGTCGTTGGCGCTGCAGCCACCGATCGATGGAGGCGGACGCGAGGCGAGCGGATCGGCGAGCACCGGACAGTCCAGCGTGGGGCTGGGCTGGAAGCTGTCATGCTTGTCCTTGTAGGAGCCGCCGGCCGAGCAGATGAAGCGCGCGCGGAGCTGCGAGTTATGCATCGCCTTCAGCCCATCGCGCGAGGTGGAATTGGAATAGACGGCGCATTCCGGCGCCTCGAGCTTGGCGTCCTTCTCGAGGTGAATCGTTTCTTTTTTGCTTGTCTCGAGCCCGATGACGCAGATCGCGGCGGTACCGAGCACGCGGGCGGTTGCGCGCGCGCTGATGGTGACGTTGTCCGAGCCGAACATGTGCATGATGTTCGTGCGGGCCACATTCGTCACCTCGACGGTGACGGTCATCTTCTTCACGTCGACGGCCGCCGCGATCGTCCCGGTCTGGTTGAGCGCCTTGAGCTGCGTCGTCGCGAATTTCTCGGCAGCCGATTGCACACCGGTCGGCGTCGCATTGGCGAGCCGGAACTCGCGGGCGGCTGCGAGCGCGGAGCCGTCGGCCACCGTCTGGAAGGCCGTGCGCTGCTCGGAGAGCACGCCGTAATCGATCACGACGCCCGCGGCCATCATCAGGGCCGGCAGGGCCACGCCGAGCATCACCAGCGCGCCGCCCCGCTGGTCGCGGCGCAGCCGTCCGATTGCCGCTGTCAGGCGCCCGCCCATTTCAGGCCGCCGCCAGGGCGCGATGCGCCCGCACCAGGAACCGGATCTGATGGCCGAGCAGCCGCCAGTTGACCGGTTTGCACATGAAGGAGGTCGCGCCGGCCGCGTAGGCCAGGTCGATCGAAAGAACATCTTCGCGGCCGGTGATCACCATCACCGGGAGACCGTCGAACCGGCGATCCGCCCGGATGCGGCGGACCATCTCGATGCCGTTGATCCCGGGCATGTCGACATCGACCAGCGCGACGTCGAATCGCTGCCGCTCCAACAACGCCAGCCCTTCTTCCGCCGATGCGGCGGTCATGATCTCGGCTTGGGGAGAAGCGAGATAGACCGTGCAGAATTCGCGCTGGATCGGGTCGTCATCGACAGCAAGGATCGCGAGCTGATCGCACAGCACGTAACTGAATGGGATCGCGGCTGCTTCGGCCATCGTCATCGCATCGCTCCGAGGGCACTGTTCTGGTGCCTGAGGCGATGACCCTGCCAGCGAGTTCCAAACAAACAGTTCCGGCTCGTTCCAGATTCCGGGACCGTTGTTTGGAATTGCGAAAGCATGAGCGACCTATCCTGCGGCATGACCCTGCGCCCCCAATTGTCCATTCGCAGCCGGCTGATCCTGCTCGTCGTGAGCGCGACGCTGTTGGCCAGTGCCTTCCTCGTCGGCGTGAGCGTCTGGCGCGAAACCGAAAGCTATGGCCAGTCGCGGCGCGACGCGCTCCTGAACACGGCCCATGCGATCGCTGCCGCGGCCGCGACGCCCGTCGCGGACCAGGATTCCGTCTCCACGGCGCAGGCGATCAACGCCATCGCCCGCCTGAAGGGCATCGTCTTCGCCGGCATCGAGACGGCTGACGGCCGGCCGCTGGCCGAGATCGGGGCGGCCGAGCAACTCGCCGGCGATCTCGTCGTGGAGGGGGTTGACACGCGCTGGTCGCTGCCCGCGATCCTGCGCAGCCGCACGATGGAGGCGGTCGTCCCCGTCATCCATGGCGGCGTTCCGGTCGGCAGTCTGCGCATCATCGCCGACACGCGCGACCTGCCGGAGCTGATCGGTCGCGCGGTCACCGGCACGCTGCTGACGGGAGCCGTCGCGACGCTGCTGGCGGTCGCCCTGGCGCTGCGGCTGCAGGGCCCCATCACCGGCCCGCTCGGCGCCCTGACGCAGACGATGATGCGCGTGCGTCGCGAGCACGACTATTCCGTCACCCTCGCCGCGACCTCCCGCGACGAGATCGGCATCCTCGTCGACAGCTTCAACGGCATGATCGGCGACATCCGCGAGCGCGATCGCCGGCTGGCCGACCACCGCGACAAGCTGGAGCGCGAGGTCGCCGACCGCACCGCCGACTACCAGCGCGCCGCGCATTCCGCCGATCAGGCAAACCAGGCCAAATCCGATTTTCTGGCGACGATGAGCCATGAGATCCGCACGCCGATGAACGGCATCCTCGTCATGGCAGAGCTGCTGGCGGCCGGCGAACTGCCGGATCGCGCCCGGCGCCAGGCGGAGGTGATCGCGCGCTCGGGCACCAGCCTGCTGGCCATCATCAACGACATTCTCGACATCTCGAAGATCGAGGCCGGCAAGCTCGAGGTCGAGGCGCTGGAGATCGATCCCGAGGAAGCCGTCGATTCCGTCCTCCAGCTCTTCGGCGACCGGGCTCGCTCGAAGACGCTCGATCTCTGCGGGTCGATCGCGACACCGCCGGGCCTGACGGTGCAGGCCGATCCGGTCCGCCTCGGGCAGGTTCTCGCCAACCTCGTCAACAACGCGCTGAAGTTCACCGAGGCCGGCGGCGTGACGGTCGCCCTGACCCGCGAGGGCGAGGGTTGGCTGCGCTTTGCGGTCTCCGATACCGGCATCGGCATTCCCGCCGACAAGCTCGGGACGATCTTCGAATCCTTCTCGCAGGCCGATCAGTCGACCACGCGCACGCATGGCGGCACCGGGCTCGGCCTCGCCATTGCCCGCCAACGCGTCGACGCCATGGGCGGGACGCTGCGGGTGGAAAGCACGGTCGGGACCGGCAGCTGCTTTTCCTTCGCGCTCCCGATCGTGACCGAGCCGGCGCAGGCCGCGGCCCCCATGGCGACCGGCCGGACGGTGGGCATCCTTCTCTCCAGGGGGCAGACCGGCGAGATGCTGGCACAGGAACTCGGGCGGGCCGGCTATGCCGTCTGCAGCGACGCCGCCGTGCTCGCGCAGGAGAGTGCGCGCTTCGATCTGGTGCTCGCCTCGCCGGACAGGCTGCCGGCCTGTCGCTGCCGTTCGGGGACCGTGGTGGTCGTGGCCGGACCGTCCGAGGACGCCGACGCGCTGATCCGGGCCGGAGCCGCCGAGGTACTGACCTGGCCAGTGCAGCGGCGCGACCTGTCGGCCCTGCTCGCCGCGCTGCAGGACGGACAGCCGCTGCGGCGGGCCCGGACGGCCGGCACGGCCTCGCCGGAGAGCCTGCAGTTTCCGGGGCTGCGCGTGCTGGTGGCCGATGACAGCGAGGTCAATCGCGAGGTCGCCGACGCGGCGCTGCGGCGCTTCGGCATCGCGGCGCGCTTCGTCGAGGATGGCCTGCAGGCCGTCGCCGCTGTCGAGCGCGAGGGCTTCGATCTGATCCTGATGGATGGCAGCATGCCGGGTCTCGACGGTTTCGAGGCCACGCGCGCCATCCGCGCCCGCGAAGCCGAGACGGGGCGGGCGCGCGTGCCGATCGTCGCGCTCACTGCCCATGTCGTCGGCACGGCGGCCGATGCCTGGCGCGAGGCCGACATGGACGATGTCGTCCACAAGCCCTTCACGCTCGCCCGGCTCGGCAGCGTCATCGCGGCCCTGGCGCCGGGGCAGAGGCAGGGCGGCAGCCTGCCGCCGCAGCCTGCGCCCGAATCCGTTGCCGCCGAGGAGGGCTGTCTCGACGAAGCGGTCCTGCACGACCTGATCGCCATGACCAATGGCTCGATCGAGACCGCCCGGCGCATTGCCGAGCTCTACCGCGTTTCGTCGCTGGAGGAGGCCGATCGCCTCGCGGACGCGACCCGTGCGGGCGACGGCGAGCGGATCGCGCGTTGCGCCCATGCGCTGAAGTCGATGAGCGCCAATCTCGGCGCGAAGCGCCTGGCGGCGGCGGCGGCCGAGATGGAGCGCGCGGCGCGCGAGGACGCCACACCGCCGGGCCCCGACAGCTACGAGGTCGTCGTCGGCCTGCTGCAGCGGACCCATCGCGAGATCGAGGACGTGATGGCCCGGGCGGCCTGAACGTCGCGCACTCCCGGCAGCCGCTCACCAGGCTGTGATCGGCGTTCGGCGAGGCGGCGCCGCCGGCCCGTTGCCCGGCTGACGGCAACCCCCTAGTCCTGTTGGTCTCGTGTCGAGGAGCCCGCTTGCCCGGGCAGGGGGAGTTCGTCATGCGCCTTGGTTCAGCCGCCGCCCTGGCCGTCGCCGGCCTGTTGTCCTGTCTCGCGGCGTCAGCTGAGGCGGACGAGATCAAGGTGCTGACCGCCGGCGCCTTCAAGCCGATCGTCACAGCCGTCGCGGCCGAATTCGAGACGAGCACCGGCCACAAGCTCGTCATCGACAATGACACGGCCGGCGGGCTGCTTCGCCGGATCGGCGGGGGCGAGGCCTTTGATGTGGCGGTGCTGACACCGGCTGCCGTGAAGGACCTCGTCGCCAGCGGCAAGATCGCGGCCGGCACGCCCGTCAATCTGGCGCGGACCTCGGTCGGCGTCGCCGTGAAGGCAGGCGCGCAGCGCCCCGACATCGCGACCGTGGCGGCCTTCAAGACGGCGCTGCTTGAAGCCCGCAAGGTTGCCTATATCGACCCCGCCGCGGGCGGCTCCAGCGGGATTTATTTCTCCAAGCTGCTCGAGACCATGGGCATCGCCGAGCCCGTCCGTGCCAAGGCGGTGCTGGTGCCGGGCGGGCTCGTCGCACAGCGGCTCGTCACTGGCGAGGCCGATCTCGCCATCCATCAGATCAGCGAGATCCTCGCCGTCCCCGGCACGGTCCTGGTCGGGCCGCTGCCGGCCGAAATCCAGAATTACACCGTCTATACCGGCGGTCTCGCCGCGACTGCGGCCGGCTCGGTCGCGGGCAAGGCCTTCCTCGCCTTCCTGCAGAGCGATTCCGCCCGCCGCATCCTGGCCGAGAAGGGCATGGAGCGCGCGCCGGAGTGAGCGTTCTCACCAGGGCCGGCGCGGCCCGGTGTCGACATGCAGGATGCCGTTCCAGTAGACCTTGTGGCCGCCGACATCGGGCAGCGTCCGGACCCATTCGATGACGCTGCGCGGCCGCACGCCCGGCACGCGGAAATCCATCGCCTCACAGCGCTTGTGGTAGGAGCCGCGCCGCGCCCGCCACGGCGGACGCCAGGTCGAGGTCACCTTCACCGCCCCGTATTTGTCCGCGATCTGGGTCAGGACCTGTTTCAGCCGCGGCGGCAGGCAGGTGATCGATGTCCCCGGATCCGTCGAGATGCCCGGCCGGTCGGGTTTTTCGTTCGGATCGTAGGCCGGCTCGGCGCCTGCTTTCTGACCCGGCGTCAGTTGGGGCCACTCCGGCCCCTCGCCCTCGTCCGGTTCGCTCGTCATGGGCGAATTCGCGTCGGGCGGCGGGCCATCCTGTGCCGGGACGGGCGCGGGGACGATGATCGGCGGCAGGGCAGGGGTTCCGGGCAGTTCGAGATCGAAGGGGCGCTGCGGCGGCAGCGGTGCGCGCATCATCGTGCCCTCCTGAGCGAGGGCCGCGATGTCCATGGCACAGGCGAGCGCCAGTGACGACGCGACGAGCCGGGCGCGATGCATGACGGTCAGGGAGCGGGTGCCGGGATGAAGATGGCGCGGGTCTCGGCGCCGACGAGCGCGAGCTGCGGCGACTTGGCACAGAGTTCGACCAGAGCGGCGGGCGCAGCCGTGATCTTTTCGAGATCGAGCAGCGGGCGCATGGCGCTGCCGGCGAAATAGCCTGCCAGCCAGAGCGAGAGCTGGCTGCGGTCGTTCTCGCTCATCGCGGTAAAGTCCGCACAGCTCGCACGGGCGAGGTCGAGCGCTTCGGCACGGACGCCGGCCGCCGGTGCGAGAGCCGCCAGCAGCAGGAGCGGTGAAGCGAGCAGGAGACGACGGTGCACGCGCATCCTGAGCCTTTCTCGATGGGCGGCCACGCCGCTCGGTTGAATCGATTCGGCGCGAGTGTGTCGGGTCGCGCCGGCCTCGGCTAGCGACAAGTCCGCTTTCTGCGGCGAAATTCCGGCAGACGTCGTCGAGCCGCCGGACGACGAGCGCGCAAACGGGTATGCTTGCACTGGAATCAACCCTCCCGCGCGATGCTGCGGCGCGGCGAAGTCTTGCTTCATTCTAATCGAGGGTCTAATCGACACCCGCGGCACGTCGCCGCCATCCGGTTGAGCGGGAACGCCCATGCAAGCCCTTCCAGTGCCGTCCCTGCTGAACGACTATCTGCCGCTGGTGATCTTCGTCGGCGTCTCGGCGTTCATTGGGCTGGCGCTGCTGATCGCCCCCTTCGCGATCGCCTATTCGAAGCCGGATCCCGAGAAGCTCTCCGCCTATGAGTGCGGCTTCAACGCCTTCGACGACGCGCGCATGAAGTTCGACGTGCGCTTCTATCTGGTGGCGATCCTGTTCATCATCTTCGATCTCGAGGTGGCCTTCCTGTTCCCCTGGGCGGTCGCCTTCGGCGAGCTCGGCTGGTATGGGTTCTGGTCGATGATGGTGTTCCTCGGTGTGCTCACGGTCGGCTTCGTCTATGAGTGGCGCAAGGGTGCGCTGGAGTGGGACTAACTGTCGCCTCGCAGCCTGAAAGCGCGAGACATATCTGACGGTTACGGTTCACGAGGATACGAGAATGGCTATGACAGCGATCGACCGCGGTGACCCGCTCGTCGCCCCTGCGCCCAAGGGCCTGCTCGGCCCTGACGGCCTTCCCGTCGGCCAGCGCGACCCGTTCTTCACCGCGATCAACAGCGAACTCGCCGACAAGGGCTTCCTCGTCACCGCCACCGACGACCTGATCAACTGGTCGCGCACCGGCTCACTGATGTGGATGACCTTCGGCCTCGCCTGCTGCGCCGTCGAGATGATGCAGCTCTCGATGCCGCGCTACGACGTCGAGCGCTTCGGCTTCGCGCCGCGCGCCTCACCGCGCCAGTCCGACGTGATGATCGTCGCGGGCACGCTGACCAACAAGATGGCTCCGGCGCTGCGCAAGGTCTACGACCAGATGCCGGAGCCGCGCTACGTCATCTCGATGGGCTCCTGCGCCAATGGCGGCGGCTACTACCACTACAGCTATTCTGTGGTGCGCGGCTGCGACCGCATCGTGCCGATCGACATCTACGTGCCGGGCTGCCCGCCGACGGCGGAGGCACTGCTCTACGGCGTGCTGCTGCTGCAGAAGAAGATCCGGCGGACAGGCACGATCGAGCGATAGGCCGTTTGCGTCATGGTCGGGCTTTGCCCGACCATCTTGCGACGGACAGGCGCCGGACACGACAGGGATTGGGCCCAATCCTGCATGAGATGATCGGGTCAAGTCCGGTCATGCTGGTGGGGCAATGAAGGTGAGATGATGAGCGAAGCGCTCGTACAACTCGGCGAAGAGATCAAGGCGGCGCTTCCGGGCGCGGTCACCGAAGCCGTCGTCGCCTTCGACGAACTGACGGTTCATGCCGAGGCGGCCTCGATCGTCGAAGTGATGAAGACGCTTTACGGCGATCGCCGCTTCCGCTTCGTCAACTTCACCGACATCGCCGGCGCGGATTATCCCGGCCGCGAGAAGCGCTTCGACGTCGTCTACCATCTGCTGGCGCCCTATTCGAACCGCCGCATCCGCGTGAAGGTCCAGACCGACGAGGCCACGCCCGTGCCCTCGATCATCGAGGTCTTCCCAGCCGCGAACTGGTACGAGCGCGAGGCCTACGACTTCTACGGCATCCTGTTCTCCGGCCATCCGGACCTGCGCCGCATCCTCACCGATTACGGCTTCGAGGGTTATCCACTGCGCAAGGACTTCCCGCTGACCGGCTATGTCGAGGTCCGCTATGACGACGAGCAGAAGCGCGTGGTCTACGAGCCGGTGAAGCTCAACCAGGAATTCAGGAATTTCGACTTTCTGAGCCCGTGGGAGGGAACGGAATACGTTCTCCCGGGCGACGAAAAAGCGAAGACGGCCTGATCGGAGCCGGACATGTCAGAGCACAACATCCGGAACTTCTCGATCAATTTCGGCCCGCAGCACCCGGCCGCCCATGGCGTGCTGCGGCTCGTGCTGGAACTCGACGGCGAGATCGTCGAGCGCGTCGATCCGCATATCGGCCTGCTGCATCGCGGCACCGAGAAGCTGATCGAGGCCAAGACCTATCTCCAGGCGATGCCCTATTTCGACCGGCTCGACTATGTCGCGCCGATGAACCAGGAGCACGCCTATTGCCTGGCGGTCGAGAAGCTGATGGGTGTGACGGTGCCGCGTCGCGGCCAGCTGATCCGCGTGCTCTATTCCGAGATCGGCCGCATCCTCTCGCATATCCTCAACGTCACCACGCAGGCGATGGACGTCGGCGCGCTGACGCCGCCGCTCTGGGGCTTCGAGGAGCGCGAGAAGCTGATGGTGTTCTATGAGCGCGCCTCGGGTTCGCGCATGCACGCCGCCTATTTCCGGCCCGGCGGTGTCCATCAGGATCTGCCGCCCTCTCTGATCCATGACATCGCCGAATGGTGCGACCCGTTCCAGCAGGTCTGCGACGACCTCGAGGGCCTGCTGACCGACAACCGCATCTTCAAGCAGCGCAATGTCGACATCGGCGTCGTCGATCTCGAGACCTGCTGGAAATGGGGCTTCTCGGGCGTGATGGTGCGCGGCTCCGGCGCCGCCTGGGACCTGCGCAAGTCGCAGCCCTATGAGTGCTATGGCGAAATGGATTTCGACATCCCCATCGGCAAGAACGGCGACTGCTACGATCGCTACTGCATCCGCATGGAAGAGATGCGCCAGTCGGTGCGCATCATGAAGCAGTGCATCGAGAAGCTGCGTGCGCCGGACGGGCAGGGGCCGATTTCTGTCGAGGACAACAAGATCGTGCCGCCCAAGCGCAGCGAGATGAAGCGCTC
>NZ_JAUXYO010000027.1 GCF_030694325.1 Allobosea sp. | reverse complement strand
GTTTCCAGCGGCGTGGCGATTCGGCTCTCGACGTCGGAGAGCGCCAAACCGATCGTCTTGGTGCCGAGATCGAGGCCGAGCAGCCGCGCGTGATCGGGCAGGGCGGTGAAGGTCTCGATCGGTACGACATTGGTGGACATGGCCGGCCCCTAGCACGCGCCGCCGCACGAGGCGAGCGGCGCGCGACCAGGCGGCCGGCGAGGGCGGGATCAGCCCTGCGGCTTGACGCCGGCGGCCGCCAGCGAGGTCGCCCATTTGTCGACTTCGGCCTCGAAGAGCTTGGCATGGGCCTCGCGGGTCATTTCGCTCTCGGGGAAGGTGCTGGTGCCGAAGGCCTGGAACTTCTCGATCACGGCCGGCGACTTTAATGCGGTCCGCAGCGCCGCGTTGAGCTTGTCCAGCACCGGGGCCGGGGTGCCCTTGGGCGCATAGAGACCGTGCCAGATCGTCATGTCGAGCTTGGCGCCGGCCTCCGCCATGGTCGGAACGTCCGGGAGCACGCTCAGCCGCTGGGCCGAGGTCACGGCATAGGCGCGAATGCTCTTGCCGGTGATCTGCGGGATGGCGGAGGTCGACTGGTCGCAGAGGATGTCGATCTGTCCGCCGACGAGGTCGTTCATCGCCGGGCCGGTGCCGCGATAGGCGACCTGGTTGAACTTGGCGCCGAGCTGCTGGGACATCAGCACCGCGCAGAGATGGGAATTCGAGCCGACGCCGGCATGGGCCACGGTCAGCTTCTCGGCATTCTCCTTGATGTAGGGGAAGAACGACTTCGCATCGGTCGGCGGCAAAGCGAGCTTGCTCGCGATCACCATCGGCCCGGTGTTGACCAGCCCGATCGGCGCGAAGGCGGTCTTCGTGTCGTAGCCGAGATTGTTGTAGAGCGCGGGCGCCGCCGCGAGCGCGAGATGGTGGATCAGGATGGTATGCCCGTCCGGCTCGGCCGCGGCAGCGCGCTTGGCGCCCGCCGTGCCGCCGGCACCGGCGACGTTCTCGACCACGACGGACTGGCCCAGCGTCTTGCTCATCTGTTCGCCGAGCAGACGCGCGATGACATCGCTCGGTCCACCGGCGGCAAAGGAGACGATTACCGTGATCGGCTTGGTCGGAAAACTCTGCGCCAGCGCCGGCGCGGCCAGCCCCAGTGACAGCAACGCGGCCAGGGCCGCCCGTTTGGTCATGCTCATGCGTATCCTCCATGGGTCGTGGTGAACGGCCGATCTGTGCCGGCTTGGTTTGGAAAGTTCAGGGACCGTGAACGCGTCAGCGCAGCTCTGACAGGTAGTGAGCCTCCTCCGTCAGACACAGGCTGAAACGCCGCTCGACGGGCGCATCCTCGAGCGACAGCGCGATCCGGTCGATCGCGAGGGCCGGCGTGCCGGCGGCGACGCCGAGATGCCGCGCCTCCTCGGCCGAGAGCGCGACCGCCTTCAGCCGCTCGCGCGCATGGGCCACGGTCACGCCGTAGCGGGTCGCGAACAGGCTGTAGAGGTTGTTGGGCACGGGCCCGTCCGCCAGTCCGGGGAAGCGCTGCGCCGGCAGGCTCACCGTCTCGAGGACCGAAGGCCGGCCGCCGAGCGAACGGATCCGCCGGATCCGGATGACGGGGTCGGCCGGCCCCAGGTCCAGCGCCGCCTGCTCGGCCGCATCGATCGTCGCGATCTCGCAGGAGAGGACCGTGCTGTCGGGGAAGCGGGCGACGCCGTCGTCCGGCACCAGCTTGAAGAACTGGAACAGGATGCGCTGCTCGTCATGCTCGGCGACGAAGGTGCCGCGGCCCTGCCGCCTCACCAGCAGGTTCTCGGCGGCGAGTTCGTCCAGCGCCTTGCGCACCGTCCCCTGGCTCACGCCGATCTCGCTGGCGAGCTGCCCCTCGCTCGGCAGCGCCATGCCCGGCGCCCAGACGCCCTCGACGAGTCGCCGCACGAAATGCGCCTTGACCTGCCGGTAAAGCGGTCGAAATCCGAGGATCTCGGCGCCGCCGGCCGTTTCGGGCGGTGTTGCAAATTCGAGCTTGTGCTCAGTCATGTGTCTTATATAAGACTTGTCGCGAGGCCGGTCGAGTCCTGAATTGCAGGCGGGAGCCGGGCGAAAGATCGCAGCGAGGAAATCCCATGAGCAAGCCCCACCTCCTGGTCCACGAGAAGAAGGACACCGTCGGCGTCGTCGTCGTCGAAGGTCTCAAGGCCGGCACCGACATGCTGTGCGTGGTCACCCACGACAATTCCGACTTCCGCCTGACCGCGAAAATGGACATTCCGATCGGCCACAAGGTCGCCCTCAAGGACATCAAGAAGGGCGAGACGATCTGGAAATACGGCCAGGACATCGGCCAGGCCAAAGCCGATGTGAAGCAGGGCGAGCATCTCCACGTCCACAACGCCAAGACCAAGCGCTGGTGAGCGCTTCGCCGTTCTGATCGCGCCGCAAATGGGCTCCCGCAGGGTCGAGCCCGCCAAGCCAGAAGAGGAAACGTCCATGTCGATCGTCGCCAATTTCGATCTCGTCAAAGGCAAGCTCGCCCGCATCAAGGGCCGCAAGATCGAGGCTCCCGAATTCAAGACCCCGGTCGTCCGCCGCCCGACCGGCCGCAGCCTCGACTCCTTCTTCGGCTGGCGCCGCGAGAACGGCCGTGTCGGCGTGCGCAACCACGTTCTGCTGCTGCCGCTCGACGATCTCTCCAACGCCGCCTGCGAGGCCGTCGCCAACAACGTCAAGGGCACGCTGGCGATCCCGCACGCCTATGGCCGCCTGCAGTTCGGCGAGGATCTCGAACTCCATTTCCGCACGCTCATCGGCACGGGCTCAAACCCGAACGTCGCCGCCGTGGTCGTCATCGGCATCGAGGACGGCTGGACCAAGCGCGTCGTCGACGGCATCGCCGCCACGGGCAAGCCGGTCGTCGGCTTCGGCATCGAGGGCCATGGCGACATCTCGACCATCGCCCGCGCCTCCTATGTCGCCAAGGAATTCGTGCAGTGGGCGACCGAGCTGCAGCGCGTGAAATGCGGCATCGAAGAGCTCTGGGTCTCGACCAAGTGCGGTGAATCCGACACCACCACTGGCCTGTCTTCCTGCCCGACCGTCGGCAACATGTACGACAAGTGGATCCCGCGCGGCGTCCACGGCGTCTTCGGCGAGACCTCGGAGATCACCGGCGCCGAGCATCTCTGCAAGGCCCGTGCTGCGACGCCCGAAGTCGGCGAGCGCTGGTACAAGATGTGGAAGGCCTATCAGGACGACGTCATCGAGGCCCACAAGACGGACGACCTCTCGGATTCGCAGCCGACCAAGGGCAACATCGCCGGCGGCCTGACCACGATCGAGGAAAAGGCGCTCGGCAATCTCGAGAAGATCGGCCGCGAGTGCAAGTTCATCGACATCCTCGAGCCGGCGCAGGCGCCGACCAAGGGGCCGGGCCTCTACTACATGGACACCTCCTCGGCCGCGGCCGAATGCGTGACGCTGATGGCGGCGGGCGGCTATGTCGTGCACACCTTCCCGACCGGGCAGGGCAACGTCATCGGCAACCCGATCGTCCCTGTCATCAAGATCACCGGCAACCCGAAGACGATGCGCACCATGCCGGAGCATATCGACGTCGACGTCTCCGGCATCCTGCGCCGCGACATGACGATCCCGCAGGCCGGTGACGCGCTGATCGAAAACATCGTGCGCACGGCGAATGGCCGCCTCACGGCAGCCGAGGCTCTGGGCCATCGCGAGTTCTCGATGACCAAGCTATACCGCTCGGCCTGAGCCGCCGCCAACAGCCGGGGCGCCGCTCGCGTGGCGCCCCGTTCCGCTCCGGCCTGTCATTCGGGAGCCTCCAGCCTTGTCCATCGCCACGACGACCCGCGCCAGTGCCTGGCGGCCGCTGCTCGACGGCATCGTGCTCTCCGCGGTGGTGGCGCTCGCGGCCTATCTCGCCGAACCGCTGGTGAAATCCGCCGCCGGCGGTCGCTTCGGCATCCCCGCCGTGGTGATCGCGCTGATCATCGGCATGGTCCTGCATCCCATCGCCAATGCGCCGCGCTTTCAGCCCGGCATGACCTTCTGCGTCAAGAAGATGCTGCGCTGGGCGATCGCGCTGCTCGGCCTGCGCGTCGCGCTCGGCGACATCGTCGCGCTCGGCCTGACGACCGCGCTGCTCGTCATCGCCGCCATGGCCGCCACCATCCTCTCCGGCTTCCTGCTGGCGCGCTGGCTCGGCCGCGAGACCGGCATGGGCGCACTCGGCGGTGTCGCCACCGCCGTCTGCGGCGCCTCCGCCGCGCTCGCAACCGCAACCGTGGTGCCCGACTACAAGAGCAAGGCCGCCGACGTCGCCTTCACCGTCATCGCGATGAATGCTCTCTCGACGGTGGCGATGCTGGCCTATCCGCTGATCTGCGTCTGGCTCGGCTTCACGCCGGCGCAGACCGGCATCATGCTGGGAGCGACCATCCACGACGTCGCACAGGTCGTCGGCGCGGGCCAGGCGGTCTCGGTCGAGGCCGCCAATGCGGCGATCATCGTCAAGCTGTTCCGCGTCTTCCTGCTCCTCCCCGCCGTGCTGATCGTCGGCTGGTGGCTGGTCCATGACGATGCCAAGCGGGCGGGAGACGTCGCCGGCAAGGCCAAGGTGCCGGTCCCGGTCTTCGCGATCATGTTCCTGGTGCTGTGCCTGGTGAACAGCCTTCTAGCCACGCAGCCGGCGCTGGCCGGCGTCTATCCCCCGATCCGCACGCTCCTGCTGTCGATCTCGACCTGGGGCCTGCTCATCGCGATCGCGGCTTTGGGCCTCGGCACCTCGCTGGGCGCCATGGCGCGGCTCGGCTGGCGCCATATGGTGTTGGTCACCGGGACCAGCCTGGTCATCCTCGTCATCGTCACCGGCAGCCTGCTCGCGCTGGGCTGACCGTCAAAGCTGCAAAGGCGCCTGCCATGACCGACATCGTCATCACGGAATTCATGGACGAGGCGGCGGTCGCCATGCTCAGCGCCCGCTACGACGTCCATCACGACCCCGATCTCTTCGGCAAACCCGACGAACTGGCGAGGCTCGTCGCCGACGTTCCCGCCCTGATCGTGCGCAACCAGACCCATGTCAGAGGCCCGGTCCTCGAGGCCGCCAAGGCGCTGAAGGTGGTCGGCCGGCTCGGTGTCGGTCTCGACAACATCGACATGGACGCCTGCGAGGCGCGCGGCATCAAGGTCTTCCCTGCGACGGGCGCCAACAGCCTCTCCGTCGTCGAATACGTCATTGGCAGCGCCATGATGCTGCTGCGCGGCGCCTATTTCGCCAATGCCGCGATGGTGGCCGGCGAATTCCCGAAGACCAAGCTGATCGGCCGCGAGATTGCCGGCAAGCGGCTCGGACTTGTCGGCTTCGGCGCCATCGCCCGCGACACCGCAGCCCATGGCCGCCTGCTCGGCATGACGGTTTCGGCCTACGACCCCTATGTGCCGGCCGACCACCCGGCCTGGGCGAGCGCAGAGCGGCTGGACCTCGATGCCGTGCTCTCGACCTCCGACGTGATCAGCATCCATCTGCCGCTCACGCCGGAGACCAAGGGGCTGATCGGCAAGGACGCGCTTGCCCGGATGAAGCCCGACGCGATCCTGATCAACGCGGCGCGCGGTGGCATCATGGACGAGGCGGCTCTCGTCGAAGCCCTCAAGGGCGGCAAGCTCGGCGGCGCGGCCATCGACGTTTTCGCCGAGGAGCCGCTGCGCGGCGCCGGAAAGCTCTTCGCCGATGTGCCCAACCTGATCCTGACGCCCCACATCGCCGGCAACACGGTCGAATCGAACGGCCGCGTCTCCGGGCTGGTGGCCGAGCGCGTCATGGCGGCGCTGGAGGGACGGCTGTGACCCGCGTCTCCTTCGAGCGGGCGGAAGCCCGCCTGACCGACCTCTTCGCTGCTGCGGGCGCCTCGCCGGCCAATGCCGCCTCCGTCGCCTGGGCGCTGGTGACGGCCGAGGCCGACGGGCTGAAGGGCCACGGCCTGTCACGCGTGCCGACCTATCTCGCCATGCTGAAATCCGGCAAGATCGACGGGCAGGTCGTGCCCAAGGCGAGCCGGCCGAAGCCCGGCGTGCTGGCGATCGATGCCGGCCACGGCTTCGCCTATCCGGCGATCGACCTCGCCATCGCCGAGATCCCCGATCTCGCCCGCGAGCAGGGCATCATCGCCGCGCCGATCCGCCGCTCGAACCATTGCGGCGCCGCGGGCCTGCATGTCGAGCGGCTCGCCGAGCAGGGGCTCGTCGCGCTGCTCTTCGCCAACACGCCTGGCGCCATCGCGCCCTGGGGCGGCTCGAAGCCGGTCTTCGGCACCAACCCGATCGCCTTTGCCGCGCCGCTGGCCGGGCGGGAGCCTGTCGTCATCGACATGGCGCTGTCCAAGGTCGCGCGCGGCCCGATCGTCGCGGCCAAGCAGAAGGGGCAGCCCATCCCCGAGGGCTGGGCGCTCGACGTCGACGGCAAGCCGACGACCGATGCCACAGCCGCGCTCGCCGGCACCATGGTGCCGCTGGGCGACGCCAAGGGCGCGACGCTGGCCATGATGGTCGAGATCCTGGCGGCAGCGCTCGTCGGCGCGCATTTCGGCTTCCAGGCCTCCTCCTTCCTCGACGCGCAAGGCGGCCCGCCCGACACCGGCCAGCTCATCCTCGCCATCGACCCGCACGCCATGGGCGGCAACTGGTTCGACGAGCGCATGCGCGCCCTGGTCCACGCCATCGAGGCGCAAGAGGGCACGCGCCTCCCGGGCGTCCGGCGCCTGACCCTGCGTACCAAGGCACGGGCGGAAGGGATTGAGATGCCGGAGGAAATGCTCTCTCCGTGACCGTCAGGTCTCCAAAGCGGCCTTAACGTCTCGGCCGCCATAGAGAATGCGCAGGATTTCGACCCTGTCACCGATGATGCGGAAGGCAATCGTCACGCGCCGCTCCATGCCGATGATCCTCAAGCCTGGCAGCAGATCGTCATGCAGGGTTCCGCGCATCGGGAAGTCGGCGAGCGAGCGATAGGTCGTCTCGATCCGCTGGATATAGCGATCGGCGGTCTGAGGGCTCGATCGCTTTGCTATCCAGTCGTAGATCGAACGCAGATCGAATTCGGCTTGTGGACTGAGCTTCAGCTCAAACCGTGTCACGGGCCTTCGCCAGCCGTTCCTGATGATAGGCGCGCATCCGGTTCGACATCTCGTCGGCCGACAGCCAAGGCCGAGTATCGGCCAGCGCCTCCTCCACCTTCGCCTTCAGTTCGGCTTCGAACGCTCGTTCCTCGCGGGCGAGCGCCTCCAAACCCGCCCGCACGACCTCGCTCGGCGACTCATATTCGCCCGAGCGAACCCGCTCTTCGACCTTCCCGGCGAGATCCCCGAGAGTCACCGTCAGCGTCGTGTTCGGATCGTCCATCGCGAACCTCCCATCCGTATTCCGGTATTTTATCACGCGTCCGGCCGCGGGCCCAGAACCCTAAAATCGCCGCTAAACGAAGTCGAACGCATCGACATCGACGAGCCCCTTGTCGGTGATCTTGAGATGCGGGATCACCGGCAGCGTCAGGAAGGCGACCTGCAGGAAAGGCTCGGCCAGCACGACACCGAGCGCCTTGGCCGCGGCCCTCAAGCCCTCCAGTCCGTGCCGCACGGCCTCGAAAGGCTGGTCGCTCATCAACCCGGCGACGGGTAGCGCGAGTTCCGCCGTGACCCTCCCGCCATCGGCGACAGCGAAGCCGCCGCCGATCTCAATAAGCCGGTTGGCGGCGGCCGCCATCGAGGCCGCGTCGACGCCGACGACGCAGAGATTATGGCTGTCATGGCCGACGGAGGAGGCGATCGCGCCCCGCTTCATGCCGAAGCCATGGACGAAGCCGGTCGCGATGCCGCCGGACTTGCCGTGCCGCTCGATCACCGTGACCTTGACGGCATCCTGCGTGAGATCGGGCAGGGCCTGCCCGTCGCGCGCGGGCAGGCGCAGGCCGAGCCGCTCCGTGATGATCCGGCCGGGCACCACGCCGATCACCGGCGTCTCGCCATCCCGCGCCGCTACCTTGAAATCTTCCGGCGTCAACACCCGGCTCTTGACGCTGCCGAGCCCGACCGGCGCCACGGGCACCCGGTCGGCGAAGAGCCCATCCTCGACCCGCCGTCCGCCGGCGAAGACCTGCTTCACCGAGCAGGCCGCGAGGTCCTCCACCAGCACGATGTCGGCGCGCTTGCCCGGGCCGATGAAGCCGCGGTCGAACAGGCCGTAGAGCCGCGCCGCCGAGAGCGAGGCGATGCGATAAGTCGCCAGCACATCCGCGCCGCGGGCGATCGCGGTGCGGATCATGAAGTCGAGATGGCCTTCCTCGGCGATGTCGAGCGGGTTGCGGTCGTCGGTGCAGAAGGCCAGGAACGGCGAGGAGTCGCGCGAGATCAGCGGGATCAGCTGCAGCAAATCCTTCGAGACCGAGCCCTCGCGGATCAGGATCGCCATGCCCTTGGCGAGCTTCTCGCGCGCCTCCTCGGCGGTCGTCGTCTCATGGTCGGTGCGGATGCCGGCGGAGAGATAGGCATTCAGGTTCATCCCCCGCACCAGCGGCGCATGGCCGTCGATGGGGCGGCCCGAGAAGGCCTCGAGCTTGGCGAGACAGCCGGGATCGCGATGGATTACGCCAGGAAAGTTCATGAATTCAGCCAGCCCGATGACCTTCGGGTGGTCCATCATCGGCGTCAGGTCGGTCGCCTCCAGCCGCGCACCCGCCGTCTCCAGATGCGTCGCCGGCACGCAGCTCGACAAATTGACGCGCAGAT
>NZ_JAUXYO010000025.1 GCF_030694325.1 Allobosea sp. | reverse complement strand
CCAGACGCTCCGGGCTCTTCTCGCCAAAGCCGGCGCCGGTTAGGCCGCCGACCTCCAGCTCCATCAGGCGTTGCGCGGCAAAGCCGATCATCTCGCGCAGAAGATCGGCGTCAGGGCTCTTCTCCAGCAGCCCGCGCAGGTACATCATCTCGTCGGTCATCGGGGAACTCGCGGTTCAGGGTTGGCGTTCGCAACCCAAACCTAACCGGCAATCGCCGATGACCACCCTCAGCTACACCACGCGATGGGACACGACCGCCGGTGAGGTCGCGCACGAAGGGGAAGCGCGCCAGGCCGAAGGACATGTCGATCCGGCGCTGGTCGCGGCGCGCGACCTCGCGCTCGCAGAACAGCGTCAGCGCCTCCCGGATCGTGAGTTCGCGGCGGCCGGCCTCGTCGATCAGGCTGTCGAGTTGATCGCGCAGCGCCGTCAGCTTCAACCGGCCGAGCAAGGCGGTCAGGTGATCATGGTCGTTCATCAGAAGCCTCCCCCGACAACCGCCTCATACTCCGCCAGCGGACGCAGCAACGCAGCCGGCGCTGGCGGCGATCTCGGCGGGGCCAGATGAGCCGGCCGCTCGCGCGTTCCCACGAGCCCGGCCAGATGGGCATCATCGACAATCCGGCCATGGCGCCCCTTCAACTCGGCATGGACGGCCACCTCGCGTCCGCCATGGTGGATACGCACGATCTCGTTGCCGACGGTGACCCGGACGCGCTCGCCGATCAGCCGCCACGGCACCGAATAGGCATTGCCGTCGATCGCCACCGCGCAATCGGCGCCGACGCTGCGCATCAGATCGCGATGCGTCGTGAACGGCGGAACGCCCCTCACGGGCTTGAGGGCCCCGGCCTCCTCGCGCAGGAAGCGATCGATCGGTGCCTCGCCGGTCGTGCCATGAACACGCAGATCGGCGATGTCGCGCGTCCAGGCGTCCAGATGCGCCTCCATCGCGGCCCAGCTGGCGAAGCGTCGGCCGGCAATGGCGTTCCTCTTCACATAGCCGACACCACGCTCGTCCTTACCCTTTGTGCGCGCCCGATACGGCGCACAGGCTCTGATGCGAAAACCCCAATGCTTCGCGAAGGCATGCAGCCTGGGATGAAGAACGACCTCCCGGCTCGATGGATCATGGTGCAAAACGAGCGCGCGGGCATTGTCGAGCAGCACTTCGCGCGCAATGCCGCCGAAGGCCTGGAATGTGCTCTCCATCCCGGTAAACCAACTCTCCTGCTTCTCGTGTCCGAAGGCGCGGACATGAAGCCGGCGCGAATAACCCAGCGTCGCGACAAAGAAGAAAACCTTGGTCGCGACACCGGCGATCTCGACGCGACGCTCACCGAAGTCGATCTGCAGCTGCTCGCCGGGCGGCGTCTCGAACCGAACCGTCGCCCGCGCCTCGGCGACCAACTCCCGGCGCAGCGGCGCCACCGTGCGCTCGACCGTGCGCAGGCTGACATGGATGTCCTTCTCCTGCGCCAGTTCCTGGCGGATCACATCGGCGTTCCCGCGGTGGCGCCGGAATCGCTCGGCCAACCAATCCGACAGACCATCCAGCTTCTTCGAGCGCGACGGCGTCACACAAGCTCGCCAATCGCCGTATCTCAGCCAGCGCTTCACCGTGTTCTTCGAGCAGCCAAGCTCGGCCGCGATCCGCTTCGCGCCCCACCCCAACCCCTTCAGACGCACCATCGCCGACACGTCGTCCGGCGTCTTCATCTCGTCCCTCCGCGGCAAACCCAACCGCGGCGAACTCTGAACCTCTTGCTCTTCCATGCCGACCTCCTCTCCAGAGGGGTCAGTTCCTCATGGCGTCAGGGGGGCAGTTTGTCGTGTCGCCTGACA
>NZ_JAUXYO010000016.1 GCF_030694325.1 Allobosea sp. | reverse complement strand
CGAGCGCGAGCGCGCCGGCGGCGGCAGCAGCGCGACGGGCGCGGCGATCTTCGGCGGCATCGTCGGCGGCGTCGTCGGCGGCGCGCTGGGCGGCGGCTTCCGTCGCTGAGAGAGCCATGCGCCGCAGCGCGGCGGGCTCCTGCGAAGCTTCGAGACGCGGCGCCCTGCGCCGCGTTTTGCTGTCGTCTGGCGGCGGGCGCGGCAAGACGCCGTCTTTGCTCGGCCGTCTTGGCCCAACGGGGAGTTGCCACCCGCCCGCCGGCTCGGCTAGTTCTGGACCGCGCCGTCCGGCGGCATCCTTTCAGCGGCAGAGGCGATATGATGAAGAAGGTCTATCCGGACGCCACGGCGGCTCTCGCCGGCGTCATCAAGGACGGCATGACGATCATGGCCGGCGGCTTCGGCCTCTGCGGCATTCCCGACATCCTGATCGAGGCCGTGCGCGAAAGCGGCGCGAAGGATCTGACCTTCGTCTCCAACAATGCCGGCGTCGATGGCGCCGGGCTGGGCATCCTGCTCGAGACGCGCCAGATCCGGAAAATGATCTCGTCTTATGTCGGCGAGAACAAGCTCTTCGCCGAACTCTATCTGTCCGGGCAGCTCGAGCTCGAATTCACGCCGCAGGGCACGCTGGCCGAGCGCATCCGCGCCGGCGGCGCCGGCATCCCGGCCTTCTTCACCAAGACCGGCGTCGGCACGCTGGTCGCGGAGGGCAAGGAGGAGCGCGAGTTCGACGGCGAGCGCTACATCATGGAGCGCGGCATCTTCGCCGACGTCTCGCTGGTGCATGCCTGGAAGGGCGACACCGAAGGCAACCTCGTCTACCGGAAGACGGCCCGAAACTTCAATCCGATGATGGCCTCGGCCTCGCGCTTCACCGTCGCGCAGGTCGAGCATCTGGTCGAGGCCGGGCAGATCGACCCCGACCACATGCATACGCCGGGCATCTTCGTGAAGCGGATCGTCCACACGCCGCAAAGCGTCAAGCGCATCGAGCAGCGCACCGTCCGCAAGCGCGCGGCCTGAGCCGAGATTGTTTCGCGGGCCCTCATCCTGAGGAGCGCTCTGCAGGAGCGCGTCTCGAAGGATGCTCCAGATGGTTCGGGAGCCTCCTGGAGCATCCTTCGAGACGCCGCGTGCCGCGGCTCCTCAGGATGAGGGCCGAAGAGCACAGATTGAACGCCGAGGAGTCGACCGACATGGCATGGACCCGCGAACAGATCGCCCAGCGCGCCGCCAAGGAGCTGAAGGACGGTTTCTACGTCAATCTCGGCATCGGCATCCCCACGCTGGTCTCGAACTACATTCCCGACGGCGTCTCGGTGCAGCTCCAGTCCGAGAACGGCATGCTCGGCATGGGCCCCTTCCCCTATGAGGGCGACGAGGATCCGGACATGATCAACGCCGGCAAGCAGACCATCACGCAGCTGCCGACGACGAGCTTCTTCTCCTCGGCCGATTCCTTCGGGATGATCCGCGGCGGCCATATCGACCTCTCCATCCTCGGCGCGATGCAGGTCGCCCAGAACGGCGACCTCGCCAACTGGATGATCCCCGGCAAGATGGTGAAGGGCATGGGCGGCGCCATGGACCTCGTCGCCGGCGTCAAGAAGGTCGTGGTGGTGATGGAGCACGTCGCCAAGAACAAGGACGGCTCAGAATCGCCGAAGCTACTACCGGCCTGCGACCTGCCGCTGACGGGAGCCGGCGTCGTCGACATGGTCATCACCGATCTCGGCGTCTTCTCGATCGACGAGAACGGCGGCGGCATGACGCTGATCGAGCTGGCCGAGGGCGTGACCCTCGACGAGATCAAGGCGAAGACCGCGGCGTCCTTCGCGGTCGCCCTCTGAGGGCTCGGATCCAGGGCGAGCCCGCCGCGGCCGGCGCCGTCACAGGGCCCTGACGATCTCCAGCCGCGCGCCATGGGCGAGTGCGCGGTCGAGGCAGCGATCGGCCGGACCGTAGAAGGAAATGGCGTAGGCGCCCTGCCCGCGCCGCCCGAGATGGCGCGTCAGCCCCTCGCAGGCCTCGCCGCGCGGCTCGGCGAGCGAGAGCATCTGGCGGCCGAGCCGGAACTGCGCCAAGCCGAAGCCCAGACCCGGCACGGCCCCTGTCGCGATCGGCTCCTGACCGGTCAGCGCCTTGTAGCGCGCGACCGAGGCGGCGAGATCGCGCACCGCGACCGTGATGCCGGCGACACCGGTGACGCCGTTGGCATGGCGGCGCGCCTTGCCTTCCGGCACGCGCAGGGCGCGGGGCGTCACATCCTCGCAGAGGAAGGGAATGTCCGGCTCCGGCGGGCGCGACGAGCGCCAGGCGATCCGCGTCCCGTCCTTCTGCAGACGTTCGCCGTCGATCGGCCCCTCGATGGCGATGCCGGCGGCACGAATCCGGGCGGTATCCTCGTCGAGAGACCCGGCCGGCAGCAGCGCATAGTCGACGAGCCCGCTGCCGGCCTCGTCCAGGACCTTCCACCAGCGGAAGCCCGGCACCGGCCGCGCGAAGGCGATGATCTCGAGATAGGCGCCGTCCGCCAGCACCACCAGCGCGTTGCGCGAGCCGCGCGGATGCTCGCCGCCCGGCAGGACGGTGAAGCCCAGCGCGGCGTAGTCGGCGATCGCCGCGTCGAGATCGGCGACGGCGATGACGATGTGGTCGATGGACTGCGTCATGAAGACCTCGCGGCACGGACAGCTAGGTCATGCGTCGGCCGGAACGGCCGGCACGACAAGGGCGAGGCACGCAAGCCCGCGATGCCGATGGCCGGGTTGACGCCGCCATCCCCGCCCAATCCGGCACGGGCGTTCCGGGGAAAACCTGCGACAGGTGCGGCGAGACGGCTCGCCAGCGAGCTTCGATATTGATACGATTCGTTAAGATTCGTTAAGTTGAGCGATCGATTCGTCCAGGCGTTCCCCAGTTCCCCACGGCACCGTTTCCGAGGCCATCCCGTTGAACGCCCTCCCCGTCGCCGATTCGCATGACTGGATCGCCACGCGACCGGGGCTGCCGGGCCCCACCGACGCCGACCCGGTGGCGAGGACGACCCCGACGCAGACGGAACTCGCCCCGGAAGAGCGGCTCTCCCACGCCCAGCGCGGGTTTCTCGAACTGAGGCTCGAAGCCGCGCTCGGCCGGCTGGCGGCGCTGGAGACCCTGCTGGAGGCGGAGCGGCTGCATGTCCGGCAGGCCCAGGCGGCGCTGGGCGTCGCCGAGCGCGCCCTCGAGCGCCACCGCGAGACGATCCTCCTCTCCGACGGGCAGCGCCAGGCTTCGGCGCAGGAGGTCGGTCGGCTGAAGCAGGCGCTGCACGAGGCGGCGCTGGAGAAGGGCCGGCAGGAGCACAGGATCGTCGCCCTGGGTGCGGCCCTGGCCGAAAAAGCGGCCGAGGTCGAACGGCTCGCCGCCACCGCCGGCAGCGCCGAGGCCGAGCTGCGGGCGGCGCGCGCGCATCATGGCGGCACCGCCGATGCGATGCAGCGTGAGTGCCTGCGGCTGGAGGAACTGCTCCAGGGCGAGCGCCGCGACAAGCTCCTGCTCCAGCGCGCGCTGGATCTCGCCCGCGCCAACCGCCGCGCCCTGCAGGACCAGCTCTACGACCGGCGCGGCGCCGTGACGATGGCGATCCAGCCGCTGGCCACGCCTAGTGCCCTGCCAATCCGCCTCGGCGCAGCGGCGGCTCCGGCCGCCGCCGCCGACGAACCGCCTTCCTCCCTCACCCTCGGAGAGGACGTGCCGCCGCCGTCCCATCCGGCTCTCACGGAGCACGTCCATGCAGCCTGCCGTTAGCGACCTCGCAACCGTCACCACCTTGCGCCAGAGCCTGCCGGCCTCGGAGCAGTTTCTCAACGCCTCAGACAAGATCGCGACCTTCCCGGCAGCCATATCGGAGCCGAGACCAGCGCCGGTCGCCGCCGCGCCGGCGGCGCCGGCCGCGCCGCAGCGCGACTGGCCCTCGGCGCTCGCCCTGATCGAGGAGACCAGCGAAGCGATCCGCATCAGCGAGCTGCGCTATGCCCAGCTCGAGGAGCGGTTGCAGCAGACCATCGCGCAGGCCGCAGTCGCCATGCGCGAGCTCGAAACCCAGATCGCGACGGCCAACGAGATGCTGTGGCGCTCCGAGGAGCGGGCCCGCCAGGCCGAGGCGCGCGCGCTCGAGGCCGAGGGCTGGCTCGCCCGCCTGCACGATGCCGTGACGACAGCGTTCACGCCCGCCAATCGCCCGCAGTCGCGCGACTGACCGTGAGCCAGGACGCGCCCAGTCTCAGCCGTGCCATGCTGCGCGCCCCGGCCTGGCGGGACGCGCCCGAACCCTCGTCGGCCGTCGCCGCGCCGATTCCGCTGCGGCCGCTGTCGCGGCGTGCGACCGGCCGGCCGCATCCGCAGGACACGCTAGCCCTGGTGAGCGGGGCGGGGGCTGCCTTCGAGACGATGCAATTGCAGCTGCTGAACGTGCTGCAGCAGGCGCGCAGCTCGCTGGAGGCGGCCGAGCAGGAGAAGGCGCGGCTGCGGAGCGAGATCGACGCCCTCGCGCAGGAAAAGCAGGACTGGAGCCAGCGCGCCCAGAAGGCCGAGGCGACGCTGGGGCGCGCCAACGAAGTGCTTCAGACGCAGCAGAGCGTGCTGGAGAAGGCGCTGCTGCGGGAGCGCGAAGCCGTCCAGCGCGCCTATATGCTGGAGCTTAAGCTGCGCCAGGGAACCGCCACCTCCCGCGCCGTCTGACGGGCAGGCCGCCCGCGCCGCGCCAGGCGGCCGCGCGCGGCCAAGAAGTTGTTTGCAACTCGCGCCGAACGCCACTGCGATGTTGCCTTGGGCTCCGGCGCATCTTCTGCTGTGCTACCGCCTCAGGCTGCGGCCCGGATGTCGCGATCTCCGGGCCGAGGCAGGCGGCATGCCCCGCGTCGAGAGGGGCAAGGTGGGGTGGGTGCGATGATCGGTTCCAGTCTGAGGCGTCTCATCGGAGGGCGGAGCGAGGCGCCTGCGCCGCAGCCAGCCCCGTCGTTTGCGCCGCCCGAGACCGCCGCCAACGAGCCGGGCGAGGCGCCTGAGCCGCTGCTGCCGCCCCTGCCGAAACCCGGCAACTCGCACGAGGTCGGCCAGCTGATGACCGCGATCAGCGAGCAGTCCAACGAGCTGCAGGTCGAATTCGCCAAGATCTCGAACTGGTCGGTCCAGCTCGACCTGCTGATGACGCGCACCGCGACGATGCAGCAGATCCTGCCGAAGTTCATCCAGAGCTCGCAGGACCAGGCCGCCCAGATCGAGGAGCTGAGCGCCATCTGCAGCCGCCAGGAGCGCGAAGTCGCCGGGCTGCAGACCGAACTCGGCCATTATCGGCCGCTGGCGATGCGCTACGAGGAAGAACTCGGCCGCAGCCGTGCCGCGCTCGACCACACCCAGGCGGCGTTGGCCGCGCTCGAGATCGAGCATGGCAAGCTGCAGGGCGAGGTCAACGCCCTGATGCAGCGGCTGTCCAGCAGCGATTCGCGCGTGCAGCGGCTCTCCGAGGAGCGGCAGGTCGTCGACCAGAAGCTGCTGGAGAAGTCCGCCGCCGCGCAGAACCTCGCCCGCGAGGTCGCGATGCTGCGCTCCGACCTCGTCGCCGCGAGCGGGGAGAACAGCCGGCTCCAGCGCGACATTGCCGGGCTGACCGAAAAGCTGAGCGGCGAGCGCGAGGCCGCCAACGAAGCCGCGAGCCAGGCCCAGGCGCGCATCGCCACCGCCCTGCAGACGATCAAGGAGCTGGAGGCGCAGGCCGCCGCCGCCGCGCAGCGCGAGCGCAAGCTGGCGGAGGACCTCGCCCAGCGCGACAAGGCCGTCTACGACCTCGACATCAAGCTCTCGGCGCTGCAGTCGAAATCCGACTTCCTGGCGGGGGTCAACCAGCAGCTGCGCACCGATCTGCGCCACCATATCGACCATGTCGGGACGCTGGAGCACTCCAACCGCCAGCTCATCGAGGCGATGTCGCGCCACCGCCAGGCCACCGAAGAGGCCGGGCCGGACGGGCTCGAGCCGCCGGCACCGCGCCGGGCCGCCGGAGAGTAGGGCGCCCTGCCCGCTCCCGCGGGGTCAGGCGGCGGCGAAGGCCGCGGTGATGACGGACTGCGCCTCCTGCTGAATGCGGGCGAGATGGGCTTCGTCGCGGAAGCTCTCGGCGTAGATCTTGTAGACCTCCTCGGTGCCGGAGGGGCGGGCGCAGAACCAGCCCTCCGCCGTGACCACCTTGACGCCGCCGATCGCGGCGCCATTGCCCGGTGCCTCGTTGAGGACGGCGGTGATCGGCTCGCCGGCGAGCGTGTCGGTGCCGAGCTGCGCGCGCGACAGGGACTTCAGCACGGCCTTTTGCTCGCGCGTCGCGGGCGCGTCGATGCGGGCATAGAGCGGCGCGCCGAGGTCCTTCGTGATCGCGGCATAGCGCTCACCGGGGTCGGAACCCGTCTTCGCGGTGATCTCGGCGGCGAGCAGGCCGAGAATCAGCCCGTCCTTGTCCGTGCTCCAGCTCGTGCCATCGAGCCGCAGGAAGGAGGCGCCGGCACTCTCCTCGCCGCCGAAGCCGAAGCTGCCGTCCGAGAGCCCCGCGACGAACCATTTGAAGCCGACGGGAACCTCGACCATGCGGCGGCCGAGCCTGGCCGCGACCCGGTCGATGATGGCGCTACTGACGATGGTCTTGCCGATCGCGGCCTCGCTGCGCCAGCCGGGGCGATGGGTGAAGAGGTAGTCGATCGCCACGGCGAGGTAATGGTTCGGGTTCATCAGCCCGCCGCTGCGGGTGACGATGCCGTGGCGGTCGGCGTCGGTGTCGTTGGCGAAGGCGACGTCGAAACGGTCCTTCATCGCGATGAGCCCGGCCATGGCATAGGGCGAGGAGCAGTCCATGCGGATCTTGCCGTCCCAGTCGGCGGGCATGAAGGCGAAGGTGGGATCCAGCGTCTGGTCGACGATGGTCGCGTTCAGGCCGTAGCGCTCGATGATCGGGGCGTAGTAGTCGAGCCCCGCTCCTCCGAGCGGGTCGATGCCGATGCTGACCCCCGCGGCGCGGATCGCCTCCATGTCGACGACGCTGCCGAGCTCGGCGACATAGGCTTCGCGAAAGCCGTGGCGGCGGACATGCTCGCTGGCGAGCGCGCGGGCATAGGGCATGCGCGAGACGCCGGCGAGCCCGGCCTCGATCAGCGCATTGGCCTTGCGCTCGATCCAGCCGGTGGCGTCGGTGTCGGCGGGGCCGCCATGGGGCGGGTTGTACTTGAAGCCGCCATCGGCCGGCGGGTTGTGCGAGGGCGAGATCACCACGCCGTCGGCGAGGCCGTGCCTGCGTCCGCGGTTGTGGCCGATGATGGCGTGAGAGATCGCCGGCGTCGGCGTGAAGCGCAGATCCTCGTCGACCAGCGTGGTCACGCCATTGGCGGCGAAGACCTCGAGCGCGGTCTCGAAGGCCGGGCGCGACAGGGCATGGGTGTCGATGCCGAGAAAAAGCGGGCCGTCGATGCCCTGCTCGCGGCGATACAGGCAGATCGCCTGGGCGATGGCGACGATATGGGCCTCGTTGAAGGAGCGCAGCAGCGAGGAGCCGCGATGGCCCGAGGTGCCGAAGGCGACGCGCTGGGCCGGATCGGCCGGGTCGGGCCGCTCGAAATAGGCCTGGCCGAGCCGGGCGAGGTCGACCAGCAGGCTGGGGTCGAGCGGCTTGCCCGCGAGCGGGCTGACAGTCGTGGTCATCTCACATCCTCAACGGCGAATCGGCTCGCCGGCTTCTACGACGCCGGGGTGAAGCAACGGTTCCCGGACCGGGAGCCGGCCGACGCGGCGGCAGGTTAGGCGCGCCACGCGCGGGCTGTCGAGCGGCGGCGCTTCGCCCTCGCGGCGGGAAAACCCGGCTTGATCGGGATCAATGCGGGCGAGGCCGCGTTTGACGATCACAGCCCTGCAGATTCCCTCGCCCCGTTCCCGGGGCAACGGGCCAAACCCAGCCGAGGACGTCCCGATGCAACTCCCCCATGGTGCCGTGATCGCGCTCGTCGACGGGAAACAGTTCGAACTGTTTCGCAACAGCGGCAACGAGGCCGAGCCGGCGCTGGCCGCCCTGCCCTCGCCCAATCTCGACGAGCACAACAAGGCCGGCGGCGGCGGGCGCGATTCCAGCTCCGCCAACCCGACCGGGCACCAGATCGACGAGGATGCCCATGCGGCCGCCGCAACCGCCTGGCTCAACCACCAGGTCACCGGGAACAAGATCAGCCATCTCGTCGTCATCGCCTCGCCGCGGACGCTCGGCGAGATGCGGCGCCACTATCACAAGCAGCTGGAAGGCGCGCTCGTCGCCGAACTGTCCAAGACCCTGATCGGCAAGAGCGGGCCGGAGCTGCTGGCGGCGCTGCAGGGCCAGTGACGTCGGCAGGGGCTATCGAGCCCGGGGCCGCAGACGCGGCCGGCGACTTCGCATCCGGAACCGGACGTGACCTTCAGGACATCGACCGGCCGTATAGCGACTTGGCGATCGCGACGCTCCTCGACCTCGCGCTCGCCGGCGGCGCAGGAGCCCGGCGATGCGCGGGCCGGCCGGACGGTCGCCACCACGCTCTGCCTGCCCTGCCATGCGATCGACGGGGCGAGCCGCGACCCCGCCCGGGTGCCGCCCGATTTCGGCGCAGTAGCCGACATGCCGTCGCAGACGGCGCTGTCACTGCGGGTCTTCCTGCAGACGCCCCATGGCGACATGCCGCGCTACCGGCTCACCGCCACCGAGACCGACGACGTCATCGCCTATGTGCTGAGCCTGAGGGCGCGCTGAGGGACCCGGGCGCGGGCGGCACTCCCTAGCGCTCCGGCAGCGGGGCGCGCTGAACGCCGGCCTCCACTATCAGGGCCTCGACCTCGTCGGCACTGACGCGCCCGGTCGCTACGAGCCGGCGCGCGATCGCCTCATGGGCCGTGCGCATCGCCGGCTGGTAGAGGATGGCGGTGGCCGCGCGGGCACAGCGGGCGCGCAGCAGGCCGGCATCGGGCGGCCGCAGCAGGGCGATGAAGGGCTGCATCTGATCGAGATCGTCGCCATGCGAGCGCAGTTCGCCGGGATACCATTTCAGCCCTTCGGCCCCGTTCCAGTAGACCATCTCGCCGCACTGGCCGGCGGCGAGGATGGTGATCTCGATTTCGGCGCGGCGGAGATCGCCGGCCCGGTCGGGCTGGAAGCCGCGGCGATAGGGTTCGAAGCAGGTTTCGCCGGAGACGCCCTGTGGCGGCCTGAGCCAGGCATGGGTGATGGCGCGGCGGTGATGCCAGCCGACGGCGATGTGCCCGGCCTCGTGGAAGGCACAAGCCGCGCGCCGGATCGCGGGGGGAATGGCCTCGATTTTCGGCATGATCGATGGGTGTCGTCGCCCGGCCCGGCTCAGATCTGCGCGCGGCCGGCCGGCGTGATGGTGACGGTGCCGTTGGGCCCGTCCTCGAACCAGCCGAGCGCCTTGCCGTGCTCGTAGCTCGCCATGACCGCCTTGGTCTCCCAGCCGTTCATCGCCGCGATCGAAAGCAGGTTGCCGGCGGCCAGCAACTCGCCCGGCTCGGTCTCGAAATGGGCGAAGACGTCGAGCGCCAGCCGGGCCTTCTCCGCATCGCTCGTCGCCATCGCATCGCTCTCCCAACCGCGCCGCGGGCAGGATGTCCGCGCCGCCGCGCCGAGGCAAGCCCGGGGAAGGTCGCAACCTCGGCAGCGGCCAGTCGGCCAACACGGGGCTGCATCATGCTGACTTCGCTCGGAAACAGACCGTCATTCCGGACAAGCGGCACAGCCGCGCCGCTCCAGAATCCATCGCAAAGCTCCGGAGCCCTCCGATGGATCCCGGGGCAAGCCCGGGATGACGGCGGTGATTCCGAGACAACTCAGCACGCTTTCGGATCGCCTGCAGCAGGCGCTCCGGCCGGCGGCGCTCATTCAGGCGGACCAAGCCTTGCGAACGTTCAACAGGCTCCCGTCGCGCCGGCGGCAAGGTCGGGATGGCGTCCGGTCGTGCCGACGGCGACAGGGCGCAACCGTCCGTCAGCGCGGCCGCGGCACCAGAGGGCAGCGGTGATAGGCGATGTCGGCCTCGCCTTTGCGGCTGATCGTCGGCCGGCCGTCGGGGTCGAGCCGCAGGGTAACCCCGGCCGCAGCCGGGGGTCGGAGCGCGCCGTCAGGGCGGGCGCTCAGCGGCAGATGGTCTTGTAGCCGACGATGACGGTCTCGCCGGAGTAGCGGTCGAAGCGCTTGATCGGCTTCTCGAAGCAGTCTTCTTCGGCCTCGACGAAGCGCACCGGGCGCTGGTGGCCGTAACCGGCCTCACGCGGATCGCGGTCCTCGTAGCCGCGGCGGCGGGACTCGGCGGCGCGGGCCTGGTTGCTGACGATCGCTGCGCCGATCAGGGCGCCGGTGAGGCCGAGCAGGGCCCCGGCGGCGACGGCCGTCTTGCGGCTGTGCTGCTTGACCGGCTTCACCTCGAAGCCGCGGTCGGAGGCCGACGCGCCGGAGACGAAGGAACCGCTGATCAGGGCGACGGTCAGGGCGGCGGCGACGGTCTTGGTGAAGCTCTTGGTCATGACGCTCATCCTCTGGCGGGGCGGCGATCCGTTCGCCGATGAATTAACCCTAGGCGAGGCTGCAGGCCGGCTCTGTTCCGGCGGGAACAACCCGCCCGATCGCGCCGAGATCGTGGCCACCGCCGTGCCCCATGCGTCCCGGCTCTCTCAGACGGGTCGGCCCGCGTCTTCCGGTGTCTTGCTCGGATCGGCCCCCGACACGACCAGCCGGCGCAGTTCGTCGGCGAGGATATCGTAGACCAGGCGGATGCGGCGACTGGTCTGCAGTTCGCGGTGCGTCACCAGCCAGAGCGGGACCGGCACGCTCACCAGCCCCGGCAGAAGCGCCCTCAGCCCCGACATCCGCGCCGCCGCAAGGTCGAGGACGACGCCGACGCCGATCCCCCGGCGCGTCATCTCCCAGAGCGCCGACGCGCTGTTCGAGACGACGGAGCACTGCTCCAGCCCGAACCCAAACCCCTGCAGCGCCATATGCTCGACGAAGCGCTCGACCGGATCGAAGGCCAGGAAGGTCGCGCCGCTGAGGTCCGACACGGCACGCGGCCTGCCGTGCCGCTCGATCCAGCCGTCGGAAGCGTAGAGGCGCGCCGTCAGGTCCCCGATCAGACGCCCGATGAGTTCCGGCTCGGTGGGGCGAATATGACGGATGGCAATGTCGGCCTCGCGTCGCCTGAGATCGCTGACCGCATCGGTCGCGATGACGACGATGGTGACCTGCGGCACCTCCCTGCGCAGGCGCTCGACGATGCCGGGCATCACATGCGTCGCGACCGCATCCGTGACCGACAGGTTGACGCGGCCCGACAGGTCGGACGCCTGGCCGGCGGCGCTGAGCGCGAGCGCCTCCGCCGCGGCAGCCATCTGACGGGCATGCTCCAGCATTACGGCCCCGCCCGCCGTCAGGACCAGCTTTTTGCCGACCCGCTCGAACAGGGTGACGGCGAGTTGCTCCTCCAGGGCCGCCACCTGCCGCGACAGGGTCGGCTGGCTCAGACCGAGAAGGCGCGATGCCGCCGACAACGACCCGGCTTCGGCTGTCGCACGGAAGGCCCGGACCAGATTCCAGTCGATGCCGCTCATGCACTGCTGAATATCGGATCTCCGAAATCCGGCAAATCCAAATATCGCGACCTGTGCGATGAGAGGCCGATGGAGCGCAGCCGACCGACCCCAGCCCTGCCCGAAGACGATGGCGATGCCGCGTTCTGGAACCGGACGGCCCGGGCCTATGCCCGCCACGCGATCAAGGATCTCGCCGGATATGAGCGCACGCTGTCCTCGACGAGGGAACGGGTCGGCGCCGCGGATCGGGTTCTCGAGCTCGGCTGCGGAACCGGCCAAACGGCCCTGAGGCTCGCACCCTCGATCGGTCACATCACCGGCACGGACATTTCGAGCGAGATGATCGCTATTGCCAACGAGCGCAAGGCCGCGGCGGCGTGCCCGAACGCGACCTTCATGGCCATGGATGGACGCAGCGCGCCCTGGCCGGACCAGAGCTTCGACGTGGTGCTGGCGTTCAATCTCCTGCACCTGATCCAGGACCGGCCAACCCTGTTTCAATCCGTCGGCCGTATTTTGAAGCCGGGCGGCCTGTTCATCACCAAGACGCCCTGCCTGTCGGACATGAACGCGGTCATTCGCCTCGCCATTCCCCTGATGCGGCTCTTCGGCAAGGCGCCGTCCCTGTCGTTCTTCACTGCGAACGAGCTGGCGGGCGCGTTGGCTGCCAGCGGCTTCTCGATCCTCGAGCAAGCCCGGCATGCCTCGGGCCGCGGGGATTTTCGCGTGTTCATCGCCGCACGGAAGACGGACCCATGAGCGCAGCCCCCTGCCCCGGCCTTCGCACGTTCGTCCCTCGCTCGGGCAGGCGGGCGGTGCGATCGGACGAAGCGCGAACCCTGCCAATGATGACCGACGAGGACCAGTCCCGATGAGAACCATGCTGACGGCCACGACTTTGATCCTGTGTTGGGGCGCCACGCCCCTCCTGGCCCAGAGCTGCGAAAGCAACTTCCGCGTCGAGGGCACGCCGATGCTCACCGCCTTGAACTTCCGGACCTCGCAGAGCTTCGCCGGCGTCGACAGGGACAGGGCGATCGACAATCTGCGCAGCGCGATGCTGGCCGAGGGTTTCATCCGCGTCGGTGTCGACCGATCCGCCGGAGCGCTGACGGCATTTCAGGAGACCTCCGGGTCCGGCCGTCCCCAGACCCTTCGGGTTTCGGCGCGCAAGGCGGGCAAGGGCACCCGGGTGGATGCGGTCTTCATGATACAGGCCGGCCAACTGGCCGATGCAGCGACCATCCGCGGCTATCTCTGCAGGGTCGTCTCGGCCGCGCGGGACTGACGCCGTCCGTCCCCTCCTCGCACGCACGCCACAGCAGCGGCGCGAACCGGCACGATTCGAACGCGTGCCTCCTGCCCACGGGGGCCGGCTTCCGTCACAAATCCCTCGTTGCCCCGCGCCGCGCGCTCGGCTATCCAGCATCCACGGATTGCGCCCGTAGCTCAGCTGGATAGAGCGTTGCCCTCCGAAGGCAAAGGTCACACGTTCGAATCGTGTCGGGCGCGCCATTTCAATACAGGCCGGCGAACTTTATTCACGACGGCGGAGCCGTCGCTGGCCGCTGGCGCGGGCCCGTCGGTCGATGGGGCGGCCGCACCGTCCTCGCTGTCGACGCCATCGATCAGGGTCCCATGATAGCCACGCGGGCACGGACGCGGCCGTTTGCGCCACAGCTCGCGGATGCGGTGTCGCCACGGGTCTCATCGCCGATCGGCCCAGGCCGCCCGATCGAAGCTGCCGAGCCCGGAACACCGGTGCGGCGCGCCGCTCGACGCGACGTCTCGTGATCGATCGCCCTCGCCTCGTTCGTCGGCTCCTCTCCGTAGCGTGTCAGTAGACGTCGGCCTGATAGCGACCGGCCTTCTTCAGCCCGGCGAGATAGGCCTGGGCCGCCTCGGCCGAGCGCCCGCCATGAGCGACCACGATGTCGACCAGCGCCAGCTCGACATCCTTGGCCATGCGCTTGGCGTCGCCGCAGACATAGAAATGGGCGCCCTGCTCGAGCCAGGCGAAGAGGTCCGCGCCGCGCTCGCGCATCCGGTCCTGGACATAGATCTTCTCGTCGCCGTCGCGCGACCAGGCGAGGGTGAGGTTGGTCAGCAGGCCCTCCTGCTTCATCGCGGTCAGTTCGTCCTCGTAGAAGAAATCGCCGGCGCGGCGCTGATGACCGAAGAACAGCCAGTTCCGGCCCGGCGCCTTGGTGGCCCGGCGATCGTGCAGGAAGGCGCGGAAGGGCGCGATCCCGGTTCCCGGACCGCACATGATGATCGGCGTCTCCGGATTTTCCGGCAGGCCGAAGCCGTGGGCGCGCTGGACATAGACCGGCACCGCCTCGCCCGGCTGGACGCGCTCGGCGAGGAAGGTCGAGGCGACGCCCCAGCGCGGGCGCGTGCCGATGCGGTAGCGCACGGCATCGACCGTCAGCGAGACCCGGCCGGGCGTGGCGTTGTGGGAGGAGGAGATCGAGTAGAGCCGCGGCTGCAGCGGATCGAGCGCCTCGACGAAGGCTTCCGGCGAAAGCCGCGCCTGGGCGAATTTGTGCAGCGTGCCGAGCACATCGAGCCGGTCGAGATCGCCGTCGGGATCCTCGCC
>NZ_JAUXYO010000344.1 GCF_030694325.1 Allobosea sp. | reverse complement strand
ATCGTGCCGCTGTCGCAGGCCTTCTACGCGCCGCCCTTCCTCGACATGCACAACCGCATGAAGGAGACGCTCGTGCTGCTGGGCCGGCTGGATAAATCAGTCGTGCGGCCGCCGCTGATGAAGCTGCCGGAGGCCGAGATCGCGCGGATCGGCGCCGCGCTGCGGCGGGCCGGGATAGCCCGCGAGGGCGCGCTGCCCCTGGCGGCCTGACGGGCCAGGCGAGCGGCGCCCCGCGGGGAAGCGCCGATTCGCCCTACTTCGTGCCTGCGGTGACGAAATTGCGCAGTTCCGGCGTCTGCGGGTTGGCAAAGAGGTCCTGCGATGGGCCGCTCTCCCAGATCTTGCCCTGATGCATGAAGACGGTCGTGCTCGCGACGTTGCGGGCGAAGTTCATCTCATGGGTGACGAGCAGCATGGTCATGCCGTCCTTCGCCAGCTTCTCCATGACGAGAAGCACCTCGCCGGTCAGCTCGGGGTCGAGCGCCGAGGTGACCTCGTCGAAGAGCATGACCTTCGGCCGCATCGCCAGGGAGCGGGCGATGGCGACGCGCTGCTGCTGGCCGCCCGACAGGTTGTCCGGGTAGCTGTCGAACTTCTCCGACAGGCCGACCTGGGCCAGAACCTCGCGGGCGAGCTCCGCCGCCTTGTCCTGCGGCACGTTCTGGGTGATGCGAGGCGAGAGCATGATGTTCTGCCCGACCGTCAGATGCGGGAAGAGGTTGTAGCTCTGGAAGACGATGCCGACGTCCTTGCGCAGCTCGCGCAGCTTCTTCGGATCCTGGTCGACGGCATGGCCGGCGACCTCGATGCGGCCGGCGTTGATCGCCTCGAGGCCGTTGATGCAGCGCAGCAGCGTGCTCTTGCCCGAGCCCGAGCGGCCGATGAGCGCGACGACCTGGCCGCTCTCGACGTTGAGCGAGACGCCCTTCAGGACCTCGAGGTCGCCGAAGCGCTTGTGGACGTCGTCAATGAGAACGGCTGGCATTCATCACCTTTTCGAGATGGCGGCTGAGCCGGGACAGCGGGAAACAGATCGCGAAATAGATCACCGCCACCAGCGAGAAGACCTGGAAGGCCTGGAAGGTCGCGTTGTTGACGAGCTGCCCCGCGCGGGAAAGCTCGACGAAGCCGACGACCGAGACGATCGAGGTGTTCTTGACCAATTGAACGAGGAACCCGACCGTCGGCGGCAGCGAAATGCGCACCGCCTGAGGCAGGATGACATAGCGATAGGTCTGTGCCGGCGAATGGGCGAGCGAGGCCGAGGCCTCCCATTGCTGGAACGGCACGGACTGGATCGAGCCGCGCCAGATCTCGGCGAGATAGGCCGAGACGTAGACGGCGAGCGAAGCCGAGGCCGCGAAGAAGGGCGGCAGCTCGATGCCGATGATCGAGAGCCCGTAATAGCTCATGAACAGGACCATGAGCACGGGAATGGACTGGATCACCAGGATGTAGACGGAGGCGACATTGCGGATCAGCGCGATCCGCGACAGGCGCATGATCGCCAGCGCGCCGCCCATGACGCCGCCGATGGCGAACGCAATCACGGTGAGCAGCAGGGTCCAGCCCGCCGCCCGGAAGATGAACATGGCTTCTGGCCAACCGAAGGTCTGCATCAGGCCGCCTCCGCCTTGGCATCGAGCCGGGCGAGGCCCGAAACCTGCGGGAAGAGCCTGCGGCCGAGCCAGAGCAGGAACACCTTCAGCGAGAGCGCCATCACCAGATAGACGCCGGTGACGATGATGTAGGTCTCGAACGAGCGGAAGGTGCGCTGTTCGACCAGCGCGGCGGCGCCCGAGAGCTCCTGCACCGAGATGAAGGAGCAGATGCTGGAGGCCAGCATCATCAGCACGAACTGGCTCGACAAGGCCGGCCAAACCCGCGCGAAGGCCGGTTGCAGCATGACGTACTGGAAGACCTGGCGGCGGGAGAGGGCCAGAGAGAGCCCCGCTTCGAGCTGGGATTTGTGGATGGAATCGATGCCAGCCCGGATGATCTCGGTCGCATAGGCGCCGAGATTGAGCGTCATCGTCAGCAGGGCCGCCTCGACGCCCGACATGCGGATGCCGAGCAGGGGCAGGCCGAAGAAGATCATGAACAGCTGGATCAGGAAGGGCGTGTTGCGCATCAACTCGACATAGGCGTCGACGACGATGCCGGCCCAGCGGCCTGCCAGCGTGCGCAGCGCCACCAGCAGGACGGCGAGCGTGCAGCCGAGCACGATCGCGGCGGCCGAGAGCCAGATCGTCAGCCAGATGCCGCTGATGATCAGGTCGGATTCGGCAAGGACAGGGTCGAACTGCAAGGAGGTCTCCTCCCCTCTTCAGGGCTGCGCCGGGCACGGGGCGCCGGGTACCGGCGCGACCCGCGGGTCATGAAAAGGCCGGCGCGGACATGTCCGTGCCGGCCCGGTGCAGGGATCAGAAGGTGGGCAGCGTCGGCAGCGGGCCGCCGACCCACTTCTCGGAGATCGCGTTCAGCTCGCCGTTCTGCTTGATGTAGTAGATCACGTTGTTGAGCCACTGCTTCAACTCGTAGGCGTCCTTGCGGACGGTCATCGAGTTCGGCTGCATGCCGAAGAAGAACTTCACCTCGGTCTCGGTCTCGCCACGGGCCTTGATGGCGGCGTTGGCCTGGGCGTCGGGGCCGGCGATGGCGTCGACCTGGCCGGAGAAGAGCGCCTGCATCGTGGTCGAATCGTCCTCGAAGCGCAGGATGGTGAGGTTCAGTTCCTTCTCGCGGTTGACGAATTCGCGCTCGACGCTGGAGCCGCGATTGACGCCGACCTTGCGGCCCTTGAGGTCGGCCCAGGTTTTGATGGGCGTGCCCTTCTTGGCGTAGATGCCCATCTGGAAGGCGCTGTAGGGGATGGTGAACATCACGGCCTTGGCGCGCTCCGGCGTCGGGGCCAGTGTCGCGACCAGGAAGTCGACCTTGTTGGCCTCGAGCGCCGGAATGCGCGACGGCGGGGTGAGCTGGACGACCTCCATCGGCAGACCGATATACTTGGCGACGAGCGCAGCGACGTCGGCGTCATAGCCGATGGCGTTGCCCGTCGAGTCGACCGAGCCATAGGGCGGAGCGCCGATCAGGACGCCGATCCGGACCTTGCCGCGCTTGGTGATGTCGGCCATCGACTGGGCCGAGGCCTGGCCGGCAGCCATCAGGCCGGCGCCGAACGCCAGCAGCGTGCCGGCGATCTTGAGATGCTTCATCAGATTCATGGTGCCGTTTCCTCGTTTTGGCTTGGGGATCAGATCTTGTTGCCCCGGCTTCGTGCGGCCGGTTTGCTCGGCGGTTCGGGTCGCTGAAGCCTCGACGGGGGCTGGCCGCCAGGCCCGCCTACCCTTCACTGCTTCAGGCGCGCCCTTGCCGCACCACGTTGGTGAGCGCGGCGCCGGAGAGGCACCGCCTGATGTTGTCCGCCATGGTCTGCTGCCGGCGCCTGATGGTGCCGCTGGTCCAGCCCGACATGTGCGGTGTCATTAAAACGTTTGAAAGCTCATGGAAAGGCAGTTTGGATGGCAAAATATTAGGCTCTCCGGCGCTCGGGTAGCGATACCAGGTGTCGATGACGGCCCCGCCGATGCGGCGATCGCGCAGCGCCTCGAACAGCGCCGCCTCGTCGATGGTCGGTCCACGGCCGACATTGAGGATCACGGCGTCGGGTTTCATCGCCCCCAGGGCGGCCCTGCCGACGAGGCCGGTGGTGTCGGTGGTCAGCGGCACGGAGACGACCAGCGCATCGACCGAGCCGCAGAAGGCCTCCAGTTCGTCGAGGCCGAAGGCGCGGTCGACGAGGTCGGATGTCGCGACGGGGCTGCGGTTGGCGACATGAACCGTCATCTCGAAGGCCTTGGCGCGCCGGGCGATGGCCTTGCCGATATGGCCGAAGCCGAGCAGGCCGACCGTCTGACCCGCGATCTCGCCATGCACGCGGTCGGGCGAGCCGGCCCAGTAGGCCCAGTCGCCCTGACGGAGCCTGGCATCGGCGTCCGTGAGCGGAATGGCGCGGGCGAGCAACGCGCCCATCACATATTCCGAGATCGCCTGCTCATGACCGAAGCAGTTGCAGAGATGGGCCTGAGGCGGCAACAGCGCGACATCGACGGCGTCATAGCCGGCGCCGGGAACATGAAACAGCAGAAGGTCGCGCGGCATCGGCAGGCCGGCATCGAACTTCACCCCGATGATCGCCTGTGCCGCGGCATAGGCTTTGCGGTCCGCCGTGGCATCCAGCCCGTCGGGCAGGATGCCGATCTCGGCGTCGGGGCCGACGAGATCGGCAAAGCCTCGGCTAAAGGAGGCGGCGTTGTCGCCGTGGAAGATGATGCGCATGGTCGGGCGTTCCGGCTGGTGCGGTGAAATCCGTCAGGTGGCGAGGAGCGGTTCGACGCTGCAGTCGAGCAGCGAGGGATCGAGCCGCGTTTCCATCTCGTCGAACATGCGGTCGACAAAGGCAATCAATGCATCGGAGGCCGTGACCGCCCGCTCGACATGGCGTGTCGCAATCGCGTTGAGCACGGCGAGATGGTGGTCGATGGTGCCGGCGAGCCCCGGCTGGCCGTCGAAATGCGTGTGGTAGATGAAGCCGATGCGGCGAAACAGCGTGTGCAGCGGCCGCAGCGTGTGCTCGAGGAAGGGCTCGCCCGCCGCCGCCAGCACCATCTGGTCGATGCGCCGGTCGAGCGTGTTGAACTCCGCCAGCGTCAGCCCATCGCGGCGCTCGCGCAGCAGGCGCTCCATATGCAGCATCTGGTTGCGGTGAGAGGGGCCGGCGCGCTCCGCCGCCAGGCGAATGACGAAGCGCTCGATGTTACGGCGCAGATGCAGCAGCACCCGCTCGCGAGCGAGGTCGATCGGTGCGATCTGCAGGCCATGGCGCGGGCGGACGACGATGAGCGTGTCGGCGGCGAGACGGTTGACGGCATGGTGGACCGGTGTGCGGCCGAAGCCGGTTGCGGCCTGGAGGTCCAGCATCGTCAGAAAGCGGCCGGGCGGCAGCTCGCAGCGCACCAGCATCTCTTCGATGCGCTGATAGGCGAGTTCGAACAGGTTGACGCGGTTGCGCCGCGCGGGAGGCGCATCGTCTGCCGTCACCAGTCTCGGCCTGTCAGCGTGCTGCGACACCGCGTTTCTCCCTGGGCGAAGCTCGTTTGGCGGCTCCATTGATGATGCAGACTAAACATATTGTGATATTTTACAAGCGCTCCTATGCTGCCGCCATTCTGACTGGTCCGGCGCCTGTCGCGCCGCCCCTGGCAGATGCCATCAACCACAGCGTTCAGCGGCCAGCTGCCGTCGAAGAGCGCGCGCCGCCGGGGAGGCCATTGTGAAGATCACCGCCATCGAGACGCTGCGGACGGAAGAGTTCGCCAATGTGCTGTGGGTGCGCGTCCATACCGATGCCGGCATTATCGGCCTGGGCGAGACCTTCTATGGCGCGGGTGCGGTCGAAGCCCACCTCCACGACACGCTCGCCATGCGGCTGCTCGGCAAGAACCCGCTCCATATCGAAGCGCTGCACAAGGAGATGACCAACCTGCCGATGGCGCAGGCGTCGACGGGCGTCGAGTCGCGGGCCACCTCGGCGGTCGACATCGCGCTGTGGGACGTGTTCGGCAAGGTCTGCGACCAGCCGGTCCATCAGATGCTCGGCGGGCTGTGCCGCGACCGGCAGCGCATCTACAACACCTGCGCCGGCTATGGATATGTCCGCTCGCACAACATCAAGCCGGTCTCGACCTGGAATCTCGGGTTGAGCGAAGGCCCCTATGAGGACCTCGACGGCTTCATGAACCGCGCCGACGCGGTGGCCGAGAGCCTGCTGGAAAGCGGGATCACGGCGATGAAGATCTGGCCCTTCGACCCGGCCGCGATCGAGAACAACGGCCTGTTCATTACCCCCGAGCAGATGCGCAAGGCGTGCGAGCCGTTCGAGAAGATCCGCAAGGCGGTCGGCGACAGAATAGAGATCATGGTCGAGCTACACTCGCTCTGGAATCTGCCGACCGCGATCAAGATCGCCCGTGTGCTCGAGCAGTACGAGCCGAGCTGGTACGAGGATCCGATCCGGATGAACTCGCCGCAGGCGCTCGCCGAGTTCGCCCGTTCGACGACGGTGCCCGTCTGCGCCAGCGAGACGCTGGGTTCGCGCTTCCCCTACAAGGACATGCTCGACCGCGACGCGATGCATATCGTCATGGCCGATCTCTGCTGGACCGGCGGATTGACGGAAGGCCGCAAGATCGCGGCAATGGCGGACACCTATCACCGCCCCTTCGCGCCGCATGACTGCATCGGCCCGGTCGGCTTCATCGCGGCGATCCACGCTTCCTTCAGCCAGCCCAACACGCTGATCCAGGAATCGGTGCGCGCCTTCTATACGGGCTGGTACAAGGAGCTGGTCACGACGATGCCGACGATCGAGAACGGCTATGTCCTGCCGATGGAAGGGCCGGGGCTGGGCGTCGAGCTGCTGCCGGCCGTCTTCGACCGCTCGGACCTCACCGTCCGCCGCTCCAGCCTGTGAGGATGTGACATGACCAATCCCCTCTTCGATCTTTCGGGCAAGACCGCCCTCGTCACCGGCTCCTCGCGTGGGCTCGGCCGCGCCATGGCGGAAGGGCTGGCGGTCGCCGGCGCGCGCATCCTGATCAACGGAACCGACCCGCTGCGAGTGGCCGAGACGGTGTCCCAGTTCCATGCGGCAGGCCATGCGGCGGAGCCGGCGGCCTTCGACGTTACCAACGAGGCGGAGATCGTCGCCGCTTTCCAAACTTTCGATACCGCCGGCATCACGGTCAACATCCTCGTCAACAATGCCGGCATCCAGTTCCGCAAGCCGATGGTCGAGCTCGCCACGGCCGACTGGCAGCGGGTGATCGACACCAACCTGACGTCGGCCTTCATGATCGGCCGTGAGGCGGCCCGGCGCATGATCGCGCGGGGCCACGGCAAGGTGATCAACATCGGCTCGCTGACGAGCGAGCTCGCGCGGGCGACGGTGGCGCCCTATACGGTCGCCAAGGGCGGCATCAAGATGCTGACGCGGGCCATGGCGGCCGAATGGGCGGAGGCCGGCATCCAGGCCAATGCGATCGGGCCGGGCTACATGATCACCGACATGAACCAGGCCTTGATCGACAATCCGAGCTTCGACGCCTGGGTCAAGGGCCGCACGCCGGCGCGCCGCTGGGGCCGGCCGGACGAACTGATCGGCACCGCCGTCTTCCTGGCCTCTTCGGCCTCCGATTACGTCAACGGCCAGATCATCTATGTCGACGGAGGCATGTCGTCGGTGCTCTGAGCATGCCAGGGGACTTGGAACTTTACCCAGCGTGAGGCATTGAAGGCGAGCACCCGCGGCATTGCGCCGCCCGTTTCCTGACGCCCTCGCCGTTCATCGTCGGCGGGCCGCCGTCATCAAAGGCCGCCGAGCGCTCGCCCGCTCGCTCCGTTCCATGTCCGCACCCTCCCTTCGCTTTTTCCTGCGCGAGCAGACGCGGCCGGCCCATGAGCGGCTGGACCGGATGGTCGGGCCGATCGACAGCGCCGAGCGCTACCGCAGCTTTCTCGGCGCCTCCTACGCCCATCGTTCGGCGGTCGAGCGCTATCTGCAGGAAGCGGCCTGGCCGGAACCTTTCGGAGACTGGAAGCCGGCCATCATCGGCCCGCTGATGGCGCGAGACCTTGCCGATCTCGGTCTGCCGCTTCCGGAGGTTCGGCCATTCGACCTGTCAAAAGACATCTCCCGGCTGATCGGCGTCGCCTACGTGCAGGAGGGATCGTCTCTGGGCGCCCGCCTGATCGTGAGGATGGCGGCTGGGCTCGGCTTCGACGGCTCCCATGGCGCGCGCCATCTCGCGGCGCAGGCTCAGGGGTTGTCCAACTGGCAGCATTTCGTCGGGATCATCGACGGCCTCGTCGGCGTTGACCAAGCGGCAGCGGCGGAGGCGGCGTCGCTCGCCTTCGACCACGCGGCTGCCGCGATGAAGGGCAATGGGTTTTCCTGAGATGGCGACCGTCGACCTGACGAATTGCGACCGTGAACCGATTCACGTCCCCGGCAGCATCCAGACCCATGGCTGCCTGCTGGTCTGCGACGAGGGCGCCGTGGTGATACGGCGCCAGTCGGCCAATGCGGCCAGCTTCCTGGGGCTGCCGGAACAGAATCTGGTGGGGCGCAAGCTCGAGGAGGTGCTGGGCGGGACGCCGGTTCATGAACTGCGCAACGCTTTGTCGCGTTCGGGCGAGCCCTCGCGACCGGGGCTGATGCCCAGGGTCACGCTCGCGACGACCTCCCGGACCTTCGACATCAGCGTGCACCGCTTCAAGGGCAACGCGATCGTCGAATTCGAGCTGGCGACGCCGGAGGGACCGGCCTCGCCGCTGGAATTCGCGCGGACGCTGGTGGGGCGGCTCAGCCATGTCCGGACGCCGCGCGAGCTGATCGAAAGCGCCGCCCGGCTGCTGCGCGCGATCCTGCAATATGACCGGGTCATGATCTATCAGTTCGCGGCCGATGGCTCCGGTCAGGTCGTAAGCGAGGCGAAGCGCAGTGACCTCGAAAGCTTCCGCGGGCAACATTTCCCGGCGAGCGACATTCCGCAGCAGGCGCGCCAGCTCTACCTTCTGAATCCCATCCGCCTCGTCTCGGACGCCAGCGGCGCGCGCCATCCGATCGAGCCCGTGCTCGACGAGACCGGCCAGCCGCTCGACATGACCTATTCGCATCTGCGCAGCGTCTCGCCGATCCATTGCGAGTACCTGCGGAACATGGGGGTGGCGGCCTCTATGTCGGTGTCGATCATTGTCGATGGCGCGCTCTGGGGGCTGATCGCCTGTCACCATTACACGCCCCGCGCGATGACGATGAATCAGCGCATCGCCGCCGAGATCTTCGGGGAGTTCTTCGCGCTTCAGCTCGGGATACTGACGCAGAAGCAGAAGCTGGAGGCGGGTGACCGGGCCCGGGGCTTCCTGCAGGATCTGCTCGCCTCCTCGGTCCACACCACCGACCTCGCTGCGTTCCTGCGCTCGCATCTGTCGTCATTCCCGCAACTCGTTCCCTGCGACGGCGTCGGGCTGCTGCTCGACGGGACATGGTCGTCCTGGGGGCGGGTGCCGCCGGCCGATGCCCTCCCCGAGCTCGCAGCCGTCCTCGGCCAGGTCCCGCCCGGCGCCGTTTTCGCGACGAGTTCGGTCTCGGAGGAGATGCCGACAGCCCGCGCCTTCGCCGCCGAGGCGGCGGGCGTGCTGGCGATCCCGCTGTCGCAACTGCCGCGCGATTATCTGCTGCTGTTCCGGCGCGAGCTCGTGCAGACGGTCGAATGGGGCGGCGATCCCAGCAAGACCTACACCTCCGGGCCGCTCGGCGACCGGCTCACGCCCCGCCAGAGCTTCGCCGTCTGGAAACAGACGGTCGAGAACCGCTCTCTGCCCTGGACGCAGGTGGAACTCGACCTGGCCGAATCGGCGCGCGGCGCCTTGATCGAGGTGGTGCTGCGCCAGGGCGAATTGCTGTCGGAGGAGCGGGGGAAGACCGAGGCCCGCCAGAAGATGCTCAATCAGGAGCTCAACCACCGGGTCAAGAACATCCTCTCGGTGATCCGCTCGATCGTCTCCTATCCGGTGCAGGACGAGACCGCGATCCGCACCTATGTGCAGACGATCCAGGGCCGCATCGACGCGCTCTCGCTGGCGCATGACCAGGCGACGCTGGGCGTGGGCGGCGGGGCGCTGCGGGAGCTGTTCGAGGCGGAGCTCGCGCCCTATCTCGGCAATGGCCAGCGCATCGCGATCGCGGGGCCGCCGGCCGCGCTCGAGCCGCGCGCCTTCTCCGTCGTCGCCCTCGTCATCCACGAATTGGCGACCAATGCCGCCAAATATGGCGCGCTTTCGCGCGAGAGCGGGCGGCTGGCGGTCGAGTGGGCGCGCTCGGCGATGGGCGATTGCCTGATCACCTGGCGCGAAAGCGGCGGCCCGCCTGTGTCGCCTCCGGAACGGACCGGCTTCGGCAGCGCACTGGTCTCCCGCAGCATCCCCTTCGATCTCGGCGGGGGCAGCGACATCAGCTTCGAGCCGACGGGGGTCGTCGCAAGGCTGACGATTCCGGCCCGCTTCCTGTCCTGGCCGGCCGCAGCCCAGGCCTCCGAGACCTCGGCGCTCGCGGCGATACCGGAGGGCGGCCCCTCGCCGGTGCAGGGCAAGAGCGTCCTGCTTCTGGAAGATCAGTTCCTGATCGCGATGGATGTCGAGGAGATGCTGCTCTCGATGGGGGCGGCCCGCGTCACCATCTGCGCGAGCGTGGCCGAGGCGGTCGGCCTGCTCGAGCGCGATCCGCCGGACATCGCGGTGCTCGACGTCAATTTGGGGGCGGAGACCTCGGAAGAGGTGGCGCGGCGCCTGGCCGCGGCGAGGCGGCCCTTCGTCTTCGCGACCGGCTACGACGATGGCTCCCGCCTGCCGATCATCGACCATGCGGCGCCCGTCGTCCGCAAGCCTTACTCCGTCGCGACCCTCAGCGCGGCACTGAGGCAGGCGCTGCAGGGCTTGGTCTGAGAGAGCCGGTCGCCCCCATCATCGCAGGGCTCGTTGGCGGGCAGGCCTCGAAACGCAAAAAGCGCCGGGAGGCCCGACGCTTTCGACAGTCTCGAAGGCTTTCATGTCCTGGAGCGGGAGAAGGGATTCGAACCCTCGACCCCAACCTTGGCAAGGTTGTGCTCTACCCCTGAGCTACTCCCGCATCAGGACATCGTCGCGGCGTCTCCGCCGCGGAGGCCGGCTTATTGCCCCAAAGCGGCGCGCAGTGCAAGCGCCTTGTTGCGACCCTGTCATCTTTTTCGAGATGAGCCCAGGAACGCGCCGATCCGGCCATCCGCGGGCGCTTGTGGCGGCGATTGAGGCGGGTTAGGCAGCCCATCAACGCTGTTTCGAGGCCGGGCCCGCCTTCCCATGTCGCAGATTGTCTCCGCCGCACCGCTGACGCCCGAGCAACTCTGCGCGCATCTCAGTGAGCGCGGGATCGCCTATGTGCGCGTCGATCACGAAGCGGTCTTCACGGTGGCCGAATCGCAGGCGCTGCGTGGCACGCTCCCGGGGCTGCATTCCAAGAACCTGTTCGTGAAGGACAAGAAGGGCCGGCTTTTCCTGGTCTCGGCGCGCGAGAATGCCCGCATCGATCTCAAGCGCCTGCACGAGACGATCGGCGCCAGCGGGCGGCTGTCCTTCTGCTCGGCGGAGACGCTGATGGAGAAGCTCGGCGTCACGCCGGGCTCGGTGACTGCGCTCGCCGTCGTCAACGACCGTGCCGGTGCGGTCACGATGGTGCTCGACCGCAACCTCGCCACTGGCGAACCGGTGAACTTCCACCCGCTGATCAACACCGCGACGCTGCGGCTCGCGCTGGACGATCTGCTGGCCTTCCTGCGCGAGACCGGCCACGATCCGCTGATCGTCGATTTGCCGGTTCCCGATGATGGACAGAACGCCTGATCCTCCCCATCTATGGGCCGGGCTGCGGGCGCGGCCGGACTACCCGTTTCAGATATGCGTGCGATGAAGGACGACCCATGCTGGTCAATGGCGACGCGGCCGAACAACCCGGCCTGATCAAGGATACGAGCACCCAGGGCTTCCGGCAGGACGTCATCGCGGAGTCGATGAAGCAGCCGGTGCTGGTCGATTTCTGGGCGCCCTGGTGCGGCCCCTGCAAGCAGCTCACCCCGGTGATCGAGAAGGTCGTCAAGGCGGCTCGCGGCAAGGTGCGGCTCGTCAAGATGAACATCGACGAGTTCCCGGAGATCCCGGGCCAGCTCGGCATCCAGTCGATCCCCGCCGTCATCGCCTTCAAGCAGGGCCAGCCGATCGACGGCTTCATGGGCGCGCAGCCCGAAAGCCAGGTCAAGGCCTTCATCGAGAAACTCGTCGGTGCGATGGGCCCCGGCGAGACCGAGGAGCTGATCGCCGCGGCCAAGGCCGCGAGCGAGGCCGGCGACGCGGCCGGCGCCAGCGAACTCTACGCGCAGGTGCTTGAGCTCGAGCCTGACAATGTCGCCGCGATCGCCGGCCTGGCGAAGCTGCACCTCGATCTCGGCGATCTCGAAGGGGCCACCGGCATCCTCGGCATGGTGCCCGAGGCCAAGGCGGCCGATCCGGCCGTGGCGGCGGTGCGCGCCGCGATCGAGCTGGCGCAGCAGGCCGCGGCGCTGGGGGACACGGCGGAGCTGGAGGCCAGGGTCGCCGCCAATCCAAAGGATCACCAGGCCCGTTTCGATCTCGCACTGGCGCTCAATGCGCGCGATCGGCGCGAGGAGGCGGTCGACCATCTGATGGCCATCATCAGGGCGGACAGAGCCTGGAACGACGACGGTGCGCGCAAGCAGCTGCTGCAGTTCTTCGAGGCCTGGGGGCCGATGGACGAGCACAGTATGGCAGGGCGGCGCAAGCTCTCCACCCTGTTGTTCTCCTGAACGCAAGGAGCGGCCGATGGGCATGAACGCCGTCTATGAGGGCCCGGAGGACTGCCCGGCCGTGGTGCCGGTCTTCCCGCTCGGAGGCGCGCTTTTGCTGCCGCGGGGGCAGATGCCGCTCAACATCTTCGAGCCGCGCTACATCGCCATGATCGACGATGCGATCAGCACGCATCGCGTCGTCGGCATCGTCCAGCCGGAACCCGACAGCAGCCGCCAGGCGGCGACGCCGGGGCTGTTGCAGGTCGGGTGCCTGGGCCGCATCACGCAGTTCGCCGAGACCGGCGACGACCGCTACATCCTGACGCTGACGGGCATCGCGCGCTTCCGCATCGCCGAGGAGCTGTCGGTGACGACGCCCTATCGCCAGTGCCGCGTCGCCTATGACGATTATCTGATCGACTTCACGGCCCGGGCCGGCGAGGACGCTGTCGACCGCAATGCCCTGCTCAAGGCGCTGCGTGCCTTCGCCAAGGCGAGCGAGCTCAAGATCGACTGGAAGGGCGTCAACGAAGCCCCCAATGAGGCGCTGGTCAACGCGCTCTCGATGATGTGCCCCTTCGGACCGCGCGAGAAGCAGGCCCTGCTGGAGGCGCCGACCCTCAAGGAGCGCGCCGAGGTGCTGGTCGCGATCACCGAGATCGAGCTGGCCCGCAGCGGCGGCGATCCCGAGACGACGCTGCAGTGATGCGGGTTTCCGCCGTCCTCATCCTGAGGAGCCGCGGAGCGGCGTCTCGAAGGATGGTCCAGGAGGTTCCCGACGCCGCTGGAGCATCCTTCGAGACGCAAGGCTTGCGCCTTGCTCCTCAGGATGAGGGCTGAGCGGTGCAACCTCCATCGTATCCACCCCGCCGCGCCGTCACGGCCTGGCTGTTCTTCGACTGGGCGGCGCAGCCCTTCTTCACGCTGATCACGACCTTCGTCTTCGCGCCCTTCTTTGCCGCGGCGCTCGCCGCCGATCCGGCGCAGGGGCAGGCCCTGTGGGGCTATGCGACGGGCTTCGCCGGCCTGTGCATCGCGCTGCTCTCGCCGCTGCTGGGCGGCATCGCCGACCGGACCGGGCCACGCAAGCCCTGGATCGCGGTATTCGGCGCGATGCTGGTGCTGGGCTCGGGCGCGCTCTGGTTCGCGGTGCCGGGATCGCCCTGGGCGGTGCCGATCGCGCTGTCGGGCTTCGTGCTGGCGACGATCGGGGCCGAGTTCGCGACCACTTTCAACAATGCGATGATGACGCGGCTGGTGCCGCCGGAGCGGCTGGGTTGGCTCTCGGGCACGGGCTGGGCGATCGGCTATCTCGGCGGGCTGATCTCGCTCGCGCTGACGCTGGCCCTGCTGGCGGCCGATCCGCTCACCGGCAAGACGCTGGCGGGGCTGACACCGATCCTCGGGCTGGATGCCGCGGCGCGCGAGGGCGACCGTTTCTCCGGCCCGCTGACGGCGCTCTGGTTCGTCGTCTTCGTCGCGCCGATGTTCCTGCTGACGCCGGATACGACGCGCACCGGCATGCGCCTGTCGGAAGCCGCGAAGGGCGGCGTCGGGCGGCTGATGGCGACGCTGCGCGAGCTGCCGCGGCTGCCCTCGCTCGGGCGCTTCCTGCTCGCCAACATGGTCTATCAGGATGCGCTGGTGGCGCTCTTCGCCTTTGGGGGCATCTATGCCGCCGGCGTCTTCGGCTGGCAGACGATCGAGATCGGCGTGTTCGGCATCCTGCTCACGGTGACGGGTACGTTCGGTGCCTGGATCGGCGGCCGGGTCGACGACGCGATCGGCGGCAAGACGGTGGTCCTGGGCTCGATCGGCTGCCTGTTGCTCGCCTGCCTCGGCATCCTGTCGCTGGCGCCCGACCGCATCCTGTTCGTCATCGAGGCCGCACCGGCGACGCCCGGCGACGGGTTGTTCGGCTCGCTGCCGGAGAAGGTCTATCTGGGGTTGGGCCTGCTGATCGGGCTGGTCGCCGGGCCGCTGCAGGCCTCCTCGCGCAGCCTGATGGCGCGGCTCGCGCCGCCGGAGCGCGTCGGCGAGTTCTTCGGGCTGTTTGCGCTGTCGGGGAAGGTGACGTCGTTTCTGGGGCCGACGCTGGTGGCGCTGGCGACGACGGTCTTCGCCAGCCAGCGGGCGGGGCTTGCCGTGCTGATCCTGTTCTTCCTGACAGGGGGAGCGCTGCTCGCGGGGGTGGCGGTGAAGCGGGCGCCGTAGACGGGTGTCATTCCGGGGTGGCCCGACGGGCCGAACCCGGAACCCATGACTGGGTGCAACGCCACCCGCGAGTGGCTGAGCCGCATACCCAGTCGTGGGTTCCGGGTTCAGGCGCTTTGCGCCTGCCCCGGAATGACAGAGCTCACCGAACCAGAATGTTCCGGAACTGCCAGGGATCGCTCTCGTCGATATCCTCCGGGAAGAGCCCGGGGCGACCGTCGAGCGGGGTCCAGTCGGTGTAGTATCCCTTCACCGGACCGAGATAGGGCATCTGGATTTCGAGGCAGCGGTCGAGATCCATCTCCTCGACCTCGACGATGCCGGCCTTCGGATTTTCCAGCGCCCAGACCATGCCGGCGAGCACGGCCGAGGTCACCTGCAGTCCCGTCGCGGTCTGGTAGGGGGCGAGCTTGCGGGTCTCCTCGGTCGAAAGCTGCGAGCCGAACCAGTAGGCGCCCTTCTCGTGGCCGTAGAGCAGCACGCCGAGCTCGTCGATGCCGTCGATGACCTCCTCCTCGTCGAGGATGTGGTGCTCCTCCTGTGGGCGGCCGGCATTGCCGAACATCTCGTGCAGGGAGAGCACCGCGTCATTGGCGGGGTGATAGGCGTAGTGGCAGGTCGGGCGATAGATGGCCTTGCCGCTGTCGTCGCGCACCGTGAAATAGTCGGCGATCGAGATCGACTCGTTATGAGTCACCAGGAAGCCGTATTGCGGCCCCGGCGTCGGGCACCAGCTGCGGACCTTGGTCTCGGCGCCGGGCTGCATCAGGTAGATCGCCGCCTGCGAGCCGGTCTCGTGGGTGCGGGCGTTCTCGGGCATCCACTTCTCATGGGTGCCCCAGCCGAGTTCGGCCGGCTGGACGCCCTCCGAGATGAAGCCCTCGACCGACCAGGTGTTGACGAAGACGCCTGGAGGCTTGGGGTTCTTCGAGCGCTGGGTGTCGCGCTCGGCGATGTGGATGCCCTTGACGCCGACCTGCTTCATCAGCCCGGCCCATTCCTCGCGGGTGGTCGGCTGCGGCACGTTCAGGCGCATGTCGGCGGCGATGTTGAGCAGGCCCTTCTTGGCGAGCCAGGAGGCCATGCCGGGATTGGCGCCGCAGCAGGAAACGGCGGTCGTCGAGCCGGGCGGCCGGGCGCGCTTGGCGGCGAGCGTTATCTCGCGCAGGGCGTAGTTCGAGCGCTCGCCCGGGCCCTTGGTCTCGTCGAAATAGAAGCCGAGCCAGGGCTCGTTGACCGTGTCGATGTAGAGCGCGCCGAGGCTGGAGCAGAGCTCCATGATGTCGCGCGAGCCGGTGTCGCAGGAGAGGTTCACGCAGAAGCCCTGGCCGCCGCCGGCGGTCAGCAGGGGGGACAGCATGTCCTTGTAGTTCTCGAGCGTCACGGCTTCGTGGATGAAGCGGATGCCCCGCTCGTCGAGGAGGTGGCGGTTCTGGTCGTCGGGAGCGATGACGACGAAGCGGCTCTTGTCGAACTTCAGGTGGCGTTCGATCAGCGGCAGCGTCCCGCGGCCGATCGAACCGAAGCCGATCATCACGATCGGGCCGGTGATCTCTCCATAGACGGGCCAGGTGCTCATTCTCGGGTTGTCTCCTTTGGGATAAGCGCTGTTTCAAGGGTGGCCGCGCGGAGCCACCCCGGCTCCTAGGGGGGAAGCGTCCCTCAAGTCAAACATCAACCGCACAGGCGGTCGTTGCCGCTCGCTCGCGAAGTCTAGTGGCTGCCGGGATAATCGGCGTCGAGCACGAAGGGGTAGGGGCCGGGCGAGCGCTCGACGAAAGCCGTGTGCGTGACGAAGCCCGCACCCTCGCGAAAGGAATGGAGCAGATAGGCCGGCGGCTCCATGTGGAAGGTCGAGGGGCTCGCCTCCGACAGGTCGAGCGTGACGGCGTGGGTCACGCTCGGGGCGATCTGCGCGATCGTGCCGGCAAAGCGCGTCACGATGGGCCGGTGGTGATGGCCGCAGAGGATGCGCTCGATGTTGGTGTGACGCGCGACGATCGCCGCGAACTCCTCGGCGCCGTCGAGCAGGCGGATCGCATCCATATGGCGGATGCCGCAATCGAAGGGCGGGTGGTGCATGAAGATCGCGACCGGCTTGCCGTCGGCTTCCGACAGCGCCTTGTCGAGGAAGGCCAGCCTCGTCGGGCAGAGCGCGCCGGCGCTCTTGCCGGGCAGCAGCGTGTCGAGGCCGATCAGCCGCATCGGGCCGCAATCTGCGACGAACTGGACGAAGCCGCCGTCGAGGACCTGGCGGGAATCGAGAGTCAGACCCGCGGTCAGCGTCTCGCGGCGGTCATGGTTGCCGGGAACGAGCAGGACCGAGATGCCGAGCCCGTCGAGCATGGTCCGCAGCAGCGCATATTCCTCGGGCAGGCCGCAATCGGTCAAATCGCCGGTGATCACCAGCAGATCGGGCCGGGGCGAGAGCCGCGCCACCACATCGAGCGCGCGCTCGCTCAGCGCATTGGTCTCGGAGACGCGATAGGCGGGCTTGCCGCGCGGGCGGATATGCAGGTCGGTGATCTGGGCGATGAGCATGGATTTTTGGTGCCTAGCAGGATGAAACGCGTACCCCTCCCCCTTGTGGGGAGGGGCTAGGGGTGGGGGGCGGAAAGCCGAAGCGAGCGTTGGGACGATGGTGCGTTGCCGCTGCTGCCATCGCGTTGATGATCGTGCGTCGAACCCGGTCGTTCGCCCCCCCCAGCCCCTCCCCACGAGGGGGAGGGGAGGAGCCCGAGCGGCGAACGTGGATGGCGCGCCTCAGTTCGTCGGCAGCTTCAGCGCGGTCTGCTCGACATAAGGACGCATGATCTCGTCGGCGCCCTTCTGGGCGGCAACGAGGGCCTCCTTCGGCGTCTTCTTGCCCGAGAGCACGGCCGCCAGCTCGTCCTCGATCGCCTTGCGGACGGGGACCGTCTTGTAGGTGGCGAACCACGGCTTGGCGAAGGCGAGCTGGCTGACCGCGATGCCGGCGTCGGGGTTCTTGGCGAGGAACGCCTTCATCTCCGGCATGTCATAGGCGGCCTTGTTGGGCGCGAAATAGCCGGTGGCGCGGCTCCACCAGCCGGACTTCTCAGGCGCTGTCATCCAGTTGATCAGCGTCCAGGCGGCCTTCCTGCGCTCGCCCTCGACGCCGGTCGGGATCACCAGCGAGGCGCCGCCGATCGGCACCTCGTTCTTCACGTTCTTCGGCACGAAGGCGACCTTGTAGGGGAACTTCGCGTTGTTGCGGATATGGGTCAGCGAGCCGGTCGAGAGCAGCATCATCGAGGCCTGGCCGGAGAGGAAGGCCGAGGACACCGCGCCGCCCGCCTGGACGCCGGCCGGATGGACCTTGTGCTTGGAGACGAGGTCGGACCAGAAGGTCAGCGCGCCGAGCATCGAGGGGGTGTCGTAATAGACCTCGCCGCCGTAATCGACATTGAACCACTGGCCGCCATTGGAATGGGTCAGGGCCTGCAGGATCCAGCCGCCGTAGTCATAGTTCGAGGGCATCATCATGCCCCAGCGGGTGACGCGGTCGCCGTCGCGCTTGGTCAGCTTCTTGGCGGTCGCGACCAGTTCTTCCCAGTTCGCCGGCAGCTTGTCGGGATCGAGGCCGGCTTCCTTGAGGTGGTCGGTGTTGACGTAGAGCAGCGGCGTCGAGTTGTGGAAGGGCACGCCGTAGACGTGACGGTCGAGCACGGCATTGCCATGCAGCGCGTCGAAGAACTGGCCCATGAACTGGTCGTTGGTCTTTCCGTCGGCCTTGATCAGGCCGTCCATCGGCTGGATTTCGCCCTCGATCTTGAGGTCGAGCAGAAAGTTCGCGGACATGATCACGGCGGCCGGGGGCTTGCCGGCCTTCATTGCGGCGCGGGTCTTGATCAGCGTCTCGTCATAGGAGCCGGTATAGACCGGGGTGGCCTTGATCGACGGGTTCTTCTCGTTGAACTCCTTGATCATCGCGGCCATGTCGCGGGCGAGCTGGCCGTCGACGGGGACGGGGAAGAACAGCTCGATCTCGGTCGGCGCCTGGGCGAAGGCGGGCGACAGCGCGAAGCTCGCGGCGAGCGCGGCGCCGGCGAGGACGTTGCGTCTTGTGGTCGTCATGGTGGCTTCCTTTACTTGATGCCGGAGGAGACGAAGGAGTTGACGAAGGCGCGCTGGAACAGCGCAAAGGCGATCAGCAGCGGCGCGCTGACCAGCAGGGTTCCCGCCGCGATGACGCCCCAGGCCTGCGCGCCCTCCGCCCCGCGGGTGAAGGAGGCGAGGCCGACGGTCAGCGGGCGCAGATCGGGCGAGTTGATCACCATCAGCGGCCAGAGGAACTCGTTCCAATGGGCGGTGACGGAGACGATCGAGAAGGCGACGAGCGAGGGCTTGGCCAGCGGCAGATAGATGAAGCCGATGCGCTGGAAGACGCTGGCGCCGTCGATCAGGGCGGCGTCCTCGAGCTCGCGCGGGATCGCCCGGAAGGCCTGGCGCATCAGGAAGGTGCCGAAGGCCGAGGCGAAATAGGGCGCCATCACGCCGAGCAGGCTGTCATAGAGGCCGAGCTGCGCGATCGTCGTGAGATTGGGGACGATCAGCACGACCGGCGCGAGCATCAACTGGAGCAGGAACAGGTAGAAGCACAGCGTGCGGCCGGGAAATTCGAGCCGCGCGAAGGCGTAGCCGGCGAGCGTGATGGTGACGATCTGGATGGCGAGAATGCCGAGCGTGATGACGAGCGTGTTCAGGCCGTAGCGCGGGAAATCGGCCGAGGCCCAGGCCTCGCGGAAGTTGGCCAGCATCGGGATGTAGGACGGCACCAGCGACGCCATGCCCGCCCCGATGCTTTCGGGATTGAAGGCCGCGACCAGCATCCAGAGGAAGGGCACCATCCAGAGCGCCGCGATCAGCAGCGTCGCGGCATAGCCGAGCTTCGGGGTGATCTCGCCGGTCGAAACGCCGGTGCTCATGGTGGCGGCGCTCATGCCTCCTTCTCCCCGAAGGAGCGCTCGAGCGTGCGCAGCGAGGAGGCGGTGACGACGAGCAGCAGCGCCAGCATCACCAGCGTGCCGGCGGCGGCGCGGCCGGCATCGTAGTTCTCGACCGCCTGCTGGTAGACATAAAACAGCAGCAGGTTGGTGGAATCCGACGGGCCGCCCTTGGTCAGGACGAAGACATGGTCGACCTGGGTGACGACGTTGAGCAGGCCGATGACCAGCACGAAGCCGATGGTCGGCTTGAGATAGGGCAGGGTGACGTAGCGCAGGCGCTGCCAGGGGCCGGCGCCATCCAGGATCGCTGCCTCATAGGCGTCCGCCGGCACGGCCTGGAGGCCGGCGAGGAAGAACAGCATGTAATAGCCGGCGTTCTTCCAGATCGTCAGCGCCATGATCGACCAGAGCGCGATGTCGGGGTCGCCGAGCCAGTTGGGGCCGGAGATCGCGAGCTTGGCGAGGTGGTAGTCGAGCAGCCCGACATTGGGCAGGAACAGGAACAGGAAGATCGAGGCGGCCGCGACCAGCGGGATTAGGACCGGCAGGAAGAAGAGTGCGCGGAACAGCGCGTTGACCCGGCTCGACCGGGCCAGCGCCATGGCGAAGCCGAGCGCCAGCACGAGGCTCGGGATCACCGTGCCGAGCGCGTAGACGAGGTTGTTGGCCAGCGCCTTGCGGAAGGCGGGATCGGCGAAGAGCTTGAGGAAGTTCTGCGGGCCGACATAGGCCTGCGGCCCGCCGACGCGGACCTGCCCGTGCAGCGACTGCCAGAGAACCTGGACGACCGGCCAATAGGTGAACAGCGCCAGGAACAAGAGCGAGGGCGCTAGCATGGCGAAGGCGAGCAGGGTCGCCCGGCGCGGCCGCCAGCGTGGCGCGCTCCATTCCCTCGCCTTGCCTGCCGTCAAAACCGCCTGCGCCATGAACTCCACCTTCGGGCGGGGTCATGGCGGGCGGTGACGACGGAGCGGCTACAGTCCGATGACGGATGCGTGACGGCCCCGGCGAAACGCCGCGGCCGTCACAGTTATCCTCAGGCGGCGCGGCGTGCGGGCTCCGCGGCCGGCGCGGCCTCGACCAAACGGCCGGTGGCGACGAGGACGCCGCTGGCGCCCGACAGCGCGCCGTCGCGCAGTTCGAGGCCGAGGAAGCGCTCACGCTCGACCGGGCCGGGCATGGCGAGATCGCGGGTGAGATCGCCCGAGAAGCCGAAGCGCTCGTAATAGGCGGCGTCGCCGACGAGCAGCACGGCGCCATGGCCGCGGCAGGCCGCCCGCCAGATCACTTCCCGCATCATGGCGCGGCCGAGGCCCTCGCCCTGCAGCTCGGGCGCGACCGCGAGCGGGCCGAGCAGGAGCGCGGCCTTGCCATCGGCATCGACATTCCAGAGCCGCACGGTCGCGACGACGACGCCGTCGCGCTCCGCGGTCAAGGCGAGGCCTTCAGCCGGCAAACGGCCTTCGCGCAGCCGCTCGCTCGATTTGGCGGTGCGGCGCTCGCCGAGGCAGCGGTCGAGCAGCGCCTCGCGGGCGGGGATGTCGGCAGCGACTTCGTCGCGGATCGTGATCATGACGCACCTCCGGCCGGAGCGCCTGCGCGCAGCAGACCTTCCCGGCGCCGCGCACGAGCGCGGCCACAAGCAACAGGGATGTGTGGAAGAGGGTCCGGCGGGAGCCACGTCCGCCGCGCTTCCTTCTGGAGGCGCGGACGCTCCGCCCGAAACCGCGGGCGGCCTGCCGAACCTGGCAGGGCGCTTCGCCGGACCCGATCTCGCGGGGCGCCTTGCGGCGCCCCGATCACGTCAGATGACGTACTGCTTCAGCGGTGGGAAGCCGTTGAAGGCGACGGCCGAATAGGTCGTCGTATAGGCGCCCGTGCCCTCGATCAGCAGCTTGTCGCCGATCTCGAGGCTGAACGGCAGCATGTACGGGGTCTTCTCGTACATGACGTCGACCGAATCGCAGGTCGGGCCGGCCAGGATGCAGGGCACCGTCGCATCGCCGTCGCGGGCGCTGCGGATCGGGTAGCGGATCGCCTCGTCCATAGTCTCGGCGAGACCGTTGAACTTGCCGATGTCGAGATAGACCCAGGCGACCTGATCGTCCTTGGCCTTCTTCGAGATCAGGACGACCTCGGTCTCGATCAGGCCGGCATTGCCGACCATGCCGCGACCCGGCTCAATGATCGTCTCCGGGAGCTGGTTGCCGAAATGCTTCGACAGCGCCTGGAAGATCGCATCGCCATAGGACGGCACGCCCGGGATCGGCTTCAGGTAGCGCGCCGGGAAGCCGCCGCCGAGATTGACCATCGACAGCGAGAGACCACGGATGGCGCACTCCTTGAACACCGCGGAGGCCGAGGCCAAAGCGGAATCCCAGGCGTTCACATTCGCCTGCTGCGAGCCGACATGGAACGAGATGCCATAGGCGGCCAAGCCGAGACGATGGCCGTGCTCGAGCACGTCCGCGGCCATTTCGGGCACGCAGCCGAACTTGCGCGAGAGCGGCCAATCGGCGCCGGCGCCGTCGCAGAGGATGCGGCAGAAGATGCGCACATCCTTCGCGCCGGTGGCGTTTGCCGAACGGGCGACCTTTTCGACCTCGGCCGTGCAGTCGACGGCGAAGAGGCGCACGCCGAGCTCCATGGCGCGGGCGACGTCGCGCTCCTTCTTGATGGTGTTGCCGAAGGAGATGCGATCCGCCTTAGCGCCGGCCGCGAGAGCCATCTCGATCTCGACGACCGAGGCGCAATCGAAGCAGGAGCCGAGCTTGGCCAGCAGCGCCAGCACTTCCGGCGCAGGATTGGCCTTCACGGCGTAGAAGACGCGCGTGTCGGGGAGAGCCCGGGAGAAGGCATGGTAGTTCTCACGCACGACATCGAGATCGATGACGACGCAGGGCCCATCCTCACGGCGGGTACGAAGGAACTCACGGATGCGCTCGGTCATGAGACGCGTCTCCCTCCGGCGCAAGCGGCGCCGATGCGACATGAAGCCGGCTTGAGTCGATCGGGCGATCGGCGACGCGTTGGAAACGCCGCACATCACCGAACGAAACGTCCGGACCCTGGTAACCGTCGCTTGGGGAGACCCCGCACGCCCGGCAATGAAGGACAAGCCTCTTCGGTGCTGGTCTTTGGAGGACCAGCGAGACCAAAAAAAGCCCGTTCCGTCGTTGCTTTAAGCTGCGTCCCCCGTGGAGATTCGGGGTTCGCCGGTTTCGCCTCCGGCTGCCAGTCGCTGTTCGGTGACAGTTCCCCGGAGAAGGGAACCGGGAGCGTGATTTGAGGGGATATCCATCCCCCTCCATCCGTCTCCAACACCTGGCGGCTGTCCGGCCTCTTGTCCGGATGCCCACCGACCGGCACGCGGCCACAGGCACGTGCGAATTGGGTAGAGGGCATATACGGATGATGGACCCCGGCTACAAGAGGTTTTTACATCGGGGGCTCAAAATTGCGCCAGCACCCGGTGATGTGTATGATTGGCTTCGTCCATACACATGAGGCTGGCGATGAGGACCAATATCGACATCGACGACGCGCTCCTCAAGGAGGCGATGGAGGTGACCGAACTTTCCACCAAGAAGGCGGTCGTTGAGGAAGCGCTACGCCGCCTTGTCGATAACCATCGTCGACGCCGGGCCTTCGACGAGTTGAAAGGAATGGGATGGGAAGGGGATCTCGACGAGATGCGGATGGGACGCGATGTCGAGCTCTTGCCTTGATCCTTGCCGATAGCTCCGTCTGGATCGCTCATCTCAAGGGCCAGGAGAGTCCGTCCGTCGCCAAGCTCGATGCGCTGATCGAGACGCCGGATCTCCTGCTTGGCGATCTGGTCTTGCTCGAGTTGTTGCAGGGCGCGCGCGATGACAGGCATGCCTCTGCCATCGACCTGCGAGTGCGTCGCTTTCCACTGGTGCAGATGTTCGATCCTCAAATCGCGCGTGCGGCAGCTCGCAACTATCGCGAGCTCCGTAGGCTCGGTGTGACCGTGCGCAAGACGGCGGATCTGATCATCGCCACTTTCTGCATAGAGCACGGCCACGCCCTACTGCACGCGGATCGGGATTTTGGGCCGTTTGCCGAGCATCTCGGCCTGATGACGGCCTGATCGCTAGCTAGTCCCGCGCCTCGCTGAAGCGGATGCGGTTTCCGAAGGGATCGGGCACCTCGAGCAGGCGCCCGCCAGGAGCGTTTTCCTGGATGCCGGGCTTGGAACAGGCGTAGTCCCTGCCGATCAGTTCGGCGCGCAGGGCCTCTACGCCCTTCATCCTCACGAAGACCGTCGCGCCCGGGCTGGCATCGCCATGGTGCTCGGACAGATGCAGGGTCAGGCCGGAGCGCGAGACCTGCATGTAGATCGGGAAATTCGGGCCGAAGCGGTGCTCCCAGTCCATCGTGAAGCCGAGGAAGTCGAGGTAGAACTCCCGCGCCTTCTCAAGGTCGAAAATCCGCAGGATCGGAATGCCGGATCCAAGGCCGACGCCGGAGGCGTCGCCCCGAGCCGGGGCCAACTCGTCAAGGTGCTCGCCCAAACGGGCCGCGGCCGTGTTCCAGTCGGCGAGGCCGAACTGGCGCGCCACGACTTCGAGGGTCTCGGAGTGGGAGAGGTCGATCTGCCGGGAGGCCAGCGCCTCGCGCAGGGTCTTCGCCATCAGCTTCGCATCGCTAAAGCTTCGCATCGTCGTGATCCTTCTCGCGGGTGGACGGGACGATCAGGGCTCGCATTGCTGATGGCCGTCCACCGAACGATCGGGACCGGATATCCACGTCGGGATGCATTCACCCAACCCTTACGGGCGCGAGCGGCAGGCTGCATCCGGCCTTGGGCCGACGCTAGCCGGCCCTGCTGCGGACCGTCAACGGCGCGATGTCGACGGGGCGGCGCGCCCGGCTGCTTCCCGGCCCTAGACCGGCCCCATTTCCTCGCCTAAGTCACGGGCGTGCAAGCCTTC
>NZ_JAUXYO010000341.1 GCF_030694325.1 Allobosea sp. | reverse complement strand
GAGATTGTCGATGTCGTCGATTTCGCCCTTGCCGTCGCGCAGACCCACCAGCGTCTTGATGACGGCGATGATATCGTCGGCGCGCAGTACACGGACAGTATCTTCGGCGTCGAGGTCAAGACGCATGTTCATCTTGACGCGGCCGACGGCCGAGAGGTCATAGCGCTCCGAGTCGAAGAACAGCGACTGGAACATGTTCTCGGCGGTCTCGAGCGTCGGCGGCTCGCCGGGACGCATGACGCGGTAGATGTCGAACAGCGCCTCTTCACGGCGCGAGTTCTTATCCACGGTGAGCGTGTTGCGGATATAGGGACCGACCGTGATGTGGTCGATGTCGAGCACCGTGATCTCGTTATAACCCTTGGCGATCAGGTCGACGAGGTTGCCCTTCATCTCGCCCGTCTTGGCCTCGGCTGCCATGGTCAGCTCTTCGCCGGCCTCGGCATGCACTTCGCCCGTCTCGGGATCGACGATGTCCTCGGCAATGTACTGACCGACGAGATCCTCGTCGGTCGCGCGCAGGAACTTGAGGCCCTTCTCGGCGAGCTGGCGAGCAGTGCGGGCGACGAGCTTCTTGCCGGCCTCGACCACGACCTCGCCGGTGTCGGCGTCGATCAGGTCGACGGTCGCCTTGAAGCCCTTCATGCGCTCGGCGTCGTAGGGAACGCGCCAGCCCTTGGCGTCGCGGACATAGGTGATGTGGTTGTAGAAGCGGCTGAGGATCTCCTCGCCGTCCATGCCGAGCGCAAACAGCAGCGACGTGACCGGAATCTTCCGCTTCCGGTCGATGCGCGCATAGACGATGTCCTTGGCGTCGAATTCGATGTCGAGCCACGAGCCGCGATAGGGAATGATGCGGGCGGCGAACAGCAGCTTGCCCGAGGAGTGGGTCTTGCCCTTGTCGTGGTCGAAGAACACGCCCGGCGAACGGTGCATCTGCGAGACGATGACGCGCTCGGTGCCGTTGACGATGAAGGTGCCGTTGTCCGTCATGAGCGGCATGTCGCCCATGTAGACATCCTGCTCCTTGATGTCCTTGACCGACTTCGCCTGGGTGTCGGGATCGATATCGAACACGATCAGGCGCAGCGTCACCTTCAACGGCGCCGAGAAGGTCATGCCGCGCTGGCGGCACTCGTCTACGTCGTATTTCGGCGGCTCGAAGGTGTATTTGACGAATTCGAGCAGCGAGGCGCCCGAGAAGTCGCCGATCGGGAAGACCGACTTGAAGACCGACTGCAGGCCCTCGTCGCCACGACCGCCCTTCGGCTCGTCGATCATCAGGAACTGGTCGTAGGACGCCTTCTGAACCTCGATGAGGTTCGGCATCTGCGCCACTTCCTTGAGTTTCCCGAAGAACTTGCGGACGCGCCTGCGGCCCTGGAGCGAATTGACCATCTTGTTCCTCGCAATCTCTACGGACGGCTCACCCGGAGGTCCGGGTGGTGGCGGCCGGGCCGCCGGGTGAGCCGTTCGGCGCATCATCGCGCCGACATCATCCGAAACACGCCGACTGCAACCAAGGGTTGCTAAAGGCGCCTGACTCTTCGTTTTCGCATCGAATTGCGGAAACGACGCGACAGCCCCGGAGGCGGATGCCCGCCCCGGGACTGTCTGGTGTTGACTAGGGTCGGACCGGCATCACGCCGGCCCTGCTCACTTGAGCTCGACCTTGGCGCCGACGGCCTCGAGCTGCTTCTTGAGCTTCTCGGCCTCGTCCTTGCCGACCGACTCCTTGACGGGCTTCGGCGCGGCCTCGACCAGGTCCTTGGCCTCCTTGAGGCCCAGGCCGGTGATGGCGCGGACTTCCTTGATCACTTCGATCTTCTTGTCGCCGGCGGCGGCAAGAACGACGGTGAACTCGGTCTGCTCTTCGGCAGCGGCAGCCGGAGCGGCGCCGGCGGGGCCAGCGGCCACGGCGACGGCGGCAGCGGCGGAGACGCCCCACTTCTCTTCGAGCATCTTGGCGAGGTCGGCCGCCTCGAGGACGGTCAGCGAGGAGAGCTCGTCGACGAGCTTGGTCAGATCAGCCATTGTAGGCTCCTATATAGGTAAGAGGTTCGAACGATATCAGGGGTAACGGGCCTGGATCAGGCCGCATCCTTGTCGGCATATGCCTGGAACACGCGCGCCAGCTTGGCAGCCGGTGCGGTCGAGAGCTGGGCGATCTTCGTTGCCGGGGCCTGCAGGAGGCCGAGCAGCTTGGCGCGCAGTTCGTCGAGCGAGGGCATCGTGGCCAGAGCCTTGACGCCATCGGGGTTCAGGGCGGTCTTGCCCATCGCGCCGCCGAGGATCACGAGCTTGTCGTTGTCCTTGGCGAAGGCGGTGGCGACCTTCGGCGCCGCGACCGGATCGTTGGAATAGGCGATCAGGGTGGGACCCGTCAGCAGCTTGCTGATGGACGCGACGTCGGTGCCTTCAAGAGCGATCTTGGCCAGCCGGTTCTTTGCGACCTTCACGGTGGCGCCATTGGCCTTCATCTCGCGACGAAGCTTCTGGAACTGGGCCACCGTCAAGCCCGCATAGTGGGCCACGACGACGACCGAGGTGTTCGCAAACACCGCGTTCAGCGTCGCGACGGCATCTGTCTTTGCCGCTTTATCCACTGGGCTCTCTCCGGTAGGCGGCAGGCCTGGAGGGGCTCGCCGCCGGTTGCACTGCCGCTCTTTCGAAGCCCCGGTTGACACCGGCGCTTCAGTGGAGCGACGCTCAGTGCCCTGTCCCCTCTCCGGCACGAGGCCGTGATCGGGCGAGATGGTTCGAACCGTCTTCGGGGTCTGGCGACCCCCTTCGAGCTCTTGCACCGTCTATGCAGGCCTCTTGGCGAAATTATGCCCTCGGGCCGAGGCCCTCGATGCACCTGCAGTCTCAGACAGGACTGGGCGATTCGGGTCAAACGATCGCTCGCCGCACCCCAAACACCCATCTTTCGGCGGCGAACCGCCGAAAAACGCGAAACGGACCCCTGCGCGACGAGCACGCCGGAGCCCACATCACTTATGGAAACAGGCGGGCGTCATAGCGCCTTCGCCCGCCTCTGCCAAGTGGCATCCTGCGGATCTCCTGCTCGGAGCCTCCGCGACCGGCCTCCGTGACCGGGGCCGGGACGCTTCGGACAGCACGGGGCCGGCCGAAGCGCACGGCGGCATCAGCCGCCGAGAACCGTGTTCGGCTCGATCTTGACGCCCGGACCCATCGTCGAGGAGATCGCGACGCGCTGGATATAGGTGCCTTTAGCGCCGGCCGGCTTCGCCTTGGCGACGGAGTCGGCGAAGGCCTTGATGTTTTCGGCCAGCTTTTCGGCCGAGAACGAGACCTTGCCGACGGCGGCATGCACGATGCCGGCCTTCTCGACGCGGAACTCGACCGAACCGCCCTTGGACGCCGCGACCGCGGTCGTCAGGTCCATGGTGACGGTGCCGACCTTCGGGTTCGGCATCAGGCCGCGCGGGCCCAGCACCTTACCGAGACGGCCGACCAGCGGCATCATGTCCGGGGTCGCGATGCAGCGGTCGAAGTCGATCGTGCCCTTCTGGACGATCTCGACCAGGTCCTCGGCGCCGACGATGTCGGCCCCAGCCTTCTTGGCCTCCTCGGCCTTGGCGCCGCGCGCGAACACGGCGACGCGCAGGACGCGGCCCGAGCCGTTCGGCAGGTTGCAGACGCCGCGGACCATCTGGTCGGCGTGACGCGGATCGACACCGAGATTCATCGAGACCTCGACGGTCTCGTCGAACTTGGCCGTGGCGCGCTCCTTGACCAGCGAGACGGCGTCCGTCAGCGGGTAGAGCTTGGTGCGGTCAATGCCTTCACGGCCCTTGACGACGCGCTTTCCGATATGTGCCATCTTCGCCCCCTCAGCCCACGACTTCCAGGCCCATCGACCGGGCCGAGCCCTTGATCATGGACGCTGCGGATTCGACGCTGTCGCAGTTGAGATCGGCCATCTTCTTCTCGGCGATCTCGTTGATCTGCGCGGCGGTGACCTTGCCGACATTGCCGCCGCGGCCCGGGGTCTTGGAACCCGAGGTCAGGCCGGCGGCCTTCTTCAGCCAGTACGAGACCGGCGGCTGCTTCATTTCGAAGGTGAAGGAGCGGTCCTGATACGCGGTGATGATCACCGGGATCGGCATGCCCTTCTCCATCTGCGCGGTCTTCGCGTTGAAGGCCTTGCAGAATTCCATGATGTTGAGGCCGCGCTGACCCAGCGCCGGACCGATCGGCGGCGACGGATTGGCCGCGCCCGCCGGAACCTGAAGCTTCACGTAGCCCGTGATCTTCTTTGCCATGATGGCTGCTCCTGTCGCCCGCCCCGACGCCTATCGGAACGACGACGACCCTGCCCGACACGATCTGTGTGTTGCGGACCAGGGTGGTTGCAGAGCGTGGTGCGGCATGAAGCTCCGGTTGGCAAACCGGCATGCCTCCCACGCATGTGAGGCGCGGCCTATGACACAGAAGGCGGCGAAGGGGAAGCCCCGTTCGTGACGTCGGGTGCGCCGCCTCCGGCTCGCGCCCCCGTGCCGCCGCGCTCGATATAGACCCCGAGCGCGATCCCGAGATGGATGACGACGCAAGCCAACAGCAGGAAGGCCAGGATGGCGTGGCTCCGGAACAGCCACGCCGCATGGCCGGCTCCCTCAGGCCAGATCGCCGGCAGCGACCAGCCGGCATAGATCCCCAGCGCCCCGAAGTCCGAGATGCCGGCCCAGCCGAGCAGCGGCACGCCCAGCAGGCCGAGATAGAGCAGCCCATGGACCCAGTGGCTGCCGGCCCCGCGGCTCCAGCGGCCTTGCCACTGGGCGATCGCGCGGTAGCCGAGCCTGAGCAGCACCAGCGCCAGCGCGCACACGCCCGCCGTCTTGTGGAACGTGTAGAGCGCGTCGGCGATCGCCCCTTCGCCGAACTGCTTCATCAGGACCCCAGTGACGAACATCGCCAGGACCAGGATGGCCATCACCCAGTGCAGCGCCCGTGAGATCGGCGGCAATGGCCGCCGTGTCGAGGCGGAAGGGGCGAGGCGATGGTCCTGCCCGTCGAGGCCGGCGGTCATGGTCATGCGATGGCCTGTCGGGTTTGAGCGATGTAGCCGGCCACGGCTTCGCGCAGGGCCGCTGCCTGATGGTCCAGATCGGCGGAGGCGATCGTCACCGTCTCGCCCGTCTGCCGCCAGTTCTCGACCATCGCCGCCACCTGGCGCACCTGGTCGGCGGCCGAGCGAACGTCCTCCGCGGTCTGTGCCGTGCTGGCGTGGATTTCCTGTGAGCTCTGCTGCTGCCGCATCGCGAGTCCCGCGATCGCCGCGGCGGCACGGTCGACCTCGGCCACCGACGCGACCAGAGACCCGACGCGGGTCGCCATGCCGTCCGCCGCCGAGCGAACCGCGGCAAGCCCCTGGCGAACTTCGTCCGTGGCGCTCGCGGTGCGGCAGGCCAGTTGCTTCACCTCGGTGGCCACGACGGCAAAGCCGCGGCCCGACTCGCCGGCATGGGCAGCCTCGATCGCCGCGTTGAGGGCGAGCAGGTTCGTCTGGCCAGCGACGAGACTGATGATGTCCATGACGCGGTCGATGCCCTGGACGGCTTCGGCGAGCGAGACGCTGTCGTCGGACGCGGCCGCCACGCTGGCTTTGGCGACCTCGACGACGCGTGACGTCGACTGGGCCTCCGAGGCCGTATGGGCCAGCAGCGATGACACTTCCGAGATCGATTGGGCGACGACGTCGACATGGGACGAGGCGCGAGCGGACGACTGGGCCGCGGCACCGGCATGCTCGTCGACGAAACGCGAGAGGCCGGCCAGGTCGCCCGAGGCTTGCGACATCCGCGCGGCATGGGTCTCCATGGCGATGGCGATCTCGGCGATGCGGGCCTGGAACGTCGCGGCCTGGGCCTGCAATTGCTCCTGTCGGAAGACCTCGGCCGACAGCGAGGACAGTTGGACCTGCGATTCCTCCTGGCGGCTCCGCTCGTGGCGCAGATGGGCCAGCAACGCCCGGCCCAGCATTCCGACCTCGTCGCGGCGCAGGGCGACGCGTTGCAGCCAGATCCGACCATCCTCCCCGGGTGCCAGCACCCGTGCCATGGCCACGATTGGGCGCACCAGCCAGCGGTACTCGAAGGAGACCGCCAGGACGGCCACGAACAGGCCGAGGAGCGAGAGCAGGATCGCGTTCTGCCGGGCGTTCCCGAGATGATAGGCGAGGCGTCCGCTCGTCGCGGCGAGGCTATCGGCGATGGCCTGGCTCAACGCTTCCCGAGCAGCTGCGACCCGGTCGAGCGCCGGTTGCAGGTTGTCATCGCGGCTCGCCTGCAGGCGCAACAACCCCGCGAGCGCCTCGGTCGCCTCTTCCGCCCTGCGCCCCGCCTCACCGTGCAGCGACGAGGCGAGTTGCCGGGAGACGGCCAGCAATTCCTGGGGATCGACCGAGTCCGTGCCGCTTCCCGCCGCGGCGGCAATCAGAGCGCGCCGATACAACGCCTCGCTGCGCGCGACCTGGCCGGCGGCATCTGCGTGCCGCGCGATCTCTTGCGAGAATCCGTCGAGCCGCAGCGAGCCGATGATTTCAGAGGCAGCAAAAAGACTGGCCAGAAATCCAAGCAGGAGGCCCCACAAGGCGAGGCGCTGATCGACGGTGGCCTTGAAGCTCTTGGGAAACATGCGTCCACGCCAGATGACTGGCATGGACGCTGCGTCAATCACATTGCAGGACGGTTAACAGGCCGTCCGATCAAGACATTGTGCGACCGCCGGCCGCTGGTCAGAGCTTTTCGACCTGGCTGTATTCCAGCTCGACCGGCGTGGCGCGGCCGAAGATCGAGACCGCGACCTTGAGGCGGGCACGACCATGGTCGACATCCTCGACGACGCCGTTGAACGAGGCGAACGGGCCGTCGGCCACCTTCACCTGCTCGCCGATCTCGAAGACAATCGTCGGCTTCGGCCGCTCGACACCCTCCGCGACCTGGCCCTTGATCCGCATCGCCTCGCCCTCGGGGATCGGCATCGGCTTGGCCTTGTCGGCCCCCAGGAAACCGGTGACCTTGGGCGTGTTCTTGATGAGGTGGTAGACCTCGTCGGTCATTTCGCACTTCACCAGGACGTAGCCTGGGAAGAACTTGCGCTCGGCTTCAACCTTGCGGCCGCGGCGAACCTCGACGACCTTCTCGGTCGGCACCAGCACCTCGTCGAACTTGTCGGCGAGATTGCGCTGCGCCGCCTGGTCGCGGATCGACTGCGCGACCTTGTTCTCGAAATTCGAATAGGCGTGGACGATGTACCAGCGGGTGCTCACGTGTCTGATTCCGTTCAACGGGCGCCGAGGATGAGGCCGAGCGACCAGCGGATGATGGTGTCGGTGAAGAAGAAGAACAGGCTGGAGACGACCACCATCAGCAGCACGAGGCCGGTGGTGATCAGCGTCTCGCGCCGCGACGGCCACGTCACCTTGGAGGCTTCGTTGCGCACGTCCTGCAGGAAGCTGAAGGGGCTGGTCTTGGCCATGGGTCACCTCGGGTTCCGAACCCGCCCGCTGGCTCCCGCCATGGCGTCGATTCGGCCGTCCTGAAACATTCGCGGCGCGGGACCCGGAGGGGCCGCGCGCCGTCGTGGAAAGGCTTCTACAACGTGGCGAGGCGTTCGCCAAGAGGTTTTGCCGGCTGGCTTTAGGACGGCATCGGCGCTGCCCGGCCGGGACCGCGCAACAGGCGGCCGCGGAACGCCGCACGGGTCAGGCTGTCGAAGGAAACGACCGAAGGCGCGCTCGGCGCCGAACCGTTCCGACCCCGGTCACGGGTGGGAACTGGCAGGGGCGGCAGGGCTCGAACCTGCGACACCCGGTTTTGGAGACCGGTACTCTACCAACTGAGCTACACCCCTGTAGCGGCCCGTCATGTGCCCCAAGCGCCGGCACATTTCAAGCCGAAATCGACATGCACCCGGCAAAGAAAAAGGGCGGTGTCGCCACCGCCCTCTCCCGAATGGTCGCTGATCGCTTGATCAGGCGATGATGCTGGCGACGACGCCGGCGCCGACGGTGCGACCGCCTTCGCGGATGGCGAAGCGCAGCTTCTCTTCCATCGCGATCGGCACGATCAGGTGCACTTCCATGGCGATGTTGTCGCCCGGCATCACCATCTCCGTG
>NZ_JAUXYO010000332.1 GCF_030694325.1 Allobosea sp. | reverse complement strand
TCTTCTCCAGCAGCCCGCGCAGGTTCATCATCTCGTCGGTCATCGGGGATCTCGCGGTTCAGGGTTGGCGTTCGCAACCCAAACCTAACCGGCAATCGCCGATGACCACCCTCAGCTACACCACGCGATGGGACACGACCGCAAGCGGCTTGTGCAGGACTCAGGCGAGGATCCTCGTGCCGCGGCCCCTCGCCCGGCGCGTGCGCGTGGGCGATACCCCTCCCGATTTGGCTCTTGCCCCCCTCTCTCCCCGCTGCTCGCCGCGAAGGCAGAGGTGCAGGCGGACCTGCACCCTGCCGGGTGACGGCCTTCGGCCTAAAACAGGAGAGACCACCATGACCACGACCAACAACCCGACGATCGGCACGCTCGCCACGACCATCCAGCAGATCGCCCTGTCGAAGCTGGTCCCGAGCAAGGCCAATGTCCGCAAGGTCAATTCGACCGCTGGCATTGGTGAACTGGCCGACAGCATCGAGGCGCACGGCCTGATCCAGAACCTCACGGTGAGAAAAGCGGCGAAGGGCCAGAAATTCGAGGTCGTCGCCGGCGCGCGGCGACTGGCGGCGCTGCGATTGCTGGCGAAGGAGGGTCGGTTCGACAAGGATATCGACATCCCCTGCAATGTGCTGGCCGCCGAGCGCGATGCCGAAATCTCCCTGGCCGAGAACACACAACGCGAGGCCATGCATGTCGTGGATGAGGTCCTGGCCTATCAGCGCCTGGTCGAGGAAGGCCTGCCGGCCGACGCCATCGCCAGCCGGTTCGGCCAGTCCGTCGTCACGGTGCGCCAGCGCCTGAAGCTGGCCGCCTTGTCGCCGCAGATTTTGGAGGCGATGCGCGCTGACGAGATCACGATCGAGCAGGCCCGCGCGCTGGCGATCACCGACGATCATGCGGCGCAGGAGGCGGCATGGTTCGGCCGCGACGGCTGGAGCCGCAGCCCGGGCAATCTGCGCGCTGCGCTGACCAGCGAGCATATTCGCAGCACCGACAGGCTGGCGCGCTTCATCGGCATCGAGGCCTACGAGGCTTCGGGCGGGGCCGTGCTGCGTGACCTGTTTTTCGATAATGATGCAACGTTCCTGACCGATCGGCCCTTGGCGATGAAACTGGCGACCGAGATTCTGCAAGCGGCCGGGGATGCGATCCGGCTGGAGGGTTGGAAGTGGATGGAAATCAGCATCGAGGCCGACAGCGTCCACCATGCTGGCTATGATCGCATCCATCCGCAGCGTCGCGATCACACCGAAGCCGAGCATGTCGAGCTTGCTGGCCTTGGTGAGAGCTACGACGCCTTGGTGGAGCAGATCGAGGCCTATGCCGAAGGTGATCCGCAGATCGAGGTCGATGAGGTGCGGCTCGCCGAAATCGAACAGCGCATCGAGGCGATCAGGAACGCGGCCGAGCGGTTCTTCCCCGACGAACAGGCCTTGGCCGGGTGCCTTGTCGCCATCGGCTACGATGGCGCGCTGCAGGTGACGCGCGGTCTTGTCAGAACGGAAGATCGCGCCGCGCTGGACCGGTTTCGTCATGGCGATCATGCCCACGACGATGGTGATGAGACCCCTGCCCTGCCCTCTCCGCTCGAATCCGAGCCGAGTGGATATTCGGCGACCTTGATCGAGGAACTGACGGCGATCCGCACCGCGGCGCTTCGCGTGGAACTGGCGCAGCGACCGGAGATCGCCATGGCGGCAATGCTGCACCCGCTGGTTCTGGCCTGCTTCTATGATCGCCGTCATGGTCTGCACATGCATTCGGCGGTCGAAATCAGGGGCGAGCGCAAGGCTCTCGACCTCAGCATCAGGCAACCCGAAGCCTGCCGGGCGCTGAGCGGCTGGACCGAAATCGTGGAGGCATGGGCCTATAGGCTTCCCGGCGATCTAGCCGACCTTTGGCAATGGCTGATCGATCAGCCGATCGAGACGCTGACGGACCTCTTGGCCGTCGTGTCGGCGGCGAACCTCAACGCCGTCACGGCTCGTCATGAAATCAGTCGCGGTCGCATCGTTCAGGCCAACCAGATCGCCCAAGCCGTCAATCTCGACATGCGGTCATGGTGGAGTCCGGAACGGGAGTTCCTGTCGCGTCTATCGAAGTCGACCATCGCCGGGATCCTGCGCGAGGCTGGATGTTCCGAGGATGCCGCCAAGGCGATCGAGCGCAGCCCGAAGGCCGAGGCCGTCGCTCAGGCCGAGCGCGAACTGGACGGCAAGGGTTGGCTCCCCTCCCCGCTCACGATGCCGGTTGCGGATCGGGTTGGCGAACTGGACGATCGCGACGATGACGCCGGCGATGGGCATGCCACGCAAATGGCGGCAGAGTAGCTTCCCAGCCGGCACGGCACGCGAGCCATATGACGGAACAGCCGCTCGGGCTTCACAGCTCGGGCGGTATTCCTGCGCGGGGACCGGTCCTGCGCGGGATCGACCCGCCCAGGACCGGATCAGGGGCGCCCCAGAGCCCCGCCCCTCATGCTCCCCTGCCCGCCCCGATGGACTTTTCTCAGGCCGCCGATGCCGCAACGGTTTGCGCCTCGTACGTTCCGGTGGCGAAATCGACCGTCAGCGACCGGACGACGGGTTCGGGTCTGACCTCGCGGCCGTCACGCACCAGTCGAACGAGCCCATGGGCGGCGAGCTGCTGGAGCGAACGCGAAACGTTAGGCTGCGCTCGCCCGGTCAGCGCCACCACTTGCCCGATAGTCTGGGGATGTTCCCGCAGCATCACGCCGAGGAGATCGAGGGCTTCCGCCGAGAGTGCAGCCAGCATGGGAGCGGCCGGCCGTGATGTTGGGGTCGCCTCGCCTCGCGCCACCGCGCGCATTTCGTCACGAAGGGTTGCCAGACTCGTCCGTTTCATCATCATCCTCCACTTCTGTGTCCTCGTCGACGAAGTCAAAAGCTACGCCCTCTTGCCGGCATGCCTGTTCAACAGCAGCGAAAAAATCGACAATGAGCTCGTCGGCTCCCTGAAAATTGTAAGGCACCAGCTCGGCAGTCCGCCGAAAGCGATGACGGTGATCATAGGCTTGGGCTCTTGCGACGCCATGGGCATTATCGAAGCCGAGCAGCCGGGTTTTATCCACATCGTGCAACGTGAATGAGTACTTCACGCCAAAGGGCCGCGCCAGGGTCTCCGGCACCAATGCTACTCGGAATCGAATACTCCAGCCGTTATCGAGCCAAAACCGGCGGCGATCGTAGCCCAGGAGGCGCAACATGTTTTCATCGGTCACCTCAAATCATATATCTGTGAACGATATGAAAAGCAAGTTCGTTGTACCAGCGGGTCGGCTCGCTTGTGTCAGTGGCGGTAGAGCAGGCAGCGCGCCGCCCTCGCGACCGTCATCCCTCGATTGAAGCAGCCGTGGGTCTTGTGGTTCGGGCGGTTTTCCCGCGCGGGGACTGGTCGTGCGCGGGATCGACCGGCCCAGGACCAGATCAAGGGTGCCCCAAAGCCCTGCCCCTAATGCTCCCCTCCTCGCCCATGGTTCCGTCCGATGCCCAAGGGGTCATTGTCGTTAGTCGGTGGCTGGCAGGTTGCTTTGCAGCGGATTGAATAGACGGATGCTGAGACGCAGCGGCTCGAAATGGCGCCTATTATCGGTCAGGAGTCCGTGCTCGTGCGTCTGCGCAGTTCCCGCGATCAGCACGTCCGATAAGCCAGAGTGGCGACCATTAGCCCGCGCCTCCTCAGTCAGGACGCCGGCGATCCGTCCGTTCTTGTCTGGAGCGAGTTGGCTGACGATATCAGTAGCGAGCAGCTAGTCCGTCATAGCTCGATCTCGCGTGACGGCGAGCGGTCACGTTCGATCTCGAGCTCATGGGGTATCGAGAGGAGCAACTCGGCGAAGCTCGGTCGATCATCGCGTAAGAGCTTGCGCCCTTCCGCGATCGGCACGATCACTGCCGCCGGCCGGCCGTGCTTGGTCGCGATCGTCGGTTCGCCGTGTTGCGCCGCCTCGATGATGGCCAATAAGGTCGTCTTGGCCTCTTTCAGATTAATGGTTTTCATGCGGCACACCCTGTGTGATCACGGGTGATGACCCTACCATGCTGTGCTGGTTCGGGCCATGCAATGCGAAGCTGCGGTAAAGGAATGGCGGGGCGAGGTTTGAGCAGCCTTGGCCGCTCCAAGCTCCGGGACAAGGACGGGCAGAAACGTTGGAGCCGGATGCCGGCAGAAGGCGGGTCGTATTCGACACCCGCGGGTTCTCGCTAGCGCCCGGCACTCATGGGGGCCGCCTGCTTGGTAGCATGACCGTGTCGCAATGACGCTCCGGCGGAGGCGCTTGCTCAGGAAGCGCGGGGCGAGGGCCACAACGAAAATTAGCCGCGGCTAATTCTGGAGATTGAGGGCGGCGGCCCTCCGGGCGCAGGCAGTCAGTTAGCCGCGGCTAGTCCTGGAAGCGGCCAGTCATGGACAGTGGCGACAATTTCCCGAAACAATGGTTAATGAGCGTTAACCCTATTGTTGTTGCTAGAATCATCGAATCGGGCATAGTCACGTCAGTTGCGGAAAAAAACGCAATCCCGCAAAAATACCGCAACTGCACTGGCGATTCGAACCGTGGTTATAAGCGCTGCCAAGCCCGCCGAGGTGAAGGAAGGACTGAAGTCGCTAATTCAGAGCCAGTCCGCGATGTTGGCTGCCCAATTGCAGGCGCATCACCTCACCACGTTTCCGCCAAATGCCCAAAAAGGGATTCGCAATCTCTCTCCATCTGAAGTGGCGAAGCTCCTTGGGGTGACAGAGGGCTATTTGCGGCAGATAGCGTCTGAAATCCCCGATTTGAGCAACCTGTCGCCAGGGGGCAGGCGATCCTATTCCGTCGAAGCAGTCCACGAAATCCGCAAGATTCTTGATGGAGGGGCACGCGGACATCGTCGCTATCTGCCTTGGCGATCGAAGGACGAGGCGCTCCAGGTTGTCAGCGTGATGAACTTCAAGGGTGGATCAGGGAAGACCACGACGACAGCCCACCTGGCGCAATTCTTGGCGCTCAGGGGCTATCGAGTCCTAGCCATTGATCTCGATCCGCAGGCTAGTTTGTCGGCGCTATTTGGGCATCAGCCCGAATTGGACGTGGGTCCGAACGAAACCCTGTATGGCGCGATTAGATACGATGAGCACCGGCGCCAGGTCGCTGAGATCGTACGCTCGACCTACATTCCGGATCTCCACCTTATCCCGGGCAATCTCGAACTCATGGAGTTTGAGCATGACACTCCCAAAGCCCTCATGCGGCGCGCTCCCGGAGACACCATGTTCTTTGCGCGCATAGGGCAGGCTCTCTCGGAGATTCAGGATGCCTACGACGTTGTTGTCGTGGATTGTCCTCCGCAGCTCGGGTTCTTGACCATGTCTGCGCTGACAGCGGCTACATCGGTTCTCATCACCGTGCATCCTCAGATGCTCGACGTCATGTCGATGAACCAATTTCTGGCGATGACTGGCGACCTCTTAGAGGAAATCAGCAAGGCTGGCGCGTCGTCGAACTATCTCTGGATGAAGTATTTGATCACACGCTTCGAGCCGAGCGACGGACCGCAGAACCAGATGGTGGCATTTTTACGCTCCATCTTTGGGGACCACGTCCTAAATCACCCGATGCTCAAGAGCACCGCGATTTCGGACGCTGGCTTGACGAATCAAACCATATTCGAAGTCGAGCGCAACCAATTCACGCGATCTACCTACGATCGCGCCCTTGAGTCCGTCGAGAGTGTAAACGGCGAAATTGAAGCGATGATACGCAAGGCATGGGGGAGGGCGGCATGAGCCGAAAAATCTTCGCCGATCTGCCAGCGCCTGGGTCGCAGCCAACCGAGTCCGGCGCCACGCCGCGTAGACAGGCGATGCGACCGCTCATGGCCGCTTTGGAAAACGAAGCTCAGGAGACGGGGCGACGCTCGCCTGTTGGCGCTTTGGGCCAATCACTTGGAGAGATGAGCGAGCGGACCAAGCGCGCCGAAGAAATCGAGCGCCGGCTCTCCGCCGGCCAGACAATCGTCGAGCTCGACGTTGCCGACGTAGAGCCTTCGTTCGTTCCAGACCGCATGCAAGTCGACGACGAGGCCTTTGGGAACTTTGTACAGTCGATTAAGGCAGAAGGCCAGCAAGTCCCAATCTTAGTCCGTCCGCACCCCGAGAAGGCGAACAAGTATCAAATTGCCTTTGGTCATCGTCGCTGGCGCGCTGCGAAGGCGCTCGAGCGACCGATCAAGGCTGTGGTCAGATCGCTCACGGACCAAGAGCTTGTTATTGCTCAGGGGCAGGAAAACAACGAACGGCAGGATTTGTCGTATATTGAGAAGGCGCTGTTCGCTCGACGGCTCGATCGCCAGTTTTCTCGCGACGTAATTACGTCCGCTCTGGCCGTCTACAGCAGCGACCTGTCGAACATGCTGTCTGTTGCAAACCGAGTGCCCGATGACCTTATCGAAAGCGTCGGGCCAGCTCATTCTGTCGGCCGACGCAGTTGGATGGCGCTCGCTAATCTCCTGACCTCTAAGCTTAACGTCGCGAAAGCACGAAAGTTGGCGGCAGAGGCGTCGTTTGGGAAGCTTGCTTCGAAAGAGAGGTTCGAAGCTCTTTTCAAGGGCCTCTCGGAAAAATCCCCATCCCATGGTGACGCAACCGCAGTTTCGCACGCGGGCCGCGAAGTGGGAAGAATCGCGGAGACGAAGCAGCGGGTAACACTCACGGTCGATCGCAAAGTGTCGCCGGAGTTCGCTTCCTTCGTTCTCAACGAATTGCCTCGTCTGTTTGAGCTGCACCAGAAGCAGCAAGGACAGTGAGGAGGATAGCCCGCAACCAGGAGAGCACGAGCGCGAAAGAAAAAGGCCCCCGAAACGTGTTCCGGAAGCCCTTCTCATAGTCTGACACCTAGAGAATCGCATTTCCACGAATCACCGTCAAGAGTCTCGTTAAGACTTTGCGTCGTTTCGGCGAGCAAATTTCTTTTGCCTAACGCTAGGTGAAAGACAATGGAATCACGACTCTCGACGACGCCCTTTGGGCGGCGATCGCTGACGCTTGCTCATGTGGCGAGCCAGGTGATTGCAAAGACGCGTCCGCTGGAGAAAGCGGTCCACAAATGGAACATTTTCCGGGCAATCTGCACGGCCAAGAACGCGCTGGGCGTCCCTGAGCGGGCGCTGGCGGTGCTGGATGCGCTGCTGTCGTTCCACCCCGAAACCGTCCTCACGGGCGAAGGCCTCGTCGTTTTCCCCTCGAACCACCAACTCGGCTTGCGTGCGCACGGCATGCCGATGGCGACGCTCAGGCGCCATCTGGCGGCGCTCGTTGATGCCGGCCTGATCGTCCGGCGCGATAGCCCCAACGGCAAGCGTTACGCCCGCAAGGGCAGGAGCGGGGAGATCGAGTTCGCCTTTGGTTTCGACCTCGCCCCGCTCGTCGTTCGATCGGAAGAGTTCGAAGCCCTCGCGGCCGAGGTCGAGGCCGAAGCCCGGGCGCTGCGCCTGGTCCGCGAGCGGATCACGATCTGCCGGCGCGACATCGTCAAGATGATCGCGACGGGGATTGAAGAAGGCGTTCCGACGCAGGCAGCAGGGCAGGGGCCGGCCGACTGGGCCGAGATCCACCAGCTCTATCGCGGCATCATGGCGCGGATTCCGCGTAGCCCGACACGCCGGGCGTTGGAGCCGGTCGCGGATGAGCTGTCGTTGCTCGCCGACGAAATCCTCAACCTGCTGGAAACGCATATCAAATCTCAAAATATGAGCGGCAATGAGTCTCAAAATGAGCGTCACATACAGAATTCAAATCCAGACTCCCCTGTTGATCTTGAACCTCGCTTTCCAGAAAGCAGGGGTGGCGGTTTGGAGATCGTGCCGGAACCGAAGCGGGTGCCGGATGGGTCGTTCCCGCTGGGCATGGTTCTGGACGCCTGTCCCGATCTGATCGACTATTCGAAGGGCGGGATCGCCAACTGGCGCGACTTCCTGGCGACGGTCGCCGTGGTCCGGCCGATGCTGGGGATCAGTCCGAGCGCCTGGGAGGAAGCCATCGGCGTCATGGACGACGTTCAGGCGTCGATCGTCGTGGCGGCGATCCTGCAGCGCGGCGAAGCGATCACCAGCGCCGGCGGCTATCTGCGCGAGCTGACGCGAAAGGCGCAAGCGGCGGAATTCTCGCTCGGGCCGATGCTGATGGCGCTGATCGGTAGCCGGCGGCGCGAGAAGAAGCGGGCGTGAAGATGATGTGGCGCAGCCAAGCGATATCCAAAGGCTTTGCGAACCGCTGATCAGCGACTGGTCCATGACCTGTCGGCCTCGTCGTATTGTCAAACTGCGGTCTTTGTTCTAATGTATAAACATCCATTGTGAGCGGTGTTTGCCATGTCGATCACGACAGTTTCGAGCCGGGCGTTTCAGCAGAACGCGAGCGAGGCGCAGAAGGCGTCGCGGACGGGCCCGGTCGTCATCACCAATCGTGGCCGTCCGACCCAGGTGTTGCTGAACTATGAGGCCTATCAGCGGCTAGCAGGCGCGCGGCGCAGCATCGTCGAGGCGTTGGCTATGCCTGGCCTGTCGGATGTCGATCTGGAGATCCCGGCAATGCGGACCTTGCCGCGGCCGGCCGAGTTCTCCTGATGTTTCTGCTCGATACCAACGTCATCTCCGAATTGCGGAAGGCAGGAGACGGCAAGGCCGATCGCCAAGTCGTGGCTTGGCTATCGGCGGTCGATGCCGCGACCTTCTTTGTATCGGCTGTCACGCTGATGGAGCTCGAGCTCGGGATTCTGTTGATCGAGCGCCGCGATCTTGCACAGGGCGCGCGGCTGCGCACCTGGATGGACGGTTATGTCCTGCCTGAATTCGCGGAAAGAACCGTTCTGATCGACCGGGCCGTGGCGCTCGCCTGCGCGCGTCTTCACGCGCCCGCCCCGCGCCCCGAGCGCGACGCCTTCATCGGCGCCAGCGCGATCGTACATGGCATGACCCTGGTCACGCGCAACATGGCGGACTTTGCGCCGATCGGGCTGACCGTCGTCAACCCGTGGAACCATGAGCGCTAAGTGCAGGGCCGCAGCTTTGAGGGTCACCTAGCGATCGTCTGACGGACCAAGACAATACCGGGTTTATTTGGTTAAGACGGAACAACCCGTTCCAAATCATAAGGATAAGAACATTTGCGGCTTTGCCGCGCCGGCCCGGAGGCGAACGCGCTCTGTCATAGCGCCGTAGAGAGCCGGAGGGCCGCGTGCAGGAGTTATCGGCGCGTAGCGCCGGTCCGCCGGCTTTAAGAGCCCCAGCGCCCCAGCGCCCTCAGAATCGCCCGTCAGGCATAGTCGAACAGGCCTTGGAACTCACGGTCGGCGAAGTAGCGCAATTTGCCGGCGATGATGGGGCGTTGGTTGGCGATGAACAGCATCTGGGCTGTTGGGTGCATGTTGCGGACTTCGTCGGGGGTCATGAGCGTTCGTGCGACGTGTTGCTCGCCATAGGAGATCCCGGACTTTTCGGAATCGAGCGCACGGCTCATGGTCTGGAAGACGACGGTCTCCTGGCCGGTGAGGTCGGAGACCAGGCGGGCGCTGTCGTGATCGTTGACGCCAAAGACCTGGAGGACGCCGGCGTTGGAGAGGAACGTGCCGGCCCGGCGGCCATAGGTGGCGCGGAGCTGATGGACGTCCTGGAGGATGGGCCAGAGCTGGACGCCGTAGCCGGCCATGAG
>NZ_JAUXYO010000323.1 GCF_030694325.1 Allobosea sp. | reverse complement strand
TCGATCAGCGCCTGCTCGTCGACGACCGTGCCGCGGCCGACATTGACGACGATGCCGTCGGGGCCGAGCGCCTTCAGCACCTCGGCGTTGATGATGTGGTGGGTCGAGGCACCGCCGGGCGCGACCGAGATCAGCGTGTCGACGTCCTGGGCCATCTCGACCAGCGAAGGATAGTAGCGATAGGCGACGTCGGCCTGGCGCGAGCGGCCGTGATAGACGATCGGCAGGCCGAAGGCCTCGATGCGCTGAGCCACCGCCTTACCGATCCGGCCGAGCCCGACGATGCCGACCTTGCGCTTGCGCAGCGAGGTCGTCAGCGGATAGGGGGCCTTCAGCCACTTGCCCTCGCGCAGATAGCGGTCGACCTGCGGCAGCTGGCGGACGGTGGCGATCAGCAGGCCGATGGCGAGGTCCGCGACCTCGTCAGTCAGGACGTCGGGCGTATTGGTGACGACGAGCCCGCGCCGGCCGGCCTCGGCCGCGTCAACATGGTCGTAGCCGACGCCGAAGCTGGAGATGACCTCGAGCTTCGGCAGTGCGTCGAACAGCGCGCCGTCGACGCGGTTATGCCCGCCGCCGGCGGCGACGCCGCGGACCCGGTCCGAGATCTCGCGCAGGAAGGCCGCCTTGTCCTCCGCCTTCCACAGTTCGTGCACGGTGAAGCGGGCCTTCAGCTGGTCGGCCGCATAGGCCATCATCGGGCCCGTCATCAGGATTTCGGTGGCGTTGGGCCGTGTCATGGTGCGTTTCCGTCAGGCTTCTGGGTGGAGGGCGGCGCTTGATCAGGCCGAGGTGAATCGATTAAATGCAGCCGTCGCCGACGCTTGCAAAGCCATCGGCACCGTGCGATCGGCCGGCTGCCATCCCACCACAGCGCGGGACCCCGCGGAAGCACAGCCTGTGCATATATAATATGATTTAATCACGCGGTTTTGTGGATGGCCGCGGCCGAAAGCGGGGTCAGCATCGCCAGCGTCGTGTTCAGGCTGTCGATCACGAGGGCCTTCATGCGGGTGGCTGCAAGGTCTCCGTCGCGCTGGACGATGGCATCCAGAACGCGCTCGTGATCGACCAGCGACGCAACGAAGAAATCGCGGTCGTCGATCGATTTGAGCAGCAGCGACCATTGCACCGTCGCCGCCACGGCGCTCGCCAGGCACATCAGCGTGGCGTTGTGGGAGGCGGCGAAAACCGCTTCGTGGAAGGCGAGGTCGGCCCGGATGGTGACGTCGTCATAGGGCTCGTTGTCGACCATGCCGCGGAAGGCGGCCTCGATGCGGGCGATGTCGGCGGCCGTACGCCGTTGCGCCGCCAACCGGGCTGCCGCCGGCTCGGCAAAACGGCGCAACTCGAAGAGATCGCGGATGAATTTCTCGTTCGGGTCGGCCTCGAAATGCCAGGCGAGGACATCGGGGTCGAGCAGGTTCCAGCTGTCGCGCGGCGCGGCTCGGGTGCCGCTCTTGGGCCTCGCCTCGACCAGCCCCTTTGCGGTGAGCACCTTGACGGCCTCGCGATAGGCGGTGCGCGAGACCGAGATGTCGCCCCTCAGATCGTCCTCGTCCGGCAGGACCTCGCCGGCCTTGACGGCCCCGGTGATGATCGCGACCGCGAGCTTCTGGGCGACCTGGCCGAACAGGCGGTCCGGATTGAGCGTCGTCGGCCGCGAATAGTCGCGCATCCGCATCGTCTGGCGCCTCCTCCTCGCGGCTCGTACGGGTGGCCGGCCCGCTGCCGCCCCGGCGCTTGACACGCCTGTGGGTATTGTATGACTTTATCGCAGATGAAGGCCGGTGCAAGGGACCGCGGTTCTCCGGAACGGGACGGTCCTTAGCCGACGGCAACCTTCATCGATCGGTCGCAACAGGCCGATAGACGATGCGGCCCGGACTCCGCCCTTCGTGGCGGATCACCGGGTCCACGGGGAAACGACGACGAGGAGACAGGCCCGATGGCCTCAGTGCAGATTGCCGACGTGCGCAAGGCGTACGGCTCGACGCAGGTGATTCACGGCGTCGATATCGACATCGAAGACGGCGAATTCGTCATTCTGGTCGGCCCGTCCGGCTGCGGAAAATCCACCCTGCTGCGGATGATCGCCGGGCTCGAGAACATCTCGGGCGGCGAAATCCGGATCGGCCCGCGCGTCGTCAACGACGTGCCGCCGAAAGAGCGCGACATCGCGATGGTGTTCCAGAACTACGCGCTCTACCCGCACATGACGGTCGCCGACAACATGGCGTTCTCGATGAAGCTGCGGAAGGCTCCCAAGGAGGAGATCGCCGATCGCGTCGGCAAGGCGGCCGCCATTCTCGGCCTCGAGAAGCTGCTCGATCGCTATCCGCGCCAGCTCTCCGGCGGCCAGCGCCAGCGCGTCGCGATGGGCCGCGCGATCGTGCGCGATCCGCAGGTCTTCCTGTTCGACGAGCCGCTCTCCAATCTCGATGCCAAGCTGCGCGTGCAGATGCGCACCGAGATCAAGGAACTGCACCAGCGCCTGAAGACCACCACGGTCTATGTCACGCACGACCAGATCGAGGCCATGACCATGGCCGACAAGATCGTGGTGATGCATGACGGCATCGTCGAGCAGATGGGCGCGCCGCTCGATCTCTACGACCGCCCGGCCAATCTCTTCGTTGCCGCCTTCATTGGCTCGCCCTCGATGAACCTGCTGAACGGCACGATCACGCCCGCCGGCTTCGAGACCGAGGGCGGAGTGGTCTGGCCGATCGGAACGCATCCGGCCGATTCCAACGGCAAGGCCGCGGTGCTCGGCATCCGGCCCGAGCATATCCAGCTCGACGACAACGGGCTCAAGGCCGAGGTCGTCGTGGTCGAGCCGATGGGCTCCGAGACGCAGGTCGTCGTCCGCTGCGGCGGGCAGAGCCTGACCTGCGTGTTCCGCGAGCGCATCACCGCCAAGCCGGGCGAACTGATCGGGATCACGCCCGACACCAATGTCACGCATCTCTTCGACGCCGGCACGGGGAAAAGCCTGGCGGCGTGATCCGATCATTCGCGCTCACGGGGGAGCAACTCCCGGAGCGCGATGAAGCACGAGGCCAAAGGGGCGCACCAGACCCCGGGCCTAGCAACCGAGTCCATGGGAGGACGCTGATGACCAAACCGACACGACGTTCCGCATTGAAGGGCCTCGCCGGCGTGGCGGGCGCCGGCGCTCTCGTCGGCTCCGGCATGACCGATTGGGCCAAGGCCTGGGCGCAGGCCTCGCCCTTCAAGCCCGAGGCGGGCGCGACCCTCAACGTGATGCGCTGGCGCCGCTTCGTCGTCGCCGAGGACGAGGCGTTCAACAAGATCGTCGCCGCCTTCACCGCGGCCACGGGCGTGCGCGTGACGGTGACCTCCGAGTCCTTCGACGACATGCAGCCGAAGGCCTCCGTCGCCGCCAACACCGGCACGGGCCCCGACATCTTCTGGTCGCTGTACTCGACGCCGCACCTGTTCCCGAACCGGTGCGTCGACGTGACCGACGTCGCCGATTATCTCGGCAAGAAGTATGGCGGCTGGGTGCCGGTGGCCGAGGCCTATGGCAAGCTCGGCAACAAGTGGATCGCGATCCCCGCCGCGATCAACGGCGGCTACCTCAACTACCGCATCTCGCAGATCAAGGCGGCCGGCTTCAACGAGGTGCCGCAGACGACCGCCGGGTTCCTGGAACTCTGCAAGGCGCTGAAGGCCAAGAACACGCCGGCCGGCTTCCCGCTCGGCCGCGCCTCGGGTGACGGCAACTCCTACGCCTACTGGCTGCTGTGGTCCCATAACGGCGCGCAGGTCGACGAGAACAGCAAGGTGATCATCCGCTCTCCCGAGACGGAAGCGGCGCTGAACTACGCCAAGTCGCTCTACGACACCTTCATCCAGGGCACGGCGGCCTGGAACGACGCTTCCAACAACCGTCTGTTCCTGTCGGGCGAACTCGGGCTGACCGCCAACGGCATCTCGATCTATGCGGCGGCGAACGCCTCCAGCGACCCGAAGCAGAAGGAAATCGCGGCGGATATGGACCATGCCTACTGGCCGATCGGCCCGGCGGGCAAGCCGACCGAGATCCAGCTCTGCTTCCCGATGATGGCGATGACCTACACGAAGTTCCCGAACGCCTGCAAAGCGTTCATGACCTACATGCTGGAAGCCGAGCAGTTCAACCCGTGGCTGGAGGCGGCCGCCGGCTACCTCACGCATACGCTGAACGCCTTCGACAACAACCCGGTCTGGACCAAGGACCCGAAGAACACGGTGTTCCGCGACGCTTCCAAGCGCAGCCTCGTCGCGGGCCACCGCGGCAAGCTCGACGAGAAGGCGGCGACCGCGATGGCGGACTTCATCGTTGTCGACATGTTCGCCAGCTTCTGCACCGGTCGTGAATCAGCCGCGGGGGCCATGCAGCTCGCCGAGCGGCAGCTGCAGCGCATCTACCGCTGACCGACCTCCGTCCGGCCGGCGTCAGCGCCGACCGGCGCCGAGGGAAGGGCCTTTCACCCTGTCTACGGGTCTTCTTCCCGGCGTCGCTCCGCGCCGCCGGGGGGACTGACACCCTATTATCGAGGAAGCGCTCGCGATGGCTTCAGGCTCGTTCGCCGCCCAACCGGAGACCACCGCCTGGACGAGGCTGATGGTCAACCGGAACTGGCTGGGCTTCTGGTTCATGGTTCCGACCATGATCTTCCTGCTGTTCTTCCTGGCCTGGCCGCTGATCCTGGGCATGTGGATGAGCATGACCGACATGCGCATCGGCCGGGGCGGCGTGTTCATCGGGCTGGAAAACTACCAGTACCTGCTCGAGGACCGCGACTTCCTGAACGCGACGGGTTTCACGCTCGCCTATACGGCGGTTGCCTCGGTGGTGAAGTTCGCGGTCGGGCTCTATCTCGCGATCCTCCTGAACAACCACATGCCGCTCAAGGCGTTCATCCGCGCCATCGTGCTGATCCCCTTCATCGTGCCCACCGTGCTGTCGGCGGTCGCGTTCTGGTGGATCTTCGACACCCAGTTCTCGATCTTCACCTGGCTGTTGCAGAAGGCCGGCTTTCTCGCCAAGGGCCAGTACATCAACTGGCTCGGCGACCCCTTCCTGGCGCAGTGCAGCGTCATCTTCGCCAATATCTGGCGCGGCATCCCCTTCATCGCCATCACGCTTCTGGCGGGCCTGCAGACCGTCTCGCCCTCGCTCTACGAGGCCGCGACGCTCGACGGCGCCTCGGGGTGGCAGCGCTTCCGCTTCGTGACCTATCCGCTGCTGACACCGATCATCGCCGTGGTGATGACGTTCTCGGTTCTGTTCACCTTCACCGATTTCCAGCTGATCTGGGCCATGACCCGCGGCGGCCCGGTCAACGCGACGCAGCTGATGGCGACCTTGTCCTATCAGCGCGGCATTCTGGGCGGACGGCTGGGCGAGGGCGCGGCGATCGCCACCGCGATGGTACCCTTCCTCCTGGCCGCCATCATGATCAGCTGGTTCGGCCTTCAGCGCCGCAAGTGGCAGCAGGGAGAGAGCAATGACTGACGCCGCCCTGAAACCCAACGCCGCCCCGGGCACGCTGTCCGACCATCGCGAGGGCATGGCCTACCTGGAGACGCTGCCGCGCAAGCTGGTGACCGTCTACATGCCGCTGGCCATCATTCTCGTGGTGCTGCTGTTCCCGTTCTACTGGATGGTGATCACCTCGATCAAACCGGATGCGCAGCTGCTCGACCTCGAAAACAGCAACCCGCTCTGGGTCAGCCAGCCGACCTTCCAGCACATCTACAAGCTGCTCTTCGACAGCGCCTATCCGCGCTGGCTGATGACGACGATGATGGTCGCGACCGCCGCGACCTTCCTCTCGATCTTCGCCAGCGTGCTGTCGGCCTATGCGATCACCCGCATCCGCTACAAGGGCGCGGCGACGGTGGGCGGGCTGATCTTCCTCGCCTATCTCGTCCCGCCCTCGATCCTGTTCATCCCGCTCTCGGCGGTAATCCACGCCTATGGCCTGTTCGACACGCCCTTCGCGCTGATCCTGACCTATCCGACCATCCTGATCCCGTTCTGCACCTGGCTGCTGATGGGCTATTTCAAGACCATTCCCTACGAGCTCGAGGAATGCGCCCTGATGGACGGGGCGAGCCGCTGGCAGATCCTGGTCAAGATCGTGCTGCCGCTGGCGATCCCGGGCCTGATCTCGGCCTTCATCTTCGCCTTCACGTTGTGCTGGAACGAGTTCATCTACGCGCTGACCTTCATCTCCTCGGACCACAACAAGACGGTTCCGGTGGCGATCATCTCCAACTTCGTCGACGGAGACATCTTCCGCTGGGGCTCGCTGATGGCAGGCGCCCTGATCGGCTCGCTGCCGCTGGTGATCCTCTACGCCTTCTTCGTCGAGCATTACGTGTCGGCGATGACGGGAGCCGTGAAGGAGTGAGGTCCCGCGGCGCAGGCGAGCTGTAGCCCCCCGCGCCGTCATGCGGTGTGCGACGGCGGGACCGCGCCGTTCGGGGCTCGCGCTGCGATCCTCGATCGTCCAGTCTCACGGCCCCATCCCGGGCCGGCGTCTGACGTCGCCGGGCGGACGTCAACAGAGGACCTGAGCAGAAGATGCCGACTTCCATCGCCTTCATCGGGCTCGGCGCCATGGGTGCGCCGATGGCCGAGAACCTCGTCAAGCGCCAGTTCCGCGTCACCGGCTTCGACATGCGCGAGAGCGCGCGCGAGGCGCTGGTCGCCGC
>NZ_JAUXYO010000023.1 GCF_030694325.1 Allobosea sp. | reverse complement strand
AGCTCGAGATCGGTGACATCCGCCAGGCGGCGTGAGCTGTGGTCATCCCGCCTCAGCGGTCCGCTGCGCCTCGAGCTGCGCGCAGTGCCGCATTACCTCGGCGCCGGTCTCGTTCCAGGTGGTGATGCCGCCGGCCATGATGACCTGAACCAGCCCCTCGGCCAGTTCGGGCAGGGTCAGGCCGAGCTTCATCGCGGCGGCGGCGTGGTTCTTCGCGCCGTTCTTCTGGCCGATCAGCGTGTCGAGCAGGGCGAAGACCAGTTCCTTGGTCTTCAGATCGAGCGCGCCGCCCTCGTCCCGGTCGCGCATGATGGCGGCGCGGATCAAGCCGTAGCCGGCGAAGGCGCCGGGCGCATGCTCGGACAGGAGGCTGAAATTGTCGGGCACGCGGCCGAAGGTCGCCATGAAGCTGCCCTTGCCGATCTCGGTGGCGGCTTGCGTGATGTCGTCGCGGTGCATGGGCTGATCCTCGCTCGGTCTGGAGCGTTCAGGCTAGCCGGGCGCTGGCGACGCGGCCATCGCCTTCGCGCCATGGCACCCCCTCAGTACCCGAACTGCTCCCGCAGGATCCGCTCGTCGAGGCTGTGGCCGGGGTCGTGGAGCATGACGAGGTCGACATCGCGGTCGATCTCGATTTCGACCCGCAGCACATTGTCGATCTGGACATGGTCGGCCACGGCGCTGACGGGGCGCTTCTGCGCCTCCAGCACCTCGATCGTGACCTTGGCATGGTCGGGGAGGAGGGCGCCGCGCCAGCGCCGCGGACGGAAGGCCGAGATCGGCGTCAGCGCCAGCAGGGGTGCATCGAGCGGCAGGATCGGCCCGTTGGCGGAGAGATTGTAGGCCGTCGAGCCCGCGGGCGTCGCCAGGAGCACGCCGTCGGCGACCAGTTCGTCGAGCCGGACCTGGCCGTCGATCGAAATCCTGAGCTTGGCGGCCTGGTAGGAGCGGCGCAGCAGCGAGACCTCGTTGATCGCCTCGGCCCGCACTTCGGTGCCGTCCTGGTCGACGGCGCGCATCGAGAGCGGGTGGACGACGCTGCGCTGCGCCTCGGTCAGGCGCTTGCGCAGGCCGCGCTCGCGGAACTCGTTCATCAGGAAGCCGACCGAGCCCCGGTTCATGCCGTAGATCGGCGTGCCCGTGCCGACGAAGCGATGCAGCGTCTGCAGCATGAGCCCATCGCCGCCGAGCGCCACGATGACATCCGCCGTCGCCGGGTCGGCATTGCCGTAGCGCTCGGTCAGCTTCGCCAGGGCGGCCTGCGCCTCCGGCGTGTCGCTGGCGACGAAGGAGATGGCCTGGAAGCGCTCGGTCATCACGGGTCCTGACGGCATGCGCCGGGACGGCGCGAGCCTGCCTTAGCACAGGCGGTCGCCGGATCGCGAGCCGACGGCGACCCATCTGCGGGCACAAAAAAGGCCGGGGTTCGGCCCCGGCCTTCGCTGGTCACTCCGACGCGGAGCGGTCAGATCGCGGGGCTCCACTGCACCGGCACCATCTCGAAGCCGTTGCCGGACTTGGCGATATGGCCGGTGGCCGGGAAGGGAGCGTGGTAGAACGCCACCTGCATCCGGTCCGCCGCGACCATGTCGAGCAGCTTGCGCCGGGTGGCGGCGGCCTGCGGGCCGTCCATGTCGAACACGGCCGACCAGTCGGGATTGCGCACGAACAGGGCGGGGTGGTTGGTGGTGTCGGACATCACCATCAGCGACTTGCCGCCCGAGGCGACCGCGAAGACGGTGTGGCCCGGCGTATGCCCGGGCGCAGCGACGGCGGTGATGCCCGAGACGACCTCCTTGCCCGGCTCGAACTGCTTCACATCCTTGGCGACGGGGCCGAAGACGCGGCGCACGCCGCCGAAGGCGCCCTTCATGGCCTCGGGGGCGGCATTCATCTTGGCGTCGTCCATCCAGAACGCCCATTCGGCGGCCGGGACCATCACTTCCGCGTTCGGGAACACCGCCGTGCCGTCCTTGAGGCGGAAGCCGTTGATGTGATCGCCGTGGAAATGGCTGAAGACGACGGTCGAGACCGACTTCGGATCGAGGCCGGCGGCGGTGAAGTTCGCCATCCAGCGGCCCGAGGTCGGCGCGCCGGAATCGCCGTTGCCGGTGTCGATCAGGGTGGTCTTGTCGCCGTTCTGAATGACCAGCGTGGTGAAGGAGATCGGCAGGGCGTCGGCCGGGAGGAAGGCCTGCTCCATCGCCTTCTTGACGTCGGCCAGCTCGGCGTTGCGAACAAAACCCTCGAGCGGACGGCGGGCAAAGCCGTCATTGATGGCGGTGAGGGTGATGTCGCCGATCTTGTAGCGGTAGAAACCGGGTGCCTGGTTCACGGGAACTCCTTGGGCGTAGGCCGGGCCGAGCCCGGGCAGGTCGAGTGAGGCGGCTGCGGCGAGGGCGCCAGCGCCCGCGATGACGGTGCGGCGCGACAGATTGAGATCGGTCATCGTTCTTGTCTCCCTCGGCTCGGGCGGAGCCGGTGTCGGACCCTAGCGGGCGGCGCTCATGGTTCAACGGCGGAGCGCTGTCGCAGGGGCAGGGAGGGGGTCAAGTTTTCGTGAGGGACGGGCGCGGCGGTCAGCGCCCGTCGTGCTCGGCAGCCGAAGCGGGTGCGCTGCGGGCTCGCGCAAAGGCACGCAGCATCGCGGCGCAGAGCGCGAGCGCGCCGATCGTGCCGTTTGCCTGGCATTCGGCCACCAGCGCCTGGAACGTCGCGGTGTCGTCGACGGCCATGGACTGCAGGCTCCAGCGCCAGTCGGGCGCCTTCTGCCGCAAAAGGCCGACGGCGACGTCGATATTGGCGCTGACGGAGCCGAGCGTCTTCCACAGCGAGCCTTCCTGGTAGATTCCGCCCGGCGGGGTGCGGCGGCCGACCAGATGGCTCGGCTTGCGCCGGACGTTGAAGCCCAACGCCTCGTAGATGTCGGCGTCGAGGGTGCGGTCGGGCTTGCTTGCGGTTTCGCAGCGGTCGGCGAGGGCGAGCAGATGTTCGGGGCGGTGCATACAGGTCTGGTCTCGGTCGGGACGTCGGAGCGAACACCGCTGCGAGCCGTCGGTTCCACGTGACGCAAGATGGAGGCCCGACCAAGGCCGGGCCGGTGCGCTGCGTGCATGCCTCGGTTTCACGAAGCGGGCAACGGGCGCGGGGCCCGAATGGTGCCGGCGGAGAGGATCGAACTCCCGACCTTCGGTTTACAAAACCGCTGCACTACCGCTGTGCTACGCCGGCATCGGCCGAACCCGATGGGGCAGGGCGGCCGCGCTAGCGGTTAGCAGCCGCGGCCGCGCGGGGCAAGATCGCCGATCGGTGCAAGGACCAATGGAGAAGGGCCCCGCCTGGGGAGGCGGGGCCCGGGTGTCGCAGAGAGGCGAGCGTCGCTCAGTTCTCGTGGGTGGTGATGTCGCGGTCCTTGGTCTCGGGCACCAGCAGCATGCCGATCACGAAGGTCGCGAGGGCGAAGACGATCGGGTACCAGAGGCCGTAGTAGATGTCGCCGGTGCCGGCCACCATGGCGAAGGCGGTCGCCGGCAGCAGGCCGCCGAACCAGCCATTGCCGATATGGTAGGGCAGCGACATGCCGGTGTAGCGAATGCGGGTCGGGAAGAGCTCGACCAGCGCCGCGGCGACCGGGCCGTAGACCATCGTCACATAGATGATGAGGATGGTCAGGATGCCGATGACCGTCAGCGACTGCGCGTTGAACAGGGCGCTGAAGAAGCCGGTCTTGACGATGCGCGCATCGCCCGGAGCCGGGTAGCCGGCAGCGACCGCTTCCTTGGCGACCGTGGCGGCAAAGGTCGCGTCGACCGCGAGTTCCTTGCCGTTGACGGTGACCTTGGCCGGGGTTCCGGCGGGAGCCGGCGCCTGGGTGTAGACGATGGCCTGGGTGGCCAGCGTGCGGCGGGCGATGTCGCAAGGCGAGGTGAAGGTGCGGATGCCGACCGGATCGAAGACCGAACCGCAGGTGGCGGGATCGGCGACGACCTGGACCTTGACGTTCTCATGCGCCGCGGCGAGGCCCGGATTGGCGGCCTTGGTCAGCGCGCCGAACAGCGGGAAATAGGTCAGCGCCGCGATCAGGCAGCCGGCCAGGATGACGGGCTTGCGGCCGATCCTGTCCGACAGCGAGCCGAAGAAGATGAAGCCGCCGGTGCCGACGATCAGGGCCCAGGCGATCAGCACGTTCGCCGAATAGAGATCGACCTTCAGGATGCTCTGGATGAAGAACAGGGCGTAGAACTGCCCCGTGTACCAGACGACCGCCTGGCCCATCGTCAGGCCGAACAGGGCGATCAGCGCGATCCTGGCGTTCTTCCACTGGCCGAAGGCCTCGGTGAGCGGCGCCTTGGAGCCGGTGCCCTCTTCCTTCATCTTCTTGAAGGCGGGGGATTCCTGCATCTGCAGGCGGATCCAGACCGAGATCGCGAGCAGGAAGATCGACAGCAGGAACGGAATGCGCCAGCCCCAGGCGGCGAAGTCGGCCTCGCCCATGTTGACGCGGATCACCAGGATGACCAGCAGCGACAGCAGCAGGCCGAGCGTCGCGGTGGTCTGGATCCAGGAGGTGTAGAAGCCGCGGCGGCCGACCGGCGCATGCTCGGCGACATAGACCGCCGCTCCGCCGTATTCGCCGCCGAGCGCCAAGCCCTGGAGCATGCGCAGCGCGATCAGGATGACAGGCGCGATCCAGCCGATCGTGTTGTAGCTGGGCAGCAGGCCGACCAGGAAGGTCGAGGCGCCCATGATCACGATGGTGACGAGGAAGGTGTATTTGCGGCCGATCAGGTCACCCAGGCGGCCGAAGAAGAGCGCGCCGAAGGGACGGACGAGGAAGCCGGCCGCGAAGGCGAGCAGCGCGAAGATGGCGCGGGTGTTGGGATCGAAGGCCGAGAAGAAATGGGCGCCGATCATCACGGCGAGCGAGCCGTAGAGGTAGAAATCGTACCATTCGAAGACGGTGCCCAGTGACGATGCGAGGATGACGCGCTTCTCTTCCTTGGTCATGGGGCGCGGCGCGGTCTTCGCCCCCGATACATTCGCTGCCATGCTCATGGCGGTTCTCCCTGCGAGGTCCAGGGCAGCGGGACGACTCCGCGCTGCCTGACTGCCCACCGTCCTTGTTCGACGTGATCTGGCTTCGGCGGAAGCGAAACCAGGGGCTCCGCATGTCCGTCGGCGAGAGCAATGCGCGCGCAAAAGATCAAGCGCAATCAATCACTTGGTCTTGCATCATTGGTTGTACGACGATGGTCTCAGAAGGGCTGCGCCGGCGATTTCCGCTTTCCAGCCGGATGCGGACGCCTATAGTCGGCGGCGGAGGCCTCGAGGATGCGGAGAAGGAGGAGCGCCATGTCGCGCGCCAGAACGATCTGTCTCGGCCTGCTGCTGACGGGCCTATTGCTGCCGGCGGGAAGCGCGCTCGCGCAGACTGCCCTTCCCGTCGCGGCGCCGGCGAGCGCTGCTCGGCCGAGCCTCGGCCAACTCCCGCATCGCGGCGCCGCGATTCACCAGCGGATGGGCGATCGTCGCTGGGTCCGCTCCGATGCCGCCGGATGGCGCGGCTACCATCATGGCCGGCATGGCGGCCGCGGGCCGCTGGCCGCCGTCGGTTACGGGCCGTGGACCATGCCGGGCGGGGGAACATCCTCGCATGCGATCGAGATCGAGCGCCCTGTCGACCGCCATTCCTTCGAGCACATGCCGGTGCGGATGGGGATCGCCCGCGCGCCGACGCCGGAGCCGACGCTCTACCGGTTGGAGGGGCGGCGCGACCGCCCGGCGACCCGTGTGATCCGAATCAGCGATCCCGAGCCGCGGCAGGGGCGGCGTACGCGCTTCGCCCATGCCGAGACGGGCGCATTGCTGCTGATCGTGCCCGGACGCTGAGCCCGGCTGGCCTCAACGGCGCCGGCTGGCGGCGTAGAGAGCGATCGCGGTGGCGTTGGAGACGTTGAGGCTGGTGATCGCGCCCGGCACTTCCAGCCGCGCGACCTGGTCGCAGAGTTCGCGCGTCCGCTGGCGCAGGCCCTTGCCCTCGGCGCCCATTACCATCACGAGCGGGCGCGTCAGGGCGACGTCCTCGAAGGCGACCTCGCCGTCCGAATCGAAGCCGATGCGCTGGAAGGCGCGCTTGCCGAGTTCGTCGAGCGCGTCGCCGAGATTGCGCACGGCGATCAGCGGGACATGCTCCAGGGCTCCCGATGCCGACTTCGCCAGGACGCCGGTGGCCGCCGGCGAGTGACGGATGGTGACGATCACCGCCGCGGCGCCGAAGGCCGCGGCCGAGCGCAGGATCGCGCCGACATTGTGCGG